>NZ_CP063191.1:1652192-1982631 GCF_028609845.1 Corynebacterium heidelbergense | reverse complement strand
TTCGAGTGGAGAGGGTTCGTTTCGGTTGCCTCGACGAGATGAAAGCAGGGGATCGGCATGCAGAGCGGACTAAAACCGAACCGTAAGACGGCGCGGATAGCTGTTCTCGCTGCGTGTGGCGTAGGTGCCTTGCAGTGTGCCGGCTGTAGTACCCCGCATCATTCGGACCCCGTGCAATCCCCGGCCCCGAGCAGTGCGGTGGCCATGCCATCCCCCAGCTTGGGCGGAGGCGCCCAAGCTGGGGCGCAGCGGAGTCCGGCGCAGTACCCGCGGTTCGCCGCTGGGCCGAATACCACCGAGGGGTTTGCCCAAATCGTGTACGACACCTTCATCCAGCAGTGGATCAGTACTGGCAACGCCAACCAGACTGTCGTGGCGACTTCCCCGTCCACGTCAACGACGTACACCATGAGCTGTTCGGGTGGGGCAACCGTGCATTGTGCCGGCGGGAACGACGCCCACGTTTACATCTATTCCGATGCCGGCGGGGGTGGTTCCGCACCGAGTGGTGGGGCAGCCGGAGGCGGAGCTCCAGCCCCGGGTACTTCCGGCGGGTCGGGCGCTACCGGCAACTACACGTTCACCGGGACGGTGCGGGCCAGGAGCATGCAGGAATTCAAGGCCAGTTACCAGCCGGAATACGCAAACCCCATTAGCCCGGGTGAGAGGGTTGTTTTCCTGCAACTGGACGCCCCGGCCACCGTCACGGCGAAGAACGGAGGGGACAATGGGAGCAGGGAAAGCACAACGAGAGAGTTGTTCCTGGATTATGGGCAGGCTCCGCTGCGAAGCCAGTATGCGAACCGCAATGGCGAGCACGTCAGCATAACCGTGGACCTTTCCCAATGCCGGTGGCCCTCAGATACCCGGCCCCCTTTGGGATCCCTAGGGTGCGCAGGAGTGTCCTAGCACCGCGCTGACGGGTCCCCGGTGGGAAGTGACGGTTCCCCGCAGGAGGCAGCGTTTTACCTCCTGAGAGGAAGCCGCTGCCGGGCGAGAAGGCAGGATTTTGGCCAAGTTTCCGCCGGTTGCTAGGCTTATTCAGTCTTCCTGTGCCCAATCGGGTTACGGAAGCGTGTCCCTGCCCGGATGTGGGGACACTTCCCGTACATCAACTTTGTTGTAGGCCCCTCGCCGCTGCGGCCGAGCGACACACGGTAGCGAGCGCCCCAGGCTATTTGGCCTGGAGGAGCGTGATTAGTCACCGTCCAAGCCCGGTAACGCCTAGGTGGATCTAGCGGGAACCGCAACGAGAAAGGTTTATAGGTCGCTTATGACCATGACTGACCCCATCGCGGACATGTTGTCTCGCGTGCGGAACGCTTCCAACGCGTTCCACGATTCCGTCTCGATGCCTTCCTCCAAGCTCAAGGTGAACATCGCCGAAATCTTGAAGCAGGAGGGGTACATCGCTGATTACACCGTCGCCGATCGTGAAGACGGCAAGGCTGGCAAGACCCTGCAGATCGAGCTGAAGTACGGTCCCTCGCGGGAGCGTTCTGTGGCCGGTGTGCGCCGCGTGTCTAAGCCCGGCCTGCGTGTGTACGCAAAGTCCAACAATCTGCCGAAGGTTCTCGGCGGTCTGGGTGTGGCCATTATCTCCACCTCCCAGGGCCTGCTGACCGACCGTGAGGCCAACAACAAGGGCGTGGGCGGCGAAGTCCTCGCCTACGTCTGGTAGAGGAGGAGCATCCATGTCTCGTATTGGCAAGGCACCGGTGTCCGTCCCCTCTGGCGTCACCGTCACCATCAACGGCCAGGACGTTGAGGTCAAGGGCCCCAAGGGCACCCTGTCCCAGCAGATCCCCGCGCCGATTTCCGTCACCCAGCAGGACAACGAGATTATCGTGTCCCGCCCGGATGACCACCGCAAGAACCGCTCCCTGCACGGCCTGTCCCGCTCGCTGATCAACAACATGGTCGTCGGCGTGACCGAGGGTTACACCATCAAGATGGAAATCTTCGGTGTTGGCTACCGCGTGCAGCTCAAGGGCAAGAACATGGAGTTCGCCCTCGGCTACTCCCACCCCGTGCTCATCGAAGCACCGGAAGGTGTGACGTTCGCCGTGGATGGTAACACCAAGTTCTCCATCGCCGGTATCGACAAGCAGCAGGTCGGACAGATCGCCGCCAACATCCGCCGTTTGCGGAAGGATGACCCCTACAAGGGCAAGGGCATCCGCTACGAAGGTGAGCAGATCCGTCGCAAGGTCGGAAAGACGGGTAAGTAATGAGCAAAACCGAAAGCAACAAGTCCGGCAAGCGTCTCCCGGTGGGCAAGGACATCTCCACCCGCCGTCGCGTTGCACGTTCCCGCCGTCACTTCCGCATTCGCAAGAACCTCTCCGGCACCGCCGAGACCCCGCGTCTCGTCGTGCACCGGACCTCCCGGCACATGCACGTCCAGGTCATCGACGACACTGTCGGCCACACCCTGGTAGCGGCGTCCACAATGGAAGCCGACGTGCGCAACATGGAGGGCGACAAGAAGGCCCGCGGCGCCAAGGTTGGCCAGCTCATCGCCGAGCGCGCCAAGGAAGCCGGTATCACCTCCGTGGTCTTCGACCGCGCCGGGTACCAGTACCACGGCCGCGTTGCAGCGCTGGCCGACGCAGCTCGTGAAGGTGGTCTGAAGTTCTAATGATCACCGCAAAGAACAGCATCAACGGAAGGAACGCGTGATGTCGGAACGTGACCGTAACGGCGGACGCTCCGCCGATAACAACCGTGGGGGCCGCAACGAGCGCGGCGGCCGCGGCAACGAGCGAAACAACGACCGCGGCGGGCGCAACGATCGCCGCGGCCAGCAGGACGAGCGTAACCAGTACATGGAGCGAGTCGTCACCATCAACCGCGTGTCCAAGGTGGTCAAGGGTGGTCGTCGCTTCAGCTTCACGGCTCTTGTGATCGTCGGCGACGGGCAAGGCATGGTCGGCGTTGGCTACGGCAAGGCCAAGGAAGTCCCCGCCGCCATCCAGAAGGGTGCCGAGGAAGCCCGGAAGAACTTCTTCCGCGTCCCCATGATCAACGGCACCATCACCCACCCCGTTCAGGGTGAGGCCGCAGCGGGGATCGTGCTCCTGCGCCCCGCCGCCCCGGGTACCGGTGTGATCGCCGGCGGTGCTGCCCGCCCCGTGCTCGAATGCGCAGGCGTGCAGGACATCCTGTCGAAGTCCCTGGGCTCGGACAACGCCATCAACGTCGTCCACGCAACCGTCGCCGGCCTAAAACAGCTAGTGCGCCCCGAGGAAGTTGCCGCTCGCCGCGGCAAGTCCCTGGAAGAGGTTGCACCCGCCGCCATGCTTCGCGCACGCGCTGCAGGACAGGGGGCCTAGGAACCAATGGCACTGAAAATCACTCAGCTCCGAGGAACTGTTGGAACACGCAAGAGCCAGCGCGACGCGCTGCGCTCCCTCGGCCTGCGGCGCATCGGCCAAGAAGTTGTTCGCCCGGACGCACCGTCCGTGCGTGGGCAGATCAACGTTGTGCGCCACATGGTCAAGGTTGAAGAAGTGGCAGGAGAGTAAAGATGAGCGAACCCATCAAGCTCCACGACCTCCGGCCCGCCAAGGGCGCTAACAAGCCGAAGACCCGTGTCGGTCGCGGTGAAGCGTCCAAGGGTAAGACCGCCGGTCGTGGTACCAAGGGCACCAAGGCCCGCAAGCAGGTTTCGGCCGCATTCGAAGGTGGCCAGATGCCGCTGCACATGCGCCTGCCGAAGCTCAAGGGCTTCAAGAACCCGGCGAAGATTACCTACCAGGTGGTCAACGTCGGCGATCTGGAGAAGGCCTTCCCGAACGGTGGGGAAGTGACCGTGACGGATATCGTCTCCGCGGGTCTCGTCCGCGCTAAGCAGCCGGTGAAGGTTCTGGGTAATGGCGAGATCTCCGTGAAGATTAACGTCACCGCCCAGAAGTTCTCCCGCTCCGCCAAGGAGAAGATCGAAGCCGCAGGTGGCTCGACCACCGAGGCTTAAGGAGCCGTCGGGGTCGCCGTTAAGGCGTGCCCCTCGGGCTCAGTAACGAACCGCACCTCCCAGCGTGGGGTGCGGTTTTGCGTATCCACCCAGGCCCCGCCAAGGACGAGCGGTGGCTCCTGCGTGTTTCCCCCATCCGGGCACGCTGCTATTCTCAAATGGTTGCACGCCGGGCCGGAGACCACACAGCCCCGGTACCAGCCAGCTAAACACCCCCAGGAGGCAAGTTTGTCCGCCATCGCCTCGGCGTTCAAGAACGCCGATCTGCGCAAGAAGATCGTCTTCACCTTTGCGCTGATCGTGCTGTACCGAATTGGCGCCCAGATCCCCACCCCCGGGGTGGATTATCAGCTGATCAACCAGCGGGTGCAGGACCTCACTGAACGGTCCCCCGTGTACGGACTGATCAACATGTTCTCCGGCGGCGCGCTGCTACAGCTTTCCATCTTCGCGGTTGGGATCATGCCCTACATCACGGCGATGATCATCGTTCAGCTGCTCACAGTGGTGATCCCCCGATTCGAGCAGTTGAAAAAGGAGGGGCAGACTGGTCAGGCGAAAATGACCGAATACACCCGCTACCTTACTGTTGGGCTAGCGCTGCTCCAGTCTTCCGGCATCGTGGCGCTCGCCGACCGGCAGCAGCTCCTCGGCCAGGGGGTGCCGGTGCTGAAGCCCGACGTGGGTATCTTCGGTCTGATTGTCATGGTGTTGACCATGACCGCCGGGGCCGTTCTGCTCATGTGGTTCGGCGAGCTTATGACCGACCGGGGCATCGGCAACGGCATGTCTCTGCTCATCTTCGCCGGCATCGCCACCCGTCTACCCGCGGAGGGCGCCTCCATCCTGCAGAACTCCGGCGGCGTTGTCTTTGCCGCCGTGATGGCCGGGGTTCTTATCCTGGTGGTCGGGGTTGTTTTCATCGAGCAGGGTCAGCGCCGCGTTCCGGTGCAATACGCTAAGCGAATGATTGGGCGACGCCAGTACGGGGAGACTTCCACCTACCTGCCGCTCAAGGTGAACCAGGCGGGTGTGATCCCAGTCATCTTCGCCTCCTCCCTGCTGACCGTCCCCATCCTGATTACTCAGATCATCCAATCCGGGTCATCGAATCCCAGCACCCAGAGCAACTGGTGGAACCGCAACGTGGTCACAACGCTAACGGACCCGTCAGCTTGGCAGTACATCCTCATCTACCTGGGCCTGATTATCTTCTTCTCGTTCTTTTACGTCTCCGTGCAATACGATCCATACGATCAGGCGGACAACATGAAGAAGTACGGCGGATTCATCCCCGGCATCCGCCCGGGCCGTCCCACGGCGGAATATCTCGGCTATGTCATGAACCGGCTCCTCATCGTCGGCGCTATTTACCTCGGTGCCATCGCAGTCCTGCCGAACATTCTCATTAACATGGGCGTACAGACAGGCGGCCAGAATCTACCGTTCGGTGGTACCGCCATCCTCATCCTCGTTTCCGTCGCGCTGACAACCGTCAAGCAGGTGGAATCGCAAATCATGCAAGCTAACTATGAAGGATTCCTGAAATGAGACTCGTTCTCCTCGGCCCTCCCGGTGCAGGCAAGGGCACCCAGGCAGCCCTCCTCTCGGACACCCTCACGATCCCCCACATCTCCACGGGTGATCTCTTTCGGGCAAACATCTCCAAGGGCACGGACCTGGGCAAGCAGGCACAGGAATACATCGACTCGGGCAAGCTGGTACCCACCGAGGTCACCGCAAACATGGTCCAGGACCGCCTGGAGCATGACGACGCCGCCGACGGGTTTCTCCTCGACGGGTTCCCCCGAACCATCGAGCAGGCCGAACTGCTGGAAAAGATGCTGGCCGATAAAGGCCTCCGTCTGGACCACGTCATCAACTACGTGGTGAGCGAGGATGTGGTGGTCGAGCGGATGCTAGCCCGCGGTCGCGGTGACGACAACGAGGACACCATCCGCACCCGCCTGGAGGTGTATCGAACCGAAACCGCCCCGCTCATCGAGCACTACCAGGACATCCTGTTGAACATTGATGCCGAGGGCAACGTGGAGGACATCACCGCCGCCACCCTCGACGCCCTCGATAAGTAGCGGGGCCCTTCCGTATCCGACTGGCAGACACTGTGGCATTCCGTAAGAAGAAGAGGGTCATCGCGGCCAAAAACCCTGAGCAGCTCCAGGTGATGCAGGCTGCCGGCGAGATCGTCGGTCGGGCGCTAGAAGCTGTTCGTGACGCTGCTGGCCCTGGCGTCACCACCCTAGAATTGGACGCCATCGCCGAAGACGTGATCCGATCGGCCGGAGCCGTACCCGCCTTCAAGGGCTATCAAGGGTTCCCCGGATCTATCTGCAGCTCCCCGAACGACATGATCGTTCACGGCATACCTGCCGACGACGTGGTGCTCCGCGACGGTGACCTGCTCAGCGTGGATTGCGGGGCGATCCTTGACGGTTGGGTCGGGGACTCCGCTTGGACCTTCGGTATCGGCACGCTGGCCGATGAACACCATCGTCTCAATGAGGCCACTGCCTGGGTACTGGACGAGGGGATTAAAGCAATGGTCCCGGGTAATCGCCTCACCGATGTGTCCTGGGCCCTAGAGGAGGCCACTGCTCGGGCGGAGGAGAAATTCGGCGTGCCCCTCCACATCGTCGACGGCTACGGTGGCCACAGCATCGGCCGGGCCATGCACGAAGATCCCTACCTACCCAATGAGGGCGACCCCGGCCACGGGCCGAAGATCGTGGAGGGCTCCGTGCTCGCCATCGAACCTATGTTGGCTCTGGGTACCCCGGATTCCACCGTCCTGGCCGACGAATGGTCCGTCGTGACCGCAGATGGTTCCTACTCCAGCCACTGGGAGCACACAGTAGCCGCCACGGCGGAAGGGCCGCGCATCCTTACCCCGCGCGCATATCGCGGGCGATAGGATCTGCAGTATGGACGTCCGCCGAATCCGCTCCTCCCTGTTGTTCAAGATCATCATCGCCATAGTGCTGGGAGTGATCTGCAGCCTCTTCTTCCCAGACTGGCTGGGGCGGGTGTTCGTCACTTTCAACGGGTTGTTCGGCAACTTCCTTAAGTTCTTCGTCCCCGTCCTCATTTTCGCGCTCATCACCCCCGCCATCTCCAGCCTCGGCGCAGGCGCTGGAAAGTGGCTCGGGGTCACGGCAGGAATCGCCTACGGCTCCACGATCGTCTCCGGGCTGGTCGCCTACCTGGTGGCCACAGCCGTCTACCCGATCATGCTTCGCGGGAACTCGATGGTTCAGGCGGTGGACGTGGAGAAAGGGGCCCTAGCGCCCTACTTCACCGTCGAGATGCCCGCGCCCTTCGAAGTGATGGCCGCCCTGCTGCTGGCATTCACGCTGGGCATTGCCATGGCCGCCACGGGTGCCCGGCGGCTCCAGGCCGGGGCTGAGGAGCTCCGCGGCGCCATCATGCGGGTCATCGAGGGGTTCATCATCCCGGTACTGCCGATCTACATCTTCGGCATGTTTCTCTCCCTGGGTATGAACGGCAACCTCATCACAACCCTCACATCCTTCGGCAAGGTCCTGCTGCTGGCCACCGCCATGACGTGGATTCTGCTCGTCGCCCAATATCTCCTCGCCGGGGCCGTGGCGAAAACCAATCCCCTCGCCGCGCTGAAGAACATGCTGCCCGCCTACTTCACCGCGCTGGGCACCTCCTCATCCGCTGCCACTATTCCCGTGACGCTGAAGTCGACTATCCGCAACGGGGTGGGGGAATCCGTGGCCGGCTTTGCGGTGCCCCTGTGCGCCACCGTGCACCTGTCCGGATCCATGATGAAGATCTGCCTCTTCGCCTTCGCTATTCTCTTCCTCACCGGCCAGGGGATTGGGGCCGGGGCGGCGGTCGGCTTCATCCTCCTCTTGGGCATCATGATGGTCGCCGCGCCCGGGGTGCCCGGCGGGGCGATCATGGCCGCAGTCGGGCTGCTGCAAAGCCAACTGGGCTTTGACGAGGGGCAGGTGGCCCTGATGATAGCCGCGTACATCGCTATCGACTCTTTCGGAACCGCCGCCAACGTCACGGGAGACGGGGCCATTGCGCTCATCGTTAACCGGTTGGCGAAAGGCGACCTCTCGCGCCAATTTGGGCCGTGACCAGCTCGCGTGTAGGGTTGTCGGGTGGTGCAATGCCAAGCCATGACGATGCACCAGGGTTCATCAGGCCCGAGAGAAACTTGAACAAGCCTGCAACCATCGCGAATCACCGCGATGGGGAAGCGTGGAGGATATGGCAAAAAAGGAAGGCGCCATCGAGGTAGAGGGCCGCATTGTCGAGCCCCTGCCCAATGCGATGTTTCGTGTCGAGTTGGATAACGGCCACAAGGTGTTGGCCCACATCTCCGGCAAGATGCGCCAACACTACATCCGTATCCTCCCGGAGGACCGGGTGGTAGTGGAGCTGTCTCCCTACGACCTCACCCGCGGGCGCATCGTCTACCGCTACAAGTAAGCACCAACTTCGTACGCCTCCACACATCCATCCGGGTGAGTGCGGGGCCCTTGGTTTGTTTCAATCATTATCCCGTCGAGCATCACAACGGGGTTTCGCTAACAGAGCAACGGCCAGCACCGCACCATCGCCCGGTCACAACCTCCGGCCGCGGCGGCTGGAGCCCGACGAACCATCCATCTTTCAACTCCACCTCCTAGCTTCCAACGGCGCGTTTGAGTTATCGCTAACTCCCCGGCGGACAGAGCAGGGGAGGAGAGGTCGAAGGAGGGGAGAGTTCGGCGGGGCGAGTGTGGAGAAAACCGCCGCTGAATTGACTCCGGAAGGAACTGCCATATGGCACGCCTTGCTGGTGTTGACCTCCCCCGCGATAAGCGCATGGAGGTCGCACTGACCTACATCTTCGGAATTGGCCCGGCCCGTTCCAAGGAACTGCTGGAAAAGACCGGCATCTCCCCTGACCTGCGCTCCAAGGACCTCACCGACGAGCAGCTAACCGCCCTGCGCGATGTCATCGAAAACTCCTGGAAGGTCGAAGGCGATCTGCGCCGCGAGATCCAGGCCGACATCCGCCGCAAGATCGAGATTGGTAGCTACCAGGGCCTGCGCCACCGCCGTGGCCTGCCCGTGCGTGGACAGCGCACCAAGACCAACGCTCGCACCCGTAAGGGACCGAAGAAGACGATCGCAGGAAAGAAGAAGTAACCGCTTATGCCTCCGAAGACTCGTTCCGGCGCACGCCGCACTGGGCGCCGCGTCGTCAAGAAGAACGTGGCCCAGGGCCACGCCTACATCAAGTCCACCTTCAACAACACCATCGTGTCCATCACGGACCCGAAGGGTGCCGTCATCGCCTGGGCCTCCTCCGGTCACGTGGGTTTCAAGGGCTCCCGTAAGTCCACCCCCTTCGCCGCGCAGTTGGCCGCCGAGTCCGCCGCCCGTAAGGCCATGGACCACGGCATGAAGAAGGTCGACGTGTTCGTCAAGGGCCCCGGGTCCGGCCGCGAAACCGCTATTCGTTCCCTGTCCACCGCAGGCCTGGAGGTTGGCACCATCGCCGATGTCACCCCCCAGCCGCACAACGGCTGCCGCCCGCCGAAGCGCCGCCGCGTCTAAGAACAGAAAGGATAGGGAGAAAAGCACATGGCTCGTTACACCGGCCCTGCAACCCGTAAATCCCGCCGTCTCCGCGTCGACCTCGTCGGCGGAGACAACTCCTTCGAGCGCCGCCCCTACCCCCCGGGGCAGGCTGGCCGCGCCCGCATCAAGGAGTCCGAGTACCTCATCCAGCTACAGGAGAAGCAGAAGGCTCGCTTCACCTACGGCATCATGGAAAAGCAGTTCCGCCGCTACTACGCAGAAGCTAACCGGCGGTCCGGCAAGACCGGCGACAACCTGGTGATCCTGCTGGAGTCCCGCCTGGACAACGTGGTCTACCGCGCTGGTCTCGCCCGGACCCGCCGACAGGCCCGCCAGCTTGTGTCCCACGGCCACTTCACAGTGAATGGCAAGAAGATCAACGTGCCGTCCTTCCAGGTCTCCCAGTACGACATCATCGACGTTCGGGAGAAGTCCCGCGGCATGCTGTGGTTCGAAGAGGCCCAGGAACGTCTTGTGGACGCCGTGGTCCCCGCGTGGCTGCAGGTTGTCCCCTCCACCTTGCGCATCCTCGTGCACCAGCTGCCCGAGCGCGCCCAGATCGACATTCCGCTGCAGGAGCAGCTGATCGTCGAGTTCTACTCCAAGTAAGTAGGACCCCCCACGCTTGCCCCGCCGCCCTCCACCGCGTGCTACGTGGTGGCTGGGGGGGCAGGGTCTTGCGAGACTTAACTCATACGAAAGCCTTAGCTTCCTTCCTGGCCCGCCGGGGAGGGAGCAGCCCTCTACCGGCGTCAAATAGCGGTCGCCGAATAGGAGAAGTTCCATGCTGATTTCCCAGCGCCCCACCCTCACCGAGGAATACGTTGACCCCTCCCGCTCCAAGTTCATCATCGAGCCCCTGGAGCCGGGCTTCGGCTACACCCTAGGTAACTCCCTGCGCCGTACGCTGCTGTCCTCCATTCCGGGGGCGGCTGTGACCTCCATCCAGATCGAGGGCGTTCTGCACGAGTTCACCACCATCCCGGGTGTGAAGGAAGATGTCTCGGACATCATCCTCAACATCAAGTCCCTGGTTCTGTCCAGCGACTCCGACGAGCCGGTCACCATGTACCTGCGCAAGGAGGGCGCCGGTGCGGTTACCGGTGCGGACATTGTTCCCCCGGCTGGCGTGGAGGTGCACAACCCGGACCTACACATCGCCACCCTCAACGATCAGGGCAAGCTGGAGATCGAGATGGTGGTAGAGCGCGGCCGCGGTTACGTCCCCGCTGCGCAGGCCACCGCGGAAATCGGCCGCATCCCCGTGGACCAGATCTACTCCCCGGTGTTGAAGGTCAGCTACAAGGTCGAGGCCACCCGTGTCGCCCAGCGCACGGACTTCGACAAGCTGATCATCGATGTGGAGACGAAGAACTCCATCACCGCGCGCGATGCCCTGGCGTCCGCAGGAAAGACCCTGGTGGAACTGTTCGGCCTGGCGCAGGAACTCAACCTGGAGGCCGAGGGCATCGAGATCGGCCCGTCCCCACAGGAGACGGAGCACATCGCCGCCTACAGCATGCCCATCGAGGACCTGAACTTCTCCGTGCGTTCCTACAACTGCCTGAAGCGCGAGGAAATCCACACCGTCGGTGAGCTGGCCGCTCGCACGGAATCGGACCTGCTGGACATCCGGAACTTCGGTCAGAAGTCCATCAACGAGGTCAAGGTCAAGCTCAACGGGCTCGGCCTGGGGCTGAAGGATTCCCCCGAGGGCTTCGACATCAGCGATATCGACGGCTACGACGCCGAGACCGGCGAGTGGGTCGACACCGAGGGCGAGGACATCGCAGAGTAAGTCGCTCCCAAAGCGCTCATATCTAATCCACACGAGGAGAACACATGCCTACCCCTAAGAAGGGCGCCCGCCTGGGCGGTTCTGCTTCCCACCAGAAGAAGATCCTGTCCAACCTCGCTGCTCAGCTCATTGAGCACGGCGCCATCAAGACCACGGATGCCAAGGCCAAGCTGCTGCGCCCGTACGTTGAAAAGATCATCACGAAGGCCAAGTCCGGCACCCTCGCCGACCGTCGCAACGTGCTGAAGCTCATCCCGAACAAAGCTGTCGTCGGCTACCTCTTCGAGGAAGTCGCTCCCAAGTTCGAGGGCCGCAACGGTGGCTACACCCGCATCGTCAAGCTGGAGAACCGCAAGGGCGACAACGCCCCGATCTCCCGCATCTCCCTGGTCACGGAGCCGACCGCCTCCACCGAAGCCGAGCGGGCCAACCGCGTTGCCGCATCCAAGCGCGGCCAGGGGACCGCCAGCGCCGAGACCCAGGCTGAGACCGATGCCCCCGAGGTGGAGGCCGAGACCGCCACCGACTCTGCTGCCGAGGCCGAGGCCGCCGAGGTGCAGGCCGAAGCTGGTACGGAAAACGCTGAGTCCGTGGATGCCGACGCAGATGCGTCCGCTATTCCGGCCAGCCCGGTGGTGGAGGATCCCACCACCGCGGACACCGTGGAGACCGTGAAGACGGAAGCTTCGGAAAACCGGTAATTAGGGCCGCGCGGGTATTCCCGGTCTCACTGGGACGCCCCCGCGACTTCTTCACGGAAGGACCCGGTGCCACGTTTGGTCGGCATCGGGTTTTCGCGTGTCCGCGACCTTGCCGTGTCCGAAGCGGGCCGCTTGTCAGATCTGCTGACAGGCGAGGTCTGGCACCGGAGGCGGGCATTAACATCCTATGCAGCCCAAGAACCCATTATCGAGGACGCACGATGACCGACACCGCCGCCTCTCCGCCAGCCGATTCAACTGTGCGGGTCCGCCTCGACATCGCCTACGACGGCACCGACTTCCACGGTTGGGCCACCCAGGAGGGATTGCGCACGGTCGCGGGGGTTATCGAGGAGAAGCTGGCTTTGGTAGCCCGGCAACCGGTTCGCCTCGTGGTTGCCGGCCGCACCGACGCCGGCGTCCACGCCAACGGCCAGGTCGCGCACGTGAACCTGCCTGCACAGGCCTTCCAGCAGCGGTCCCTGCGGCGGCCGGAGGATCTGGTGCGTCGGCTTTCCCGGCTGTTGCCCGCTGATGTCCGGGTGCATTCGGCCAGTGCTGCTCCGGAGGGTTTCGATGCCCGTTTTTCTGCTTTACGACGCCACTACACCTATCGCGTGACCTGCGATCCTGCGGGGCCATTGCCCGTTCGCGCCCGGGACACGGCGAGGTGGGGCCGGTCGGTGGACTTGAATCGAGTGCAGGTGGCCGCCGAGGCGCTGCTGGGCTTGCACGACTTCGCTGCCTTCTGCAAGGCCCGGGAGGGTTCCACGACCGTTCGAGAGCTCCAAGACTTTCGATGGGTGGACGTATCCACCGCGGCAGAACCGGCTACGTACGAGGCACACGTCACTGCCGATGCGTTCTGCTGGTCCATGGTCCGCTCGCTCGTGGGGGCGTGTCTCACCGTGGGGGAGGGGCGCCGGCCCCAGGGTTTCACCAGCGGGCTGCTTCGCCAGCGGCAGCGTAGTTCCCAGGTCCCTGTGGCCCCCGCCTGTGGGTTGAACCTGGTGCAGGTGGATTATCCCCCGGACAGCGAGCTAGCCGCTCGGGCCCAGCAAACGCGGGCGAAGCGCTCTGCCGAGTGAGGCCTGAATGCATTCGAGGTTTCCTCTCGCCGCGTCCGGCATGAGCGCCCGGGAGCATGGGTGAGTGGAAGCGAATGTGGCGGCCGTGGCTTTCCATCGTCCCGTCGGTGCGGATGAGCAGGTCTGGGAAAACCTGGCCCGGTACCTCACCTTCGGAGAGGACGAGCAGGCGACACGTCCGCGGGCCTTCGTCGTCCCACGCGCGTTGCCAGGCGGCGAGGACACCGCCCTGTTCCGGGGCGGTGGGGGTTGTGGAGAGCGCGGGTACCGTGGGTGCCCGGCGCGTTGGGGGGACGGCGAAGTCGCGGGTTCCCGGGGCAATGTTTTGCGACTGTTGGGTCGATGCCGCTGGCTGGTGGGCCTGCTCCGGAGCTCCGATGATTCGCAGCCAGGGGAGGTTCCGAGGCACGGTGTGCGCCAAAAGAGCAGCTCCGCAGCCAAGCAACGCGATGGTGGACCCGGGCACGAAGTTCACGTCGAGAGCGCTCGGTTGAGCCTCGTCCACACACAACCCCAACCTCCAGGAAGGGGCGGGCGGAACGAAGATCATCGTGCCTGCCGGGACCCCTACGTGAGTGTTAGAGCTGGGGTGGCAGAGGACTCCGCACGCGGCGGCGACCCATGGCATCCGGGTAGCCGCCGGTCCGGGAATTCCCAGGCGTGTCGGTACCGTCGGCCCCTCTGAGGGGCGTACGAGGAGGCTTGCAGCTTCCTTCTCCGTCAGCCTGAGGGCTTCGACTAGCAGGGATACCTCCAACCCTCCACCCTCGAAAGCGCCCCACAGATTCCCGGGCGGCAGCCAGACGTCAAACCACGTTACCGTCTGCGTGGGGCCGGCCCGGAAGCTTTGGTTCCACCAGGTATAGGCCCCGCCAGCCACCGCGGTGCTGAGCCCGCCCACAGCCGCAGTGAGCAAGCCCGACATGATGCTCATCAGTAAGTCCCCCTCATATTTTCCTAGCGAATCCCCGTTCACCATGCACGGCACATTCAAACATGCGAAGCTATAAGCCGTCTACGCCAGTCATTGGGGTCTGTGGGGATCGACTGGCTGCCTGCCGCGGTAGCGTCACTGCGGCGGGGGAGTAGTTGAGGGGTTCTACCGGGGAGGGGAAGTCAACACCCGTGCGTACTACAGGGTTGCAAGTCAGCGGCTACAACTTTCTGCTGCGCAGATTGGAGCTCGCGCTCGTCATCGGGGATCCGCGGATGGCCCACGATCCTTTGCGAAGCCAGCGCCGTGCCCTCATCGTTGGCGTGTTGGTGGCCCTGCTCATCTGCGGGGGTGCAGTGATGATGGCGCTGCTCCGGCCCGCGCCATCCCTGAACGGAGCGGAGTTGGCCCAGGACGAGAAGGGCACCCTTCATGTGCGCCTGGAGGATGGCTATCACCCGGTCACCAATGTTGCGTCGGCACGGTTGATTCTCGGGCAGCCGGTGGAGGTCAAGAAGGCGACGAGTGGCCAGCTCGCCAAGATGCCCCTGGGAGTTCCGATGGGTATCAGTGACGTGCCCGGGCTAGCCCCTGCCCCCAGCCAGCAGTGGGCCGTGTGCGACTCCGGAACCGTCATTGCGGGGCCGCAGGCAAGGAAGATCGATAACGCCGTGCTCACCTCCCCCTCTGGGACCTGGCTTATCCACCGGGATTCCCGCACTCTCGTTCCACCGGGCACGGGCCGGGCACTGGGGGTCCAACCCGGGGAGGTCTCGGAGGAGTTCATCGAGCAGTTCCAGCGGCGGGCGGACTCTATCCTCCCCACTGGGCCCACCGGTCTGCCGGCGCCCTATGACGTCTCCGGGCGGGTGTTTACCGCCGGCGAGCGCATGTTCGTGGCCGTACCTGGGGGCGTTGGGGAGGTCCGTGGGGCTCAGCGGGTCCTCGCCGAGTGGAACGCGCCGGACGTGGCGCTGGAACAGGCGCTGTCTGTGCTGCTCGCCCTGCCCTCGGCGGAGGTGCTGCCCCACGTGCCCGCCGCCGCAGAGGTGAAATGGCAGACCCCTGCCGTCCCCTGCGTCGGACGCGAAGGCCTAGTTGTTCCCGCGCAGCGGCCGCAGGACAACCGCGACCAGCGGACCTACCTGGGTCCGCGCGGCACTGCCGCCGTCCTCACCGAGCGCGGTTATGTCCTGGTCAGTGAGCACGGTCTGCGCTACACCGTGGGGAGTGCGAAGGACTTCGCCGCCCTGGGCTTTACGTCCTATGACGAGGTTCCGTGGCGGATCCTCGCGCCGCTGCCAGATGCGGGGGCGCTCAACGGGTCGCGCGCCCGCGCTGGCGTCGTGCCCGCACAATCACAGCAGCAATAGCGGCGAGGGAAACGAACAGGCCACAGGACCCCGCCACGGTGTAGTTCGTGGCCGTGTGCTCCACCGGCTTCGCTCCGATGTGAGTGTGGCCGACACCGGGGTGGGCCGGGCGCAGCAGGTTGTCCACATCACGGGAATGCGTCGCCGGGTCCACGCCCAAGGCCAGGCGCTGGTGAACCCCCGCCGCACGGGATAGGGCAGCGGAGGGATCGATGACCCGAACGGGATGCGCATGGTCCGTGAAACCCCCCGGGATAGCGGAGGCCAGCAGGATATCCCGCATCACCGCCGGGGGTGTGTGCGGGGCGACCTGCGCCATGAGGGCCGCAGTGCCGCTGACGACCGGTGCCGCGAAGCTGGTTCCGATGAAGGGCTCGGGATTGCCCACGATGGTGATCGGGCCGTCTGGAGTGTCCAGTTGGCCCGAGACGGGTCCGCCCGGTGCGTAGATGTCGGCCCATGGTCCAGGCAGGTTGTACTCGGCCGGGAGGCGCCCCTGATCCATCTGCGGCGAAGGACCACCGGGTTTCTGGGCCACCCGTGCCCCGCCCTTACCTTCCAGCGCTGCCGCCTGTTTTTGGTGGCCACCGCCGCCAGATACGGGGTGTCCGCTGAGCCCGCCGACCCGGGGAGCGACGGCGCCCACCGCGAGAACCGAAGGCAGATGGGCGGGGTACGGAGCCAGCCCCTCCTGGCATTGCCCCGTGTTGCCAATGGCTGCGACGATGATGCGGCCCTCGGCCTCGGCGCGGTCCACCACCTCTCGAAGCCCCTGGGTCTCCGCGCAGGCCACGAGGGACACGTTGATGACCTTCGCCCCGTCGTCAATGGCGCGGTTGATCGCCTCCACCGCAACGTGCAGCAACCCTTCACCCCGGGGTGAGTTCTTCTCCGCCGTGCGATAGCTCACGATTTCCGCCTCCGGGGCGACCGCGCGGACCACGCTGGCGGTGACGGTGCCGTGGAGGATGCAGGTATCGCGGTCCCCCGTGCTGTCGGGGATCGCTGCACCCGTGTCCACCACGGCGACCTTCACCCCGCGGCCAGTGGCCAGATCATGGCGGATGCCGTTGAGGGGGCGCTGGGTGACGGAGTTGGCGTCCCCAATCGAACTCCCCGAGACCCCGGCAGCCCCGGCACCGCCGGTAGCACCCCCGCCCTCGGCTACGCCCGCAGGTCCCGGCCCGGAAAACCCACTGCCGAGATCGAGCGGTAGCGCCTTGCCGGGGAGAGGTACCTCGCATGGCACGTGCCCGGCGTGTGGCGGGGCCGGTTGAGCCAGCTCGAAGGTGGGCTGCACGGGGTAGGGCCGAGCGTGCATCACCCGATCCCCCTAATCGCCTCGAACAGACCAGTGGTGTGCAGCGCGAGCGGAACGCACGCCGCGAAGGCCACGTTCTCCACCGCATCCACAGCTCGCCCGAACAGCGGGGAAGTCGGTTTGATCAGCGGCACGGCCAGCAGCGCCAGCACGAGAACCCCCCACGACACGTGCCACGCCAACCACAGACCAACCACAGCGGCCATGACCGCCACCGCAGTTGCGTGCACCGGGCGGCAATCTCGGGAGGACACACCGGTGAGAACCACCATGACGAGGAGGGCGCAGACCCAGCCGGACGGATGCTGCGAGCCCGGCGGGAGGATCTGCATCACGCAAGCCACGATGGCGATGCAGCACGCCACCACGAGCGCCGAATGGGTGGGAACGGCGGAACCAGCGGAGTTATCCACAGGCTCTCGAAACACCCCCGTGGCCGGTACTCGCGGGAGCTTTATCCCCGCGACCCCCACCGCAATCTGCCCCGAGATCGCCAGCACCACCAGGGCGACCAGGAGCGTCACCCCAGGAGCAACGTTGATGGCGGCAAAGGCGGTGAGGGCCACGAGCAGCACCCGTGTAAACCCTCGGCGCCACACGAGCGCCGTGGCCAGCAGGCAACCGCACATGACGTTGACGTGCAGACCCGCCCCGAAGCCCAAGATCGCGGCGATGGGGACGAACCTGCGATCGTGTAGAGACAAGGCCGCGGTGGCCAGGGCCGCCAGCGCGATGAGGACGAGGGGGACCAGCGCGCCCGAGTCCGTCAGCCAGGACGCGGCCTCGCTCGCCTGTGAGGAAGCCTGCTGCGAGGCGTTGTCCGCACCTTCGGCGGTCGGCCGGCCACCCGCATGCCCGGCGAGCATCCCCGGCAACCCTCCGGGCAGGAAAGCCAACTGCCGGGCCGGATGAAACTGCAGCGGATTCCACACCGGCACGCTGCGAATGGCGAACAGCGCGGCGATGATCGCGCAGATCCAGGTGGAGTGGTTTGTCCCGACGGAGCCCGTCAGCTCGTCGACAGCGTCGATCGGGGGAGTGGGGCAGCGACCAACCTCCGATTGCTCGAGGGTGAGGCGTTCCCCGGGGCGCACCCCCGCCTGGTCCAACGAATGCTCCGGCCGAATGTCCCCCGTCGCCCGGGACAAAACCCAATGCTGGCCCGGCTCCGGGTCGACCAAGTGCGGAATGAGCTCGGCGACCGGTATGTGATCCGCGATGGCTGCCTCCACCACCGAATTGCGCGCCGGAATGGCGATACTGACTGCTAGCACGGCAGAAATCCCTCCCCACAAACGTCTACGTGTCCCCCTGCGAGCACACAGCATAGTGCCCGCGCCGGACATCGGCGACGGGGTGAGCCACCCCCCTGTGGATAGTTTGTTTTTGCCCCTGCCCAGCGGGCGGGGAAGGAGTACGCTGCCTAATCGGACTCGCGCTCAGTCCACCGGGGGAAGAACACGATGACGAGCACAATGGGGGAGGAAAAGCGTGAAGGCGCAGGCGCCACCGACGCTGCCAAAGGAAAAACAGCCGTTCATTCGCATGCTGATGCCGGCAGTCATGCTGGTCGCCGTGCTGGGCATGGTGGGGGCCATGGTGTTATCGGGCTCCGGCCGTTCCCCGATGACCTTTGTATTCCCACTGATGATGCTGGGGTCCATGGTGATGATGTTCCAGCCCGGGGGCAATGTGGACGAAACGCGCCGGAGTTTCCATCGCCATATCGATGCGGTGAAGGACGCCATTCAACGCTCGCGGCGCAAACAAATCGCGCGGCTGGCCCAAGAACACCCGGATCCCCGCACCCTGTGGACCCACCTGCGCGCTGGCGAGGACGCAACGGGGGCCGCCGGAGTGGTTCGCCTGGGTATCGCGGTGCAAGCTCCCGAGGATCCGCTGGAGATCCCGGTGACGGCACCCCCGGAGGACTTGGAGCCGGTCAGCGCTATGAGCCTGCGAGACCTGGCCATTCGGACGGCCACGATCGAGGCTCCCGTGGCCGTGGACCTGGCCAGCTTCCACAGCGTTGTGATCGTCGGCGATGGCGCGGCCGGGTTGTCCCGGGCCATGCAGGCACAGTTGGTCTGCCAGGACAAAGGGGCAGCGACGATCGTGGGGCCCCACGATCAGTGGCTACCCCACGATGGCCCCGCTACTTACCGCTTCTGCGATAGCACCCACCCGGTGACCTCCCAGTGCGTTGTGCACGACCCCTCCCCGGAGTGGTTGGACGTGGCCAAGGCCCAGGGGCTTTTGCTCAAGGCGCAGAGCGAGGCTGGCGTGATGCGCCTGTCTGCCTGGACGGTGGACGGATGGTCCACGTTCGGGGTGGCCGACCAACTGAGCGACGTGGAGCTGGCGATGCTGTGCCGAGCGCGGTCCACCGTGAAGGGGACCACCTCCATCCTGGAACTACCGGGTGGCGATCTCAGTGCTCCCATCGGCTTTTCCGGGGCCCCCGTGTACTTGGACATCAAGGAATCCGCGCTGGGCGGAATTGGCCCGCATGGCCTCTGTATCGGCGCCACCGGGTCCGGCAAGAGTGAACTGCTCAAGGCTGTGGTGGTCAGTTTCGCGCACCAGCACTCGGCAGAGGAGCTGAACTTCGTTCTCGTGGACTTCAAGGGTGGGGCGAGTTTCCTGGGGTTGGACCGGCTGCCGCATACCAGTGCCGTCATCACCAACTTGGCGGATGAGGCGGGGCTGGTCGACCGCATGCAAGACAGCCTGCTCGGGGAGATGCACCGGCGCCAAGAACGCCTACGGGCTGCGGGAATGACGACGGCCGCGGAGTTTAACCGCGCCCACCCCGGGGCTATGCCGGCGCTGTTCATCATCGTGGACGAGTTTTCTGAACTGCTGCACTGCCGGCCGGAGTTCGCCGATGTCTTCGCCGCCATCGGCCGACTGGGACGAAGCTTGCGCATGCACTTGCTCCTCGCCAGCCAGCGCTTGGAGGAGGGGCGGCTGCGCGGCTTGGAATCCCACCTGAGCTACCGCATCGCCCTGCGAACCTTCTCCGCGGCCGAATCCCGGGCGCTCATCGGCTCCGCGGCAGCGCATGAATTGCCCGCGGTGCCAGGATCCGCCATCTTGTGTTCCCACGAAACCACCCGGTTCAAGGCCGCCTACGTTTCCGGGCCGGAGTTGCCCCGGGATCAGCGGGTGATCCGGGCCCTGGGGGCACAGCCGGAGGCCACGAAGACCACGTTAGACATGGTG
This sequence comes from Corynebacterium heidelbergense, assembly GCF_028609845.1. Taxonomy (NCBI): domain Bacteria; kingdom Bacillati; phylum Actinomycetota; class Actinomycetes; order Mycobacteriales; family Corynebacteriaceae; genus Corynebacterium; species Corynebacterium heidelbergense. Next base: position 1,962,587 of record NZ_CP063191.1, on the reverse strand, counting down.
GTGGACCGGCTTGCCGCCCCCAATACCAACCCCATTTGGCTGCCACCTTTGCCCACTGTCCTGCGTGCCCCGGAGGTGGTGCGCCCCGTGGCCACCCTGTGTGCCCGAGTCGGCGTGGAGGACCTCCCCTTCGACGGCAAGCAAGTTCCCTATGACGTGGATCTCACTCGAAAACACTGGGTTGTGGTGGGCCAACCCCAAAGCGGGAAGACCTTCGCACTGCGGACTCTCGTCATCGGGCTGGCCCTCAGCAGCCCCAACGTGCCCATCTACATCTTCGATCCCGGTGGCTCCCTGGCTTCGCTCCGCCGGCTTCCGCAGGTCGCGGCGGTGGTGGGGAAAGAGCATCTCAAGCGCCTCCTGGACGAGGCAGATCAGGTCAGTGGCCACCGGGTACTCATCATCGATGGCATCGACTCCGTCGGGGAGTCCGGCAGCGAGGAAGAACAGCGCCTCATCCGGATGACCACGACCGGCCTTGAACGGGGCCTGCACGTGGTGGTGACCGCCCTGCGGTGGAATCTGCGCCCCACCTTGCGAGACGTGCTCACCGGGCATCTGGAACTGCGGATGACCCCCTTGGACTCGGTGTTCCGGGACGCCCAGCGCAGCCTGCCGGATCTGCCGGGCCGGGGCGTGTCTCATAACGGAAAGCACCTCCAGGTTGCGTTGAGCACCGCGCAGGATGTGGAGCACGTGCGCCGAGTAACCGCGGAGCGTGGCGAACCCAACGTCGAGATGAGGGTCCTGCCGGACATTTATTCCGCCGAGGAACTGGCTCAGGAATGGGCCGCCACGGGCAAAATTCCCGACGCCGCCGAGGCTAGACGTCAGTTGTCGGCCCCGCCCGTCCCCTTCGCGCTCGGTGGACCGCGGTTGGAGGTGGTCGCCTGGGACAGCGGCACCTATCCGCACCTGTTCGTCGTGGGCCAGTCCGGAGCGGGCGCCACCACCGCGCTGCGGACGTTGTGCACCCAACTGCACACCGTCGCCGAATTGCGCGGGCCCGCCGCCGCCCGCCCCATTGAAATTCTTGCGACCGACACCCGCCGGGGACTTATGGGCTGCCCCGGTTACCTGCCGCGGGAAGAGTTCAAGCAGCAACTGGGGGCCTGGGCCGCGCGCTTGCGCGAGCGCATTCCGCAGAAGGTCACCAGCGAGCAGTTGCGCGAGCGGTCCTGGTGGACTGGCCCAGAGCTGTACGTCGTTGTGGACGATTCCGATAGCGACCCTGGCCTGGATGTTCTGCTTGACGTGGTGCCCTTTGCCGCCGATGTGGGGCTGCACCTCGTCCTTGCTCGGCGCAGCGGCTTGTTCTCACGCAGCACTTTCCAGCCGCTCATGCAGGCCGTCCGTGATCAATCAGCCTGGGTGGTTCTATCCGCACCGCGGGAAGACGGCCCCATCGCTGGGCAGAAGCTGCAGCGCCGGGAGCCGGGGCGGGGAGTGTACGTCCACTCGGAACCCTGGGCAATCCATGTCGCCCGCCACGAAGACGAAAAGGGGGAGCAATGATGTTGTCTCGGCGTAGCAAAAGGCCGGCTGCGGGCTCCGCAGCTCCGGCGAAAACACGGCGCGGCGGCCCAGTCGAGCCGCTGGTGCCGCCGCTTCCGCACATGGGGGTTGTCGCACAGGCGGTGGGGTTGCAGGAGAGCGGCCTGTTCGTGGACGGCGCGACCGTCACCGACCTGTCTACGGGGTTCGTCGCCGTCGCCGACTTTCCGGGAAGCTCCCACAACAAGGATCCGTTGCTCGCCGACGAGGGGGAGGATCGATTCCGGCGTTCCCCGTTGGGGCATGCGCGTCTCGACCAGTTGCGAGAGGCGGTTATCGACGCCCTGGAACAGCGCGTGGCCAACCCGTCGGCCGCTTCGGCCAAACCGACCCTGCCCAGAAACCGGTTCCCCTGGGGGATTGGTATCAACCCACCTGACCTGCTCGTTGTCGGGACCCATGCGCCCGTGGTGGCCAGATACCTCCAGCTGGAGGGTTTTCGGGCCCGGGTGTACGACCCGGACCCCGCCATCGAAGTGGCCCACGCACTCGCGCGGGCGGAACGGGAGGCGGGAGTCCCGCCCACGTTGTGTGCGTCCGCGGGCGAGCCCGCGGACGGGGCCGGGCAAGGTGTCGGCTTGCAGGGTGGGTCCTTGGCGGCGCTGGGTGGAGGTGGCGTCCCCACCGAAATAACCCCATTGCCCTACGAGTTGGACCATGACACAGGCGCGGAGGACGGCGGCTTCTATCGTGCGGATGAGGACGAGGAGCTCACCGATGAGGGCTACGTGGAGGACGAACTGCCAAGCTCCCCATCGCCGCGGCGGGCCGCGCTTCCCGTCGTTGCGGGATGCGGCGTGCTTGGCGTGGGCATCGCGCTGGCAGTGATGATCGGCGGAGCAGGGGGGAACGAAAGCCAAGTGGAAGCTGGCGCTGTCAACGTGGAGGCGGGGGCGGACGAAGAAGAAGGCACCGCGGCATCGGGGTCCGCGCCGTCTGCGGGGGCTGGCCCCAGCTCGGCGCCGGCCGCGACCGCCGCGATGCCGGCAGAACAGCGGGACGCTCCAGAAGATCCGTGGCGTCATGCCCACGACAGGGCGGATGCGGGACCGGCGAGCGCGCCTTCCACCAACAGCCGGGCACGGGTGCCCACCACTGCGGACGTGGCTGGCTGGCGCCGCGCCGGGGCCACCCCGGAACGGGAGGAATACCGCTCCGGGGACGAGGGAATGCGGGTGCTGGTCGCGGCGGCCCCGGCCCCCGTCCACTCGCAGGCGGAACTGGACCGCGCGGTGCTCACGGCGCTGGGTAAGACCGGCGGCATGGAGATTGTCAGCAACACGCCGGTGAGCTACCGGGAGCGGTTCGCGGACTCCGTGACGCTCTGGCACGTTCGCTTCGTCGCGGGGCACCAGGTCTCCGTGGGGTGCCAGTACCGCAACGTCACCCCGGAGCGGATGGCAATCTGCGACCGCTTCGCGGCGACGGCTCGCCCGGAGTAGAGAGACTCGATCGGGGGGGTACTGCGGGGGTAAACCGATGATGAGCCGTGAACCTTTCGGCGTTGTGTGGGGTCTAACCCTTATGAGGAGCGCGAAAGACAGCAACGTCAATGCTCCCCAACGCCCGGCGGTCCGGGGGCCACCGGGCGGGTATGCATCCAACACATGTGTTGCACACATCGCTCGACCGACGACGCGATGATTGACTGACCAGGGAGGGGAAAACTGTGAACTTCAGAACAGAGATCGGCACCATGGAGGGTGCCGCCAACAACGTGGACAGCATCAACTCGAACGTGCAGGCGGAGCTGCAGCGGCTGGCTGCTGTGGTGGAGGGGACAGCCGGCAGTTGGCGGGGCGATGCCCAAAACGCCTTCCAGGCCCTGATGGAGCGCTGGAACACCAGCGCCCGGCAGCTCAGCGAGGCGCTGCAGAGCATCTCGGAGAACCTCCGAGCCAACGCCCGCGCGTTCGACGAGACCGAAATGGCCAACCAGGCGGCATTCCGTTAAGCCGGGCGCACACGGACAACACGCATTTAGGACATAAGGGGGAAAGATCGTGATCCAGTACAACTTTGGTGCCGTCGGCCAGGCCGCGGAAGACATCAACGCCACCACCAACAACATCAACGGTCTGCTGGACAACCTCAAGGCAGACCTCAAGCCGCTGGTCTCCGAGTGGGAGGGAAGCTCCGCTGAGGCCTACAACGCCGCACAGCGCAAGTGGGACCAGTCCGCTGCCGACCTCAACGATGTGCTGCGGCAAGTGGGCATGGCCGTGCGGGAAGCCAACGACCGGATGAGCCAGATCAACACGAACGCAGCCAATAGCTGGGCTTAGGCCAAGTTAGGTCGCACCGTGGGATCGCACCGCCGGTTCGCCCTGTCGGGCTGTGCCGTCGGATCGCGGTAGCGCGGCTTCGCTGCAACGCGGCGTTGTCGTGCGGCCGCGAAAAGGGGCCGTCATCGGCCCCTTTTTTGGTGTCTGGCCCGCAGGTCACTAGACTGTCTCAGGTTGCGTTACACAAGTGTCTGCGGGTCTCCACCGGCCGCCGCAGACCGTTTCCGCCCCTCTCGCGGGCAGTGCCGGGAGCGCGCCGCTAGTGGCGTCCACAATCCCAAAAGACAACAGCACCACCGGTGAGACCGTGCCCTTCGCGCACGGCAACGGCGGGAACCGCAGCGCCTGGCTGGCAGATCTAACGAGCACCAAGGAGTCTCTCGTGACTACTTTTCACCCGAAGAGCGGTGACATTACCCGTAAGTGGTACGTCATCGACGCCACTGACGTGGTTCTGGGTCGTCTCGCCGTAACCGCAGCCGACCTGCTGCGCGGCAAGAAAAAGCCCTACTTCGCCCCCAATGTGGACTGCGGCGACAACGTCATCATCATCAACGCCGACAAGGTCCGCGTGTCCTCCAACAAGCGCGATCGCGAAATGCGCTACCGCCACTCCGGCTACCCCGGTGGCCTGAAGTCCATGACCCTTGGCCGCTCCCTGGATCTGCACCCAGAGCGCGTCATCGAGGAGTCCGTCAAGGGCATGATGCCGAGCAACAAGCTCTCCCGAGCCTCCATCAAGAAGCTCCACGTCTTCGCCGGCCCGGAGCACACCTACCAAGCCCAAAAGCCGGAGACCTTCGAGATCAAGCAGGTGGCACAGTAATGAGCGACTACAACGAGAACATCAACCCCGAGGAAAACTACGAGGGCGAGTACACCTCGACCGACGCCGTGAACGAAGAGTTCGTGGCCACCATCGGTGACTCCCTTGTCACCGAAACGGACGCCGAGGAAACCGTCGAGGCCGCCCCCGTGGTCTACGACGGCCCGATCCAGACCGTCGGCCGCCGCAAGCGCGCCGTGGTCCGCGTCCGCATGGTGCAGGGCTCCGGCGAGATCACCTGTAACGGCCGCACCCTGGAAGACTACTTCCCCAACAAGCTGCACCAGCAGCTCATCAAGGCACCCCTCGTCCTGCTGGAGCGGGAAGACCAGTTCGACATCAAGGCCAACCTCAACGGCGGTGGCCCCTCCGGGCAGGCCGGCGCCTTCCGCCTTGCCATCGCCCGCGCGCTGAACAAGTACAACCCGGAGGAGCGCCGCGAGCTGAAAAAGGCCGGCTTCCTCACCCGCGATGCCCGCGCCGTGGAGCGCAAGAAGGCCGGTCTGCACAAGGCCCGCCGCGCACCGCAGTACTCCAAGCGCTAAACCCCGGTCGGGTTTCCTGGGGCCGCGCCGGTTCTGCCGGTTTCGAGCCGGTCCCTCGGTTCGCCCGCAGGGTCCAATCCTTGGACCCCCCACCAGCCGCCCATCGCAGAGCTCTTCGCCTGCGGTGGGCGGTTTCGGTTTCGTTGGGCCCGGCCTGCGCCCACGTTGCCGCGGCGTCGAACCCGCAAGGGTGGTGGCCGCCATGGCCCCCACGGCAGGGGCACTAGGATGAACCCTCATGGGTAAATTGTTCGGAACCGATGGTGTCCGCGGCCTGGCCAACGAACGCCTCACCGCTCCGCTGGCCATGAAACTCGGTGCGGCGGCGGCTCATGTCCTCACGGAGATCGAGGCCAGCGGCCAGCGCAGGCCCACCGCAGTGGTGGGGCGGGACCCCAGGGCCTCCGGGGAAATGCTCACCGCGGCCCTGGCCGCAGGCATGGCCTCCCAGGGCGTAGATGTGCTGGACGTAGGGGTTCTGCCCACCCCCGCAGTCGCCTTCCTCACGGATGATTTCGGGGCGGACATGGGGGTGATGATCTCCGCCTCCCACAACCCCATGCCGGATAACGGCATCAAGTTCTTCGCCGCGGGGGGCCACAAGCTGGACGACACGGTGGAGGACGCCGTCGAAGCGACGATGCTTAACCTCACCCCGCAGGGCCCCACCGGTGCGGCGATCGGCCGGATCATCGACGAATCCCACGATGCCCTGGAGCGCTACCTGCACCACCTGCGCCTGGCGGTGCCCACCCCGCTGGACGGCCTCAAGGTGGTTGTCGATTGCGCGAACGGCGCAGCGTCCGAGGCCGCCCCCCTGGCCTATTCCAGCGCCGGTGCGGAAGTTACGGCGATCCACAACCGCCCGAATGCGTACAACATCAACGATGGGGTGGGCAGCACCCACATCGACGTCATCCAGAAGGCCGTGGTGGAGCACGGCGCGGACATCGGCCTGGCCCACGATGGGGACGCGGACCGCTGCCTGGCCGTGGATAGCGAAGGAAACGTGGTGGATGGGGACCAGATCATGGCGATCCTCGCTATTGCGATGAAGGAGGACGGCGAGCTGAAGAAGAACACGCTCGTGGCCACCGTCATGTCCAATCTGGGCCTCAAGCTCGCCATGCGGGAGCAGGGCATCACCATGCGGGAGACCAAGGTCGGCGACCGGTATGTCCTCGCCGACCTCAACGCGGGGGATTACTCCCTGGGTGGCGAGCAGTCCGGGCACATCGTTATTCCAGCGCACGGCACCACGGGGGACGGCACCCTCACCGGCCTGTCCATCATGGCGCGGATGGCCGCGACCGGGCGGTCCCTCAGCGAGCTTGCTTCGGTCATGCGGGTGCTGCCCCAGACACTCATCAATGTCCCGGTCCCGGATAAATCCAAGATTATTTCGGACGCCAGGGTCCAGGGCGCTTTAGAAGCAGCGGAGCAGGAGCTCGGGGAGACCGGGCGGGTGTTGCTGCGCCCCTCGGGCACGGAGGAGCTGTTCCGGGTGATGGTGGAGGCGGCGGATCCGGCGACGGCGCGCCGGATCGCGGGGAAGCTAGCCGCGGTGGTCGCGGAGGTCTGACCTCTTTCTCCGGCTACCGCGTCAGCGGGTGGGGGCGGGTGATGTGGGGGGGGGGAGGGGAAGATTCCCGTGAACCTTTTGGGCGCCGGTGGCGTCTAACCCTATAGGCACGCAAACAGGCAAACCGCGTGCGCAAAGACTTCGATCCCTCCCCTGGGCTTCTCCCCGAGCGTTACGCTCGCGGCAGGTGGGAACGCGTCGGGGAGGGGATGGTTCAGGAGGGGGTTTACAGCGTGGAAATGCAGATCGACCCACCGGGGGCGATGGCTGCGGCGGCGCGGTTTCGGGATGCCCAGCAGCAGTGGCATGAACACCTGATGGCGCACCAGCCGGATACGCCCATCGCCGCGTTCGGCACGGGTCTGGCAGCGCAGGCAGCGCGGCTGCACGCGGCCCGGCAGCGGGTCCACCGGATACGCGAGCAGCACGCGCAACTGTTGGCGGCCCACGGGCAGCATGCCCATGCGGAAGCCGCTGCGGTGGGCCAGGCGGAGGAAACGAATGTCGGCGGCCTTACGGGGGTCCAGGCCGGTCTGCCCGCAGTAGGTGTTGGGGGTGAACGGCGGTGAGTGTGACGGCGGAGTTGGCGGCCAACCTGCGTTTGCTCGAGGCGCAGGGCGCCGACGTGAACAGGGCTTTGAGTCTGCTGAGCTTCACAGACGGTTTCGACGCCGCAGCGGTAGGGCACAGCTTTCATCATTCGGAGATTGTCGCAAGAGGACGGGGTGTAGGGCGGGCCGGCGGCGGGCGCTCTGGCGGCGGGCGTGCTCGCGGAACGAAGGATGGGGAGGGCTCGGGGCATTCGTCCTCCGATGGGGGCGCGGGATCCTCGGAGGGCTCCGGCTGGGGCTCCAAGCTGTATGACCTCTTAGACGGGGCGGATCGGGTCGGCGACATCATCCAGACGTTCCAGGACTTCGCCGGCGGTCTCGTGGGAGACAAGGTGGCTAAGGACAGCGAGAAGCAGGAGCAACACGAGAACAACACAGCACAGTGTGGGGAATCGGGGGTTGACTGCGCCGAGCACCTCGGCGCGTTCAACGATTTCGCGATCAAGCTGGCTAAAAAGATCTCCGAATCCGCGTTGGCCGCCGCCGCAGCGGAGGGAGCAAGTCCGGAGGATGTGGCCAGGGCCAAGGCGATTGGGGACGCCGCTAGCCGGGCGATCGAACAGCTTCTGCAGCAGCGGAACAAATCCATGGTGGAGGCCATCCAGATCCTCACCGACGAGTTCGACCGCGCTGCGCAGGATGGCGGGTTTACGCCGGCCTCGACTGGCGGCTCCGATAAGCCGGCAGCGGAATGCGAGGATTCGTCGCTTACTCCACCCAGTAGTGCCGAGCACCCCGAACCTGCCCCATCACCCCCGCCAGTCGCTGCGTCCACGGCCACCCCGCCAGCGGCTGCACCCACGCCCACCCCGCCTGTGCCAGCCCCGGTGAACGCGCCTGCACAGCAGGAAATGGCGCTAGCGCCTGCAGCAGCGCCTGCTGCAGGCGCTAGCGCCGCCGCTGGCGGGCTGGGCCAGGCAATCTCCGAGGTGCAGGCTCCCGTCGTGGCTCCTGCCAGCAGTACGCAGCCAGGTTCAGCGTTAGCGGCAGGCACGAACGCGGTCACCGGGGACGTGGCCGGGGCAGTTGCGGCGTCCGCTTCTGTCAGTGCGGCTGGCACCGTCGGCAGTGTCGTCTCCGTCCCGCAACCGCTAGCTATGCAACCTCCCACCATGCCGGCCCCTGCCCCACTGCCGTCAGCGCCGCCGTACGTTCCGCCGCCCGGGCTCGCCCCCATGCCGTGCGATGTTCTCTCCCAGCACGTCGTGGCGATCGCCCACGATGGTGTGCAGGTGGCTGCCGGGGCCCTGCACACTGTCATCGACGTTGCGGCGTCCGCGATGTGCCCACCCGACCTTGGTGCCGTTGCCGGGCCTGGTGTGACGCCTCCGCCGCCGGAGGTCTGTCCCCCGCCCGGGGCCACCGCAACGGGCGGGGTGACAGCCGCCGGTGCTGTCGGCGGTTCAACCGCCACTGGCTCCTTCGGCGCCGGAGGGTTCATCGAAGCGGACCTCGCCGGTGGACACTTCCAGGCTGGTGGGGCCCTGGACATCCAATGGGGACCTGGTGGGGCTGGGGAATGCCCGGTTCCCAGTGAGGAGGCCCCCGATTGTCCACCGGACGCCGCCCCGGCGGAGGTCGATGAGGATAAGGATGCCGCGGGGGAACACGCGGACAGTTGCGCGGAGCCGGAAGCTCCCGGCCCCTCCCCGGAAGCCGAAGTAGTTGGGGAAGCGGAGCAGCCGGCCGGGGATACCTCTGCGTGCCAGGGGTTCGACAAGAGCAAACACCCGTCGGTGCCGGACGGGGCCGCGGCCGCCCCAGTGTGCAGCGAACCGCAGGAGCAGCCAGCTACCGCTGCCTCCGGCAGTTCGTCGACCGCGACAGCAACAAGCTCCCCGGATCCCGGCAGCTCTGGCTGGGAACCGGACATCTGGGTAACCTCCCCGGACACCTTCGACCCGCCAACGCCAGAGGGCGCACCAGCCCCCGATGCCCCCGCCGCTCCGGTGGGGCAGCCAGTGACCGACATCCACCTACAACGCAGTGAGGAATGGTGACCACCATGAGCAGTAGCCCCTACGAAGACGTGATGAACAGGTTCATGCAGTCCGTCGAGCAGGCCAGCGCCGAGTTCGAAGCCGAGCTGAAAAAGCACACCGAGGCGCTGCGCCGGGCCAACGAGAGCGGCATGCTGACCGGTGCCGCAGAAAGTGAAGAGCCCGGGGTTGCGGAACAGGCGCGGGGGGAGGTGGCGTCCTTAAACAGAGAAGAACCGCACCACATCGGGGCGCGGCGGATCTTCACGGCCGAATAACAACCGAACCCGACCGTGGGGGCCGGGGACTAGAACTGCAGTTGGGCCAGAAGCTGCTTTGTGTCCATATGCTCCGGCAGGTTGCGGAACAGCTCCACCTGAGAGGCGGTTTCTGTGTTCTTCAGCTTGACGTTGGTTTCCCGGAACTTGTCGTACTTGCCCTCGGACTCAGCCAGGGTGAACCCGACCATGAGGGCCCGCACCAGATCCTGCTTCGCGAATTCCGGGGTTCCCCCACCCAGCAGGAACTTGCGGCCGTATGCCTCGTGGAAACCGCTGCTACCGGCCCCCTCGATCGTGCGGTACACGACCTCCCCGCGCCACAGCGCCGCCATCCGCTTGGCGTCCCCATACTGGCTTTCCGCCGCAGACCCAGGGTGCAGCACTAGGCCGGGGGCATCCACCTGCTTCGCCGCCTCGTAGGGGCTCGGCGTGGTATCCGAGGGGTACACCGCCATCACCCCCGCAATGGAAGGCTGATTGTGATACCCGCTCTTCGGGTTGGACTGGGCCGAACGACCCGTTGCCGCCAACACCGCACACGAAGCTCCAAAGCCATGGCCGGCAAGGAACAGCTTGTTCGGGCTCACGCTCACGCTGCCCGTCCCCAGCTTCACGCCCGCCAGGATCTGCAGACACGTCTCCAGGTCGGACGCAAAGCCCCGGGCGTTCGGCAGGAACCCCCGCTCCGTATCCGGCGCGGCCACCGCGATGCCCCAACTGGCCAGATGCCGCAGCGTCCCGTGGTAATTGCACACGCCCAGCCGCCAATCGTGCCCGAAGGCAATACCGGCAATGCCGTTGCCGTCAGCCGGGGTATACACCTTCCCCGGGATCCCGGCGAAGCTTAAGTCTCCGGTCAACACACGATGCGGGCCCCGCTTGCCGAGGCGGGCCACGAGATTCTTCAGATTGTCAGCCACGTCTCACAACACTAGTTCAAAGCGCCTTCTCAGACACCCAAGATGCGGCGTGTATGGTGTGCGCTATGTGTGCGATCGTTGGTTACGTTGGGCAGGCGCAGGCCTTGCAAATCGGCCTCGAGGCCCTAGAACGCATGGAATACCGGGGGTATGATTCCGCCGGCATTGCGGTCGTCCAAAAGGGGGCCCTCCACGTGGAGAAGAAAGAGGGCAAGCTCGCCAACCTTCTCGAGCAGGTGGACCACATCGGGCGGGACAACTTCACCGGCACCACATGCATCGGCCACACCCGCTGGGCCACCCACGGTCGCCCCAACGACGTCAACGCCCACCCCCACGTCTCCTTCGACGGTAAGGCCGCGATCGTCCACAACGGCATCATCGAGAACTTCGCCACACTGCGCGAAGAAGTGGAAAACGCCGGAATTGAGATGACCTCCGAAACGGACTCGGAGGTTGCCGCCCACCTGCTGGCCCTCGCCTATAACGACGGCCCCACCGCGGGGGACTTCGAAGCCAGCGCCCTGGCGGTCCTCCGCCGCCTCGATGGTGCCTTCACCGTCCTGTTCACCCACTGCGATCACCCCGGAACCATCGTCGCCGGGCGCCGTTCCACTCCCCTCATCGTGGGGGTCGGGGACGGCGAGACTTTCCTCGGCTCCGACGTCGCGGCCTTCATTGCGCACACCAAGAAGGCTGTGGAGCTGGGCCAGGACAACGCCGTCATCATCACCGCAGACGGGTACCGCACCACTGACTTCGACGGCAACGACGTGGAATGCACCCCCTTCACCATTGACTGGGACCTGGAGGCCGCTGAGAAGGGCGGTTTCGATTCGTTCATGATGAAGGAGATCCACGAGCAGCCCGCCGCCGTGCGGGACACCCTCGCTGGGCACTTCGTGGACGGGCGCATCGTGCTGGATGAGCAGCGCCTCTCCGACGAGGACCTCCGCGGCGTAGAGAAGGTTTTCGTCGTGGCCTGCGGGTCCGCCTACCACTCCGGGTTGCTGGCGAAGTACGCCATCGAGCATTGGGTGCGTGTGCCCGTGGAGATCGAGGTGGCCAGCGAATTCCGTTACCGTGACCCGGTGCTGGACCAGCGGACGCTCGTGCTCGCGGTTTCCCAGTCCGGGGAGACGGCGGACACCCTCGAAGCTGTGCGCCATGCGAAGACCCAGGGCGCTCGAGTTCTCGCGGTGTGCAACACTAACGGCTCCCAGATCCCGCGGGAATCGGACGCGGTGCTGTACACCCACGCCGGCCCGGAGATCGGCGTGGCCTCCACCAAGGCTTTCCTGGCCCAGGTCGCAGCCAACTACCTGGTGGGCTTGGCCCTCGCCCAGGCCCGCGGCACGAAGTTCGCTGACGAGATCGCGGACATCTACAACGCCCTCGAAGCGTTGCCCGAGAAGATTGCGAAGGTCCTCAAGCTGAGGGAACAGATCTTGGAGCTGTCCAAGGAGCTGGGACCGGTGAAGACGATGCTCTTCCTCGGCCGTTACGTCGGTTTCCCGGTGGCGCTCGAGGGCGCACTGAAGCTCAAGGAATTGGCCTACATCCACGCCGAGGGCTTCGCGGCCGGGGAACTAAAGCATGGCCCGATCGCGCTGATCGAGGAGGGCCTGCCGGTGGTCGTGGTGGTGCCCAGCCCAACGGGGCGGCCTATATTGCATTCCAAGATCGTCTCCAACATCCAGGAGATCCGCGCCCGCGGAGCTCGGACCATCGTTATCGCAGAGGAAGGGGACGCCGCCGTGGAGCCCTTCGCGAATTACCTGCTGCGGATCCCCAACACTTCCTCGCTGATGCAGCCGCTGTTGTCCACCGTCCCCCTGCAGTTCCTCGCTGCGGATATCGCGCGTGAGTGCGGCAACCAGGACATCGACAAGCCGCGTAACCTCGCCAAGTCCGTGACGGTCGAATAGGGGCGGTGGTGCGTGGTGCCCGAGATGGAAAGTGTTGCGGGGCCCGGACCCAGCGACAATGACGGCCGCGACCACCGGAGCCTGCCCGCCCGCGGGGAGGAACGTTCTCTCGCGTCTTTTCCGCATTCCGCGCAGGTGTTGTTGGCCTCCGAATGCCTGCCGGGTGCGGGCCAGTTGTGGCCGGTGCCGGGACCCACGGATGATAAGTATTCCGGTGTTGTCGGCATCTACGCTGGTTCGGACCAGTACCCGGGGGCGCGGATCATGTGCACCCAGGCGGCCGTCGCTGCGACGTCCCCCATGGTGCGGGTGATAGGATCACCGCAGATCACGGAGCGTTTTCCGGAGGTCATCGCGCACCTCAGCCCGCAGGAATCCGGGCGCGTTCAAGCGTGGGTGGCCGGCCCGGGGTTGGGTCAGGACGCCGAAACCGTCGAAGCGGTGCGGTGGGTCCTGCGGCAGCCGGAGCGTCTTGTTGTGGACGCCACCGCCTTGCGTTTGGTGGCAGCGCATTCCGAGTTGCGACGAATCCTGGTCGAACGCGCCGAGCACGGCAGGGTGACGGTACTCACCCCTCATGCCGGCGAGTTCGGGGGATTGGCCGAGAGCCTCAATCGGCCGGATATGGGGGATGCGGCTACGGCGAGCCTGCCGGATCGGCTGGAGGCGGCGCAGTGGTTGGCCCGGGAGATGGGGGCCGTGGTGCTGCTGAAGGGGCGGCTGACAGTGGTCGCCGATGCAAAGCAGGCGTGGGCGGTCGATGTGGAGCATTCCTGGGCCGCGACCGCCGGATCCGGTGATGTCCTCGCTGGGCTCCTGGGAGCATTGGTAGCGGCCGTGGACCGCTACCAGCCGGTAGTCCACTCCGTAATGGCCGCGGTGGCGGTACACGCCCTGGCAGGAGAGCTGGCCGCCCGGACCCCGGAGGGGCCAGCACCGGTTTCCGCGAGCGGCATCGCGGCCGCGATCCGACCGGCCGTGGCCATTGCGCTGCGGGAGGCCGGGCGCTTCTAGGTGGTGGACAGTTGAAAGCAGGTTTGCACGAAGCATGAGTGTTGATCGCATCCCAGGGGACGGCGAGGCCCACCCGGCACTCGCGGAACTCATCATCGACCTAGACGCCATCGCCCACAATGCGGCGTACCTGGCGCAGCGGGTTGCGCCGGCGAAGCTGATGGCGGTGGTGAAAGCAGATGCCTACAACCACGGGGTCTCGGAAGTCGCCCGCACAGTCCTGGAACACGGCGCCGCAGCCCTGGGAGTGGCGACGATTGCGGAGGCTCTGCACTTGCGCGAGCTCGGCGTCACCGCACCGATCACAGCGTGGATGTGGCACCCGGGGGAGGCCTTGGCGCCCGTGTTCGCCAACCACATCGAGCTCGGCCTTCCGTCCCTGGCCCATGCCCGGGTCGCCATCGCTGCCGCCCGCGAGTACGTCGGCGACTCGGACCCCGCGAATCCCAGCTCAACCGTCCCCCTCATGGGACTCATGGCCGATACCGGCCTGTCCCGTTCCGGGGTGAGCCCGGTGGAATGGTCCGAGACGGTTCGGTTGGTGGCACAGGCCAGCCGCGCCGGGTGGGTGCGGGTCGGTGGCGTCTTTAGTCATTTGGCGTCGGCGGACATGCCGGATCAACGGCCCACCACAGATCGCCAGGCCGAGCGTTTCCGCGCCGCAATCGAGGACTGCCGCAGCCATGGCTTGGACGTCCCCTGCAACCACCTGGCCAACACCCCCGCGACCTTGACGCGCCCCGACCTGCATTTCGACATGGTTCGACCCGGGGTGGGACTGTACGGCGTGGACCCGGTGGAGCCCTCCGCCGGGTATGAGCCCGCCGACCTGCGCCCCGCGATGACGTTGCGCGCCCGCGTGACGACCACGCGGATCGTTCCCCGCGGGGAGGGCGTGAGCTACGGCCACACGTGGGTCGCCCAGGAGGACATCCGCACTGCAGTGGTGGCCATCGGGTATGCCGACGGTTTACTGCGCAGCCTCAGCGGGAACCTCCAGGTCGCCATTGAGGGGAGGTTGTACCAGCAGATTGGGCGGGTGTGCATGGATCAGGTCGTCATCAATCTGGGACCGGTGGGTTCCCCCGAGGCGGAGGCCGTCACACCGGGTGAGTGGGCGGTGATTTTCGGCGCGGGCGGATTGAGCGCGGAGGAGTTGGCGCGCCGGGCGGGCACGATTGCCTACGAGATTCTCACGATGCCCAGGGGGCCCAGGGTGGCTCGCCGTTGTATTTCTTCAGGACGCCACCTCCCCCAGCGCCCCGATCACCTCCGCGTGTCGGGCGGACGAACCACGGTGGCGACGGCAGAAGACATGCGCGCCCTGGGCGAGGCCCTAGGGTCCCAACTGTCCGCCGGGACGGTGGTGGTGCTCACGGGGCCCCTGGGTGCAGGCAAGACAACCTTCACCCAGGGCCTCGCGGCGGGAATGGGGGTGCAGGGTCGGGTGCAATCGCCCACGTTCACCGTGGTCCGTCAGCACCGACCTGGATCTGCGGCGGACGGCGGGCGGTCGCGGCCCGGGTTGTTGCACATGGATGCATACCGGCTGCTGGGGGACCGGGTGGAGGAGCGGCAGGACGTGGCCGGCCACCGACTGGAGCCAGGGGAGTTAATGGACCGGGGGGAGGTCCTGGACGCCTTGGAATCCCTCGACGTGGACGCGGACATCGAATCCCACGTCGTGGTGGCGGAGTGGGGGCGCGGCATCGTGGAGGGGTTGTCGGAGCAGGTATTGGACGTGGAGATAACCCGGGTCTCCGGCGTGGGCCCGGACGACACGGAGTGGGCCGATGATCCCCGAGAGGTGACGTGGGCTTGGCGATAGGGGCAGCTCAGCGCGGCGGGTAAGCTTCGGGTCCATGCTCGTATTGACTGTGGACACGTCGACGTCGCGCGTAGTGGCCGGGGTCGTGGAGGTGGAACGCCCCGCGGCGGGAGCCGCAGTGCGTGTCGCGGAGGCCCTCCGGGTGCGCGCCCAGCGCGTCCCAGTTAGCCCACGGGGGCACATGGAGCTGTTGGTGCCCAACATCCTGCAGGTGTTGGAGGAGTCCCAGTTGACCCCCGGGGACTTGGGTGCCGTGGTGGTGGGCGAAGGGCCCGGCCCGTTCACCGGCCTGCGGGTGGGGATGGCGACGGGCGCGGCTTTCGGGGATGCGCTGGGGATCCCGGTTCACGGCGTGGACAGCCTGGCAGCGATGGCCGCCAGTGCGGTAGTGGCCGGGCGCATAGGCGAGGGGGAGCCAATAGTTGCTCTTTCCGATGCTCGGCGCCGCGAATGGTATGTGGGCTCATATGTTTTTGCCCAGAACCGACTTCGACAGATCGGGGCACCCGCCGTGCTGTCCCCAGACGAGGCTGTCCAGGAGGGTGTCGCGAGTACGACGGCGCACTCCCCGGGGGCAGAGCCATTCCCGGAAGCAGAGCAGGCCAAGTCGGCCGGGTGTGCTCTGGTGTGCGCCCGGGCCACGGCCGAGTCGGCCGCGGACCTGGTGCTCGGCCTCGAGGACAGATACTCCGCCCGCCTGGCTGAGGCCGATGCCTACCCGGATCCGCGCGGCCTCGTTCTGGCGGCGTTGAGCACCCTCACGGTTGACGTGCCGGAAGGCTCCAGCTCCGCTGCCATCCTGGCCCACGGGAGGGACGCGCTTCGCCGGCCCGGCCAACCCCTGCGGGCTCGCTACTTGCGCCGGCCGGACGCCGCTGAACCCAAGCCCAAGGTCAGGTCCGCGGCGATCGACTTCGCCGCTGCGGATCGGCCAGAACCAGCCCCCGAGCAGGCCCCGCACGCCGAGGCGACCTCGCCGCAACTCGTGGCCCTCGCGCCCGCGGATTCCCCGGCTCTCGCAGCAATCGAAGCCCGACTGTTTCCACAGGATTCCCCGTGGTCCGAATCCATGTTCCGGGTAGAACTCGCCGCTGCCCACACCCAGTACTGGGGGCTGCGGAATTCCAGCGGGGCCCTCATCGGATACGCCGGGATCGCAGCTATGGGGCCAGCGGACTCCCCAGAGTTTGAATTGCACACCATCGGCCTGGTCCCCGAAGAACAGGGCAAAGGCTATTCCCACCTGCTCATGGAGGCCCTCCTGGACGTGGCCGACGGCGCCAACAGCCCGATCTTCCTGGAGGTTCGCACGGATAACGTCCCCGCCATTGGCTTGTACCGGCGCTACGGTTTCACCATCCTGGGTACCCGCCGGAACTACTACCACCCCTCCGGTGCGGATGCCTACACCATGCGGCGGGCCCCCCGGGCGGTCGCTGCGCGCGGGCGCCTCATCATGGGTGTGGAAAGTAGCTGCGACGAAACAGGCGTGGGGATAGTGGCACTGGATCCGGCCACCGGGGAGGTTCGGGAATGCGCCAACGTGGTGGCGTCCTCAATGAATGAGCACGCCCGATTCGGCGGCGTGGTGCCGGAGATTGCCTCGCGCGCCCACCTGGAGGCCATGGGTCCGACAATGCGGGCGGCCCGAAGGAAGATCGGAAACCGCAGGCCGGACGCCGTCTGCGCCACTATCGGGCCGGGACTTGCAGGGGCGCTCATGGTCGGCGCTGCAGCGGCGAAGGCCTACGCCGCCGCCTGGGACGTGCCGTTCTACGCAGTCAACCACCTCGGCGGGCACGTTGCCGTGGAGGCGCTGGACAAGCGAGAAGTGGAGGAGAAGGCCCCCCGGTTGGACCATGCCGTTGCCCTCCTCGTGTCCGGGGGACACACCCAACTGCTGGAGGTGCGCGGACTCGGCGCCCCCATGCGAGAACTGGGCAGCACCGTGGATGATGCCGCCGGCGAGGCCTACGACAAAGTGGCCCGCCTGCTGGGCCTCGGCTACCCCGGGGGGCCGGTGATCGACCAGCTAGCCAGCCGGGGGAACCCCACCGCCATCGCCTTCCCCCGCGGCATGATGCGCCCACAGGATTCCCGCTACAACTTCAGCTTCTCCGGGTTGAAAACCGCAGTTGCCCGCTACGTGGAGCGCGCGGAAAAGACGGGGGAGCGCATCCCCATTGAGGACGTGTGCGCCAGCTTTCAGGAGGCCGTCGTCGATGTGCTCACCGCCAAGGCTCTGCGCGCCTGCACAGACACCGGTGCATCCGTACTGCTGCTGGGCGGCGGCGTGTCCGCCAACCGGCGCCTGCGGGAGCTTGCCGCGCAACGCTGCGCCGAGGCCGGTGTGGAACTGCGGATACCTCCGGCGGCGCTATGCACCGACAACGGGGTGATGATCGCCGCGCTGGGGGCCCAGCTCATTGCTGCGGGCGCACGGCCCAGTGAGCTGCAGGTCGGCACGGATCCGATGCTGGACGTATCTGTTCCCCAGCTGCACTGCGGATAGCGGCGGGGCCTGGCAGAATGAGCCGTGAGAGACACCTGGAGTTTTCCAGGGTTGAACGACCTTAAGGAGACCATTCCATGGCACGCAGTCTGCTGGTCACACCGGAGCTAGATGTTCGCGAGATGGACATAGATCTGTCCCAGGCTCCCGAACTGTTGGGGGGAAGCGCGGGCGGCCGCCTGCATGTCGCCTTCGTGGAAAGCGGCCAACACATCGCCGCCGTGTACTCCGAGGATGCAATGAACAAGCCCGACGCGGAGCCGAACCCGCTGGCATCCATGGGGCGCAACGAGTCGGATACCGGCAACGCCCGGTTCCTGTCCGATCCCACCCGCGCCATCGCCGGACCGGTGTTGTTCGTCGGCCGCGAGGGGGAGGACCTCACCGATGAGGAGGTCGAGTCCGTCCACAACGGCATCCGCGCGGTGGAGAACTACCGGGCCGATAACCCCGAGGAGTTCCAGCTCTGGCACGACGCTGTGCTCAACCTCAACCGCGGCGTGTAATCACGGGATAAAGGGCAACCCCCCGGGGGTGGGGGTAGTAATCCCGGGGGGCATGTGGCCCGCTGGGCCGGGGGTGTCTGCGGGAAAAGCTAGCGCTCGCGATGTTGAGGGCTAGCACTTGCACGGGTAGAGTGCCAATAGGTTGTTTGACGCACAGTCGTTCACCCGCGACGACGGCTGAGCGCGGCTAACACACCGGCAGAACTCAACATTCGACTACCCGAGACATCACCCGAATACACGGAGGTATTCAATCGTGGCGAACGTCAACATCAAGCCGCTTGAGGATCGCGTTCTGGTCCAGATCGTCGAGGCGGAAACCACCACCGCTTCCGGCCTGGTCATCCCGGATTCCGCCAAGGAAAAGCCGCAGGAAGCTACCGTCATCGCAGTGGGCCCCGGCCGCACGGGCGAGGACAACACCCGCGTCCCCATGGAGGTCAAGGAGGGCGACGTGGTCGTGTTCTCCAAGTACGGCGGAACCGAGCTGAAGTACAACGGCGAGGAGTACCTGCTGCTGAGCCAGCGCGACCTCCTGGCCATCATCGAAAAGTAAGCGGGTAACGTGTATGTCAAAACTCATCGCATTTGATCAAGAGGCTCGCGAGGGGCTGCAGCGGGGCGTGGACGCTCTCGCCGACGCGGTGAAGGTGACGCTAGGTCCGCGAGGCCGCAACGTGGTGCTGGAGAAGGCCTTCGGCGGCCCCACGGTCACCAACGATGGGGTGACCATCGCCCGGGATATCGACCTGGAGGATCCCTTCGAGAACCTCGGCGCCCAGTTGGTGAAGTCCGTCGCGATCAAGACCAACGACGTCGCCGGGGATGGCACCACCACCGCTACTCTGCTGGCCCAGGCCCTCATCAAGGAGGGACTGCGTAACGTCGCCGCCGGTGCCAACCCCATCGCCCTGAACCGGGGCATCGCCGCCGGCGCGGAGAAGGTCGTGGAACTACTCGCCGAGCGCTCTCGCCCGGCGGATGACACGGCCTCCATCGCCAACGTTGCCACCGTCTCCTCTCGGGACGAAAAGATCGGCGCCATGGTCGCGGATGCCTTCGACAAGGTGGGCAAGGACGGCGTGGTAACCGTCGAGGAGTCCCAGTCCATCGAGGACGAGTCCATCGTCACCGAGGGCGTGTCCTTCGACAAGGGCTACCTTTCCCCTTACTTCGTGACGGATCCGGAGACCGGGCACGCGGTGCTAGAGGATGCCCTGGTTCTGCTGGTGCGGGAGAAGATCTCCTCTCTGCCCGAGTTCCTGCCGTTGCTGGAGAAGATCGCCCAGTCCGGCAAGCAGGTCCTCATCGTCGCCGAGGATGTGGAGGGGGAACCGCTGCAGATGTTGGTGGTCAACTCCATCCGCAAGTCCCTCAAGATCGTGGCCGTGAAGTCCCCGTACTTCGGGGATCGCCGAAAGGCCTTCATGGACGACCTGGCTATCGTCACCGGCGGCACGGTGATCGACAAGGAGCTGGGCCACAACCTCGCCGATGCAACCCTGGAGCAGCTCGGTTCCGCCCGTCGCATCACCGTGACGAAGGACGAGACGGTCATCGTCGACGGCGGTGGCTCTGCGCAGGCCGTAGAGGAGCGCCGGGGCCAGATCCGCAACGACATCGAGCGCACCGATTCCTCCTGGGATCGTGAAAAGCTGGAGGAGCGGCTGGCTAAGCTTTCCGGCGGTGTTGCCGTGATCCGGGCCGGTGGTGCCACCGAGACCGAGGTCAACGAGCGAAAACTGCGTATTGAGGACGCCATCAACGCCGCGCGCGCAGCAGCCCAGGAAGGTGTGATCGCCGGGGGCGGGTCTGCACTTGTGCAGATCGCCGCCGACATTGAGGCGATGGCCGACCAGGCAGCGGGTGACGAGGCCATCGGCCTGCGCTCCCTGGCCCGCGCGCTGCGCCGTCCGACCTTCTGGATCGCGGAGAACGCCGGCCTGGACGGCGCCGTAGTGGTTTCCAAGGTGGCCGAGCAGGTAAACGGCTCCGGTTTCAACGCCGCCACCCTACAGTACGGCGATCTGCTCGATCAGGGAATCATCGACCCGGTAAAGGTGACGCACAGTGCCGTCGTCAACGCTGCGTCCGTGGCCCGGATGGTCGTTACCACCGAAACCGCCGTGGTAGACAAGCCCAAGGCTCCCGAAGGCGAAGGTGGGCACGGCCACCACCATCACTAGTCGGAGTTGACCCCGCCGCTGAGGCGGGGGGGGGGGGTCGCAGATTTCGTCTCCAGCCGCTCAAAGAAAATCGGAGACGGAAAGGATCTGGCGACTACAAAGGGAGGGTCCTGGGGAAGAAACCCAGGACCCTCCCTTCGTTCGTGTGCGCCGGTTAGGTGGGGGAGAGGGGGTGCCTAGGACGCGATGCGGCGGCCGCGATTGCGGGAGGTGGGGCGCAGGATAGCGTCCCGCTCCGATTCGCTGAGCCCGCCCCAAATGCCATAGGGCTCGGCGACGTCCAGCGCGTGCTGGCGGCATTGCTGCATCACGGGGCATTCCCGGCAGATGGCCTTGGCCCGGTGCTCGCGCATGGCCCGCGCCCGCCCACGTTCGCCATCGGGATGGAAGAAGATGGAGGAATCCGCGCCCCGGCATGACCCGTGTAGCTGCCACTCCCAGACGGACGACGCGGAACCGGGGAGCTGATAGGGCTGCGGCATGAGGATATTCTCCTTGAGCTGGTTGTTCGCGATGTATCTACAGACGGGGGGTCGTGCATAGGGGGGGTCGTGCTTGAGAGGGGGATAGCGCCGGAACGCTCCGTGCTCAACGACGAGTAGGAGAGTCCAATTCGAAGGTGAACGTCATATGAACCGTGCTCGCCAAAAACGTGTATTTCAAGAGGTGGGCCGGTGACTAGCATGTGTGCTGTCAGTAATGAACTGGCCTTTCGATGCTTTGTGAACGTTGTGTGAATTGTCTGGCGGAGGACCCCCATAGGGAGGTGAGTCCACGGGAGCGGGTCGGTCCCGCCCGCGGGGTTCACCCGTCTACCGGCGCGGACGAACGATCCGTGCTGACGGGCGGGGTTGTGATAGGTTCATTAGTCTACGGGCGGAAGAACAGCCCACGTCGAGCGTGTTATTCAAATCATGTGTCGGGCTCACGCCGACGCGCCGGGGCCCCGACGAGCCCGGGTAGGCCGCGTGCTGTGAGTCAGTGCGGGGCGTTGGGGAGCGCAGCGGAGTTCGTGAAGCACCCCCTCCATCCGCCATCAAAGTCTTCCGGGAGCGTTATGACAGCTACAGCCGATCTGGACGCAGCCATTCAGGCTGTCGCCCCGCGCGCTATAGCTGGTGACCATCAGGCACTGCAGGAACTGATCAACCTCATCCACCCGCCGGTGGTTCGCTATTGCCGCGCCCGTGTCACCTCGTCGCGCTACCCCACGCCAGAAGACATCGCCCAGGAAGTCTGCCTTGCGGTGGCCCGGGCCATCGAGGGATATGAGGACAAGGGCCTGCCCTTCATGGCCTTCGTCTATCGGATCGCAGCGAACAAAATTGTGGACGCCCGACGCTCGCAATCTCGGGATTTAGCTCAGCCCACTGAAGGAATTCCAGATGAGGAAGATCACAGCACCTCCCCCGAATTGGAGGCCATCAATCGAGATTCGTGTAACGACGTAGCTCAGCTGCTCGATATTTTGGGTGAGAAGGCTCGTGAAATTATCATCCTCCGCGTTTTCGGCGGATACTCAGCAGAAGAAACAGCCCAGATGCTGGGAACATCCGCCGGTGCCGTCAGGGTTGCACAGTTTAGGGCTCTCGCGAAGTTGAGGGCTCATGTGGCCAAAGACACATCCGGATGATTTCAAATAATGGTTTTAGTCCGGATAAATGTTTAGCCGTCAACAGTGTTGGTCTATCGCTAGAAACGGCCAACTGGGTTCGCAGTTCTTCGGGCGAGCCCAAAGTATTCCCCAGAAAACGCTTTTAGTATCCACACCAGAAAGAAGCTGACCCATGACACCGACCAGCGGTCTGCCCGGGCGTCCCAATGTTGCGGACGTCGCGGCTGACGACCGTGCTCTCGATGCCATCGGCCGGGGAGAACGTAATGATTCCGACGCGGTGCTCGCGCTTCTCAGCACAGCGCGCGCGGACAGTGAAGCGAACATCCCGGCGCCACCCCTAGTCGCGGATCTCCTCGGTGCCACTACGAGCGCACCCGCATCCTCAATCTCCGAAGGCTCGGCCGAACCGAATAGCGGTTCGGCCGCTCCCACTCCGCTGAAACGCCACCGCCTCATCCGTCGCAGCGCCTCGGCGGCTGCAGCCGGCGGGGCCTCCCTCACCGCCATCTTCATAGCCGGGGGGGTAGCCGCAGCGCTGGCTGTGGGCGGCCTCGGTGTGGCCGCGTACAACGCCGGAGAGTTGCCCTTCAAGCCCAAGCAGTCCGAAACCGGGGCCGCCCCGGGCTCCAGCGCAACCAGCACTTCTGGAACTCAGGCGGGAGGGTCCACCGAGCGCCCGGCTGGTGGCGTCGCCACGGAACAGAGCGGCGACAACGGCGCCGCCGATCAACGCCGGGCAGAGGAACCATCGCCGAACGGCCCGAGTAAGAACGCCCAGTCCCCGCAGGACCCGAAGGCGGACAGGCAGCACGTGGATCTCAACGGCCTACTGGGTTACATCGATGGTGCCTTGCGCACCCCCAGCGACCAACCCACGGCTAGTCCTTCCCCCTCCACGGGGACGGCAACGGGTGACAGCACAGGGGCCACCACCCCGGCCGAGGGGGGCACCACTGCCCCGAGCACCGGTGTGCCCCGGGATAACGACGGGGATGCCCCGACCATCACCATCCCCACCGGTACAGAGCACCGGGAACCGCAACCCACCAAGGCCCCCACGGTGTCGCCCAGTGCGTCCCCCACCGCGACCGCACAGACCGTGCAAAGCCAGTCTGCGATCCCCGGCATCTCCAACACCGGCACTGCAGCGGTGGCAGCTCAGGCTGCGGTTGCCCACCCCTCCGCAGATACTGCGGCGCTCGGCAGCTAGTAGCGGTTCCCCCCGAAAGACGGCAAATCCTCTGGCTCGGCCGCCTCGAGCTAGCGTGCAGCTTTCGCCTAAAGCCAGCGCCGGGTTTCCATAGCCCCGGCGGCATCGGCATATCCCAGGCAGTAGTCCCAGGACACGTAGTGATCCGGGTTCGTCTTCGCGCCTGGCTCATGCACCGGAATAGCTTGGTTGTTCAGCAACGACGTGATGTTGTACTCCATGATCTCCCAGTCGTAAAAGTGCAACTCCTCGCAGTCTTCGCACACCATCCCGATTCCGCGAATCCCTCTGGGCTCCAGCAATGAGCGGAACAGCCGAACGTTCGAAAGATCTTCGTGCAGCGCCACGATTTCCTCGGGCGTGGGTGGCACGAACTCCTCATCCGGTTCTAAGAAGGACGCGGGATCGTTCGGGTCGTTAGCAAACGGGTCCGGCGGCATCTGGTGGCTGCTGAAATTCACGCTTCAACCGTACCGGGTCACCGCCCCCTAGCACACACCAATGGCTCAGCTATCGTCCACCGCGTCCCACCTGGGGGAGCTGTGGCTATCCTGCCGCCCGGGCTCGGGTTAGAGTTGAGCAACATACTGTGCCCCCGACGTGCGACCTAACCCGCCGCTCACCTCGCGGCTCGCCGGGGGCCACCGACCATCCTCGCGCCCGATCGACCATCCCCAAGGAAAGGACCCCGCCCGCATGCCGCAGCAGCCCGTACCCACCGGTGGAGACGACCCGAACAAGGTAGCCCTGGTGGGCTTGACGTTCGATGACGTGCTGCTGATCCCCGACGCATCGGACGTGATCCCCAGTGAGGTGAACACCTCCACCAAGTTGACGCGAAACATCGAGCTGCACATCCCCATCGCCTCTGCCGCGATGGACACCGTTACGGAAGCACGCATGGCCGTGGCGATGGCGCGTCAGGGCGGCATCGGTGTGCTGCACCGCAACCTGCCGGTGGAGGATCAAGCCGAGCAGGTGGAAATCGTCAAGCGCTCCGAGGCCGGGATGATCACGGATCCTGTCACCGCTAGCCCCGATATGAGCATTCGGGAAGTCGACGAGCTGTGTGCCCGCTACCGCATTTCCGGCCTCCCGGTCGTGGACGAGGAGGGCGTGCTCGTGGGCATCATCACCAACCGGGATATGCGCTTCGAAGCGGACTTCTCCCGACCGGTACGGGAGGTCATGACCGCCCAGCCGCTGATCGTGGCCCAGGAAGGAGTCTCCGCGGAGGCCGCCCTGCGCCTGCTGTCCGAGCACAAGGTGGAGAAGCTGCCGATCGTCGATGGTGCGGGCAAGCTCACGGGGTTGATCACGGTGAAAGACTTCGCCAAGCGCGAGAAGTACCCCGATTCCGCGAAGGATGCCTCCGGTCGCCTGTTGGTTGCGGCGGGCATCGGCACGGGCGAGGATGCCCGGCGCCGGGCCGGTTGTCTTGTGGACGCCGGGGTCGACGCGCTCGTTGTGGATACCGCGCACGCGCACAACCGGGGCGTGCTGGACATGGTGTCTCGCGTGCAGCGGGAGTTCGGCAAGGCGGTGGACGTCATCGGCGGGAACCTCGCCACCCGGGGGGCGGCCCAGGCCATGATCGAGGCCGGGGCGGACGGCATCAAGGTGGGTATCGGCCCCGGATCCATCTGTACGACGCGCGTGGTTGCCGGCGTCGGGGCCCCACAGATCACCGCCATCATGGAGGCCGCCGCAGTGGCCCACCAGGCCGGGGTACCCATCATCGCGGACGGGGGCATGCAGTACTCGGGGGACATCGCCAAGGCCCTCGCGGCGGGAGCCTCAACGGTCATGCTGGGGTCCATGCTCGCCGGCTCGGCGGAAACCCCCGGCGAGATCGTCACGATCCAGGGCAAGCAGTACAAGCGCTACCGTGGGATGGGCTCTCTCGGGGCGATGCAGGGCCGCGGGCTGACGGGGGAGAAGCGCTCCTACTCCAAGGACCGCTACTTCCAAGGCGACGTGAAGTCCGAGGAGAAGCTCGTGCCAGAGGGAATCGAGGGTCGGGTGCCCTTCCGGGGTTCCATCGAGGCAATTCTGCACCAGCAGGTCGGTGGTCTGCGGGCCGCCATGGGTTACACGGGGGCGGCGACGATTGCTGACCTCCACAAGGCCCGGTTCGTGCAGATCACCAACGCCGGGCTGCGGGAATCCCATCCGCACGATGTGCAGGGCATTGCGGAAGCCCCGAACTACAATCCGAATCGGTAAATCCAACCGGCAACTTCCTTGCGCGGCTCCTCCCGCGAGTCCGCGCAATGAGATCGCTATGACGAAGAGGCGAGACGAGGCATGCAAGAACACGTTGATATCGGCCACGGCCGGGTAGCGCGCCGGGTGTATGGCCTGGACCAGGTGGACATCGTGCCCTCCCGGCGCACCCGCTCCTCCCACGACGTGGACACCACGTGGCGGATCGATGCCTATACCTTCGATATCCCGCTGATGTCCCATCCCACCGACGCTCTGGTCACCCCGGAGTTCGCCATCGACTTCGGCCAACAGGGTGGCCTGCCCGTCATCAACGGGGAGGGGCTGTGGGGTCGCGCCGCCGACCTGGACAGGGCCCTGGGGGAGGTCCTCGCCGCCGCCGAGCAGGAGGGGGACTTGCGGGTGGCGGACGACTGCGCCGCCAACGCCGTGCTGCAGCGCCTGCACAGCCAGCCGCTGGACCTGGACTTGTTGCAGGAGCGCCTGCAGCAGGTGCGGGACTCCGGGGTGCGCTTCGGAGTGCGGGTCTCCCCGCAAAACGCCCGCGAGTACGCCCCGGCGCTGATCAAGGCGGGCATCGACCTCCTCGTGGTCCAGGGCACCCTCATCTCTGCGGAGCATGTCTACCGCGGTGGGGAGCCGCTGAACCTCAAGGAATTCATCGGCTCGCTGGATGTGCCGGTCATCGCCGGGGGAGTGGTGGATTACACCACCGCCATGCACCTCATGCGCACCGGTGCGGCCGGGGTCATCGTGGGTGCGGGGACCACCACCAATAGCGCCTCCCTGGGCATCGATATCCCCATGGCCACTTCCATCGCGGATGCCGCCGCCGCTCGCCGGGACTACCTGGACGAAACCGGGGGCCGCTACGTTCACGTCATCGCCGACTCCCACTTGACGACCTCCGGGGACATCGCCAAGTCCATCGCCTGCGGGGCGGACGCCGTGTGCCTGGGAACCCCCCTGGCCGCCGCGCAGTCGGCGGGGACCCCCGGGTACTTCTGGCCTTCCGCTGCGGCCCACCCGAAGGCGCCGCGCGGGATGGTGGAGGCGGTTCGCCCCCGCCAGTTGCTCCCCCTCGAACAGCTCCTGTTCGGCCCCACGCCCAATCCCTACGGCGAGGAGAACCTGGTCGGTGGGCTGCGCCGGTCCATGGCCAAGTGTGGATACACGGACTTGAAGAGCTTTCAAAAGGTGGACCTGGTCGTCCGGGAGGGCTAAGCCCGTGCCTGAGCCCGCGGTTGCTTCGACGCCGCGTGAGAATGCCCGCGGGAGCCCGGGATGGGGGCGGCGTGGCGTCGGGTAAAATAGCCCTCCGTGACAACAACCGGCAGCCACACTGATAACAAAGCCGCCCACCTGCCCCGCCCCGTGCTCGTGGTGGACTTCGGCGCGCAATACGCCCAGCTCATCGCCCGCCGCGTGCGCGAGGTGAACCTGTACTCCGAGGTGATCCCGCACACCATGGATATCGCGGAGGTGCGCGCCAAGAACCCCGCGGCGCTGGTGCTTTCCGGCGGTCCCTCCTCTGTGTACGCCGATGGCGCCCCGGCCCTCCACGAAGAACTGCTGCAGTTGGGCGTGCCCGTGTTCGGCATCTGCTACGGCTTCCAGGCCATGACCCAGGCCCTCGGGGGGACCGTCGCGCAGACCGGGCAGCGGGAGTACGGCCGCACCTCGATGGACGTGCGGGGTGGGCACCTGCACGAGGGGCTGGGGGACGTGCACCAGGTATGGATGAGCCACGGGGATGCCGTCAGCGGAGCCCCGGAGGGGTTCGAAGTGACGGCAACCACCCCGGGGGCTCCCGTCGCCGCCTTCGAGTGCGAGGGCAAGAAGATGGCCGGCGTGCAGTATCACCCGGAGGTGCTGCACTCCCCGCACGGGCAGGCGGTGCTGCGGCGCTTCCTGCTGGATTTCGCGGGGTTGGAACCGACATGGACTCCCGGCAACATCGCCGAGCAACTGATCGAGCAGGTCCGCGAGCAGGTCGGCCCGGAGGGGCGGGCGATCTGTGGACTGTCTGGTGGGGTGGATTCCGCCGTTGCTGCGGCGCTGGTGCAGCGGGCCATCGGGGACCGTCTGACCTGCGTTTTCGTGGATCATGGGCTGCTGCGCGCCGGGGAGCGGGAGCAGGTGGAGCAGGATTTCGTTTCCGCCACGGGTGCGAACCTGGTGACGGTGCACGAGCATGAGGCCTTCCTGTCCAAGCTGGCGGGGGTGACGGATCCGGAGGCCAAGCGCAAGGCCATCGGCGCGGAATTCATCCGTTCTTTCGAACGCGCGGTTGCCGGGGTGCTGGAGAGCGCGCCGGAAGGGGCGACCGTGGATTACCTGGTGCAGGGCACGCTGTACCCGGATGTCGTGGAATCCGGGGGTGGTAGCGGAACGGCGAACATCAAGAGCCACCACAACGTGGGCGGTTTGCCCGATGACGTGGAGTTCAAGCTGGTGGAGCCGCTGCGCCTGCTGTTCAAGGACGAGGTTCGCGCGGTGGGCCGGGAGCTGGGGCTGCCCAAGGAGATCGTGGGCCGCCAGCCCTTCCCGGGGCCGGGGTTGGGCATCCGCATCATCGGGGAAGTGACCGAAGAGCGGCTGCAGACGTTGCGCGCGGCGGATGCGATCGCGCGGGAGGAGCTGACGGCGGCGGGGCTGGACGACACGATCTGGCAGTGCCCGGTGGTGCTGCTCGCGGACGTGCGCTCCGTGGGGGTTCAGGGGGACGGTCGGACCTACGGCCACCCCGTCGTGCTTCGCCCGGTGAGCTCCGAGGATGCCATGACGGCGGACTGGACCCGCGTGCCCTATGACGTGCTGGAGCGGATTTCCACCCGAATCACCAACGAGGTGCAGGAGGTCAACCGCGTGGTCTTGGATGTGACCTCCAAGCCGCCGGGAACCATCGAGTGGGAGTAGCGGCGCCGTCGGGGGGGACGGTGCTGATGGGGGGACGGTGCTGTTGGGGCAGGGTAGAGGGGTGAGGGGGAGGCGGGGTTTCTTTTCTTGTTGACGCCATTACCGGCGCGGTTCTAAACTCGATCCCAGTGTAGAACAGGTGTTCTAATATTGACTGTGGGGTCAGGTGGGTTATGTCCCAGCATCCGCCTAAGTTCGCAGTGGTGAACGCAGGGAAATCCGCAACGGGGAAAGGTGGTGAACAATGGCTGAGCTTCGTGCCGTATCGCAAGCGGGAGTGATAGAGGATCTGCGCCGCAAGATCGGCAAAATGAGCGGCGCGGCAAACGGCGCGGCAAGCGGCGCGATGAATGGCGCGGGGGTGGTGACGGTCCCCGAGTGGCTGGGCGCTCAACTCACGGCCGGGGGCTTACCGCGCGCCTCGGTAACGGCAATGGCCAACTGCCCGGCGGCGCTCGTGGACGTCCTTGCGGGCATCACCGCAGCGGGCGGGTGCGCCGCCGTCGTGGGGTATCCCTCCCTGGCGCTGGCGGCGGTGGCTGCCGGGGGCGGGAACATCGACCGGCTAGTGGTGATCCCGGACCCAGCCCCCCACGCCGGTGCGGTATTGGGCACGTTGGTGGAGGGATTGGACCTGGTTATCTACGCACCGGCTACTCCGGTGACCCCTACCTTTGCCCGGCCGGTAGAAGCCCGTTTGCGCAGAAGCAGTTGTGCCCTCATCTCCGTGGGAACCCCCTGGCCAGGGGCTATTTTGAACCTGGATATGAAGGTCCAAGGGGTACTCGGATTGGGGCGGGGCAGTGGCCGAATTCGGGGGATCCAGCTCACCGGGAAAGTATGGGGCAAGGCGCAGCCGCCGCGGACGTTCGAAGCCGTTGTGGGGGAGGCCAGGCAGCAGTCTAGGCAGCATCATCGCGTGGCACCCCGTCATGCCACGATGGCTCACTCGATGCAGCGGGTGGCGCAATGACTACCGCAGCGACGTGTGCAGCAGAGCGGGTGACCGTTGTCTGGTTTCCGGACTGGCCGGTGTACGCACTGGGGCGGTCCCTGGGCTGGGATGTGTTCCACCCTGCCGCAGTTATCGCCGATCACCGCGTGCTGGCCTGCAATGCAGCGGCCAGGAAAGCCGGGGTGCGAACTGGCATGAAACAGCGCCATGCCCTGGCGACGTGCCCACGGCTGGCCGTGGCGGAAGACGATCCGGCTCAGCAAGCCGCAGTGCACGAGGACGTGGTCACGGCCCTGGCGGACGTAGCCGCTGGGGTGGAAACGCTGCGCCCGGGGTTGCTGGCCTTCGCCACCGATCCGCTGGCCCGCTACTACGGCGGGGAGGATACCGCCGTCGAACTGTTGCTCAACGCCGCAGTACGGCTGGAAGCGGACTGCCAAGTGGGCACCGCCGACGACCTAGTGACTGCCATCTGGGCTGCCCGGGCGGGGCGCGTGATCGAACCGGGTGGAGCCAAGAAGTTCGTTTCCAGGCTGCCCATCAATGCCCTGACCAGCGACCCCGCACTGCACGGCCCTACCGAACTCGTGGACGTTCTACAGCAGCTAGGGGTACAGACGCTTGCGGATTTTGCCGCCCTCCCCCGCACCCAAGTCGCTGCGCGGTTTGGCCAGAACGCAGTGGAATGGCATCGGATAGCGGCCGGAGAGCTAGGGCGTGGCGTCGCCCCCCAACGGAACACCGAAGCACTGGTGGTCCGCCACGAACTAGACGAACCGATTGCCAACACCCAGACCGCGGCGTTCGTCGCCAAACGCGCCGCTGCCCTGCTGCACAACGAACTATTCAAGGCCGGGGACGCCTGCCTGCGGCTGTCGGTGCGGGCGTACATCAACCCGCCGCCCGGATACACCGGCGCCACCGTGGTGGAACGGGCGTGGCGCTGCCGCGAACCACTGACTGAGGAGGAAACCGCCCAGCGAGTGCGCTGGCAACTAGACGGGTGGATCACCCGGCTACGCTCCCGGCAAGCCGACCCCCACAGGGGCAACCCCCAGAGCTCATGGGAGGTCGGGGAGTGGTCCGACGGGATCACGGGGGTTAGCGCGATTGAACTCATCCCCATAGACACGGTCCCTGCGGGCACCGTCGTCGCACCGCTGTGGGGAGGGCCGGACGAAGGCATCCGCGCAGCTCGGGCAGTGGCCGGGCGGGCCCAAGCGCTCATCGGAACCCAAGGAGTGCGCCGAGCCATCCACCGCGGCGGGCGGGCCGTTGCCGGGCGCATCGTCACCGTGGCCTACGGCGACGAGGACCCGGAGGAGGTCACCGCACTGCAAACCACCGCCTGGGAGGGCCAACTACTGGCACCCCTGCCCGCCCTCGTGGGGGCGCCACCCCGTGATCGAGGCAATGGCAACCCCATTGCCAACCCAGCCATCGCGAACCCCAGCATCGCCCACCCCGCCGCCCGCGTGAGCTTGCTCGACGCTGCTGGAACCCGCGTGTACGTCACCGGACGGGGGCTCATAAGCGCTCCGCCCGAAGAACTCGTGTGGGGCCATCAGCACTACCGCATCACCGGATGGGCCGGGCCTTGGCCCGTTGACGAACAGTGGTGGGCCCGGGGCAAGCGCTATGCGCGAGCCCAGATCAGCACCGACGAACCCGGCGCCTACCTGCTGGTATGCAAGGGCAGCCACTGGCGCATCGAAGCCACCTACTAAAACCCAACCCCACCCGCTGGTAGCCTTACACTCCATGGCAACCCGGAGGAACCCCCGCGCAGGGCGCACCCCAGCCCCCGAAACCTCCAGCCGGAAACCCACCAGCCCCACCCGAGCCGAACTCCCCGGCACCGTCTGCTCCACCCCCACCACCGAACCACTGCCCGGCACCGCCAAAACCGGGAAAACCGTCGTCGCCCTCGAACACCACCGCGGCTGGGGCAGGGACATCCTCGACGGCGAAGCGCTCGGCCCGGAGCTATCCGCCCGCATTAAAGCCCACCTCGCCCACCACAGTGCCGAACTACACTTCATCCGCCGCCCCGGCAGAGCAGGGCAACGCCACGATAAAAACAACCCCACCCTCAGCCTGTACGTCGCCGCCACCAGCACATCCCAACCAACCCTCCACCGCCTCTACATCCACCACCCGGAAGAGCTGCTCGGCATCGACCTCAGCCACCCGGGACTCCACCCCGGAGCAACGCAGATACACCACCCCATCATGCTCATCTGCACCCACGGCAAACGGGACAGATGCTGCGCCATGTACGGCCGTCCCGTCGCCGCCCAACTCGCAGCCACCTTCCCCCCGGACCACGTATGGGAAGCCTCCCACACGAAGGGCCATCGCTTCGCCCCGTCCATGCTGCTGCTCCCCGCCAACTACTCCTACGGGCGGCTCGATGCCCCGGCCGCGGCAGTCGCCCTCAACCTCGCCGAGCGCGGGGACCTGTACCTGCCCGGCAATCGCGGCCGCGGCTGCTACGACCCGGCCGGCCAGGTGGCAGAGATCGAAGTCGCGCAGCTCATTGTGGAAAACGGGGAAGTTGCCCGCTGCGCCGGGCTATCAGTTACCGCATGCGAACCGACGCCCGCCGATCACGCGAACGTGGCGCCGCACGCCGGGCCATCCGCGTCGACCACTGCCTCCGGCCCAGCAACTGTCCCCGGGCTGGTGGCTCGCATCGTCACGGACACCGCAACCGGCCGGCAATGGCGAGTTCTGCTCACCCGCGACACCCTCACCAGGGTGGTCACCTCCTGCGGTGATGCTCCGGGCTCCCAGGCATCCTGGCGGGCCCGCGACGTGCGCCGCTGCACCCCCCTGCGTGAGCCGCTGGGTTCCTCTACCTAAGCCGCTGCGTCCCTCGGGTCCTGCCTAGCGCCGCATGACTTTGCGGGCCAACCAGTTACCGAACAGTTGGGCGACCTGAACGATGACGATGATCACCGCCACGGTGATCCACGTGACCTCGTCGTTGAAGGAGCGGTAGCCGTAGACAATGGCGAAGTCCCCCAGGCCCCCTGCGCCGATGTACCCGGCCATGGCGGACATGTCCACGATGGCGATGAACATGAAGGTGAATCCCAGGATGAGGGGGCCCAGGGCCTCCGGCACGATCACCGTGAAGATAATCCGCAGGGGGGACGCGCCCATCGCTTTCGCCGCCTCCACCACGCCCGGGTCAATGGTCACAAGGTTCTGCTCGACGATGCGCGCGGCCCCGAACGTCGCCGCCACCACCATTCCGACGATCGCCGCTTCCAGGCCGATCCGGGATCCCACCAGCAGGTCCGTCACGGGTCCGATGGCGGTGAGCAGGATGATGAAGGGGATGGGCCGGATGAAGTTCACCAGAAAGTTCAGCACCCAATACACGGGTTTGTTCTCTAGCACCCCGCCCCGGCGCGTCGTGTAGAGCAGCATGCCCACGACCAAGCCCAGCAGGCCGCCGATCGCCAACGTGGCGGCGACCATCGTGAGTGTCTCCACCACGGCCTGCTGAAAACTGGTGCCCAGCCGATCCCAGTCCATCTGGGCGAGGACAATCGTTGCGTCGCTGGTGCTCATCGGATCTCCTCGATGGTCGTGCTGGCCTGCAGGGCCTGGTAGAAGTCCTCGATGGCCTGTTCTGCGGCCTGGTCGGGGGCGGTCATGCGCAACGTCAACCGGCCGAAGGAGTGGTTTTGCAGGGTGGTTACCCCGCCGTGGACGATGTTCACCCGCACCCCCTGAGCAGTGGCACGGGAGACCGCGTCGAAAAATCCGATGCCCTCCGCCATGGTGATGGTGAACAGGCGGCCGTGCTCCGCCTGCAGCGCCTCGGCTTCCACCATGTCCGGGGTGTTACGCAAAGAAGTGGCCACGAAGTTCGCGGCGACCGGCGTAGTCGGCCGAGAGAACACGTCGTAGACGGATCCCTGCTCCACCACACGGCCGTTTTCCATCACGACGACGGCGTCCGCAATGGACCGAACGACTTCCATCTCGTGGGTGATCACCACGATGGTGATGCCCAATTCTCTGTTCACCCGGCGCAGCAGCTCCAGGACATCCCGGGTGGTGGAGGGGTCCAGGGCAGACGTGGCCTCGTCGGCGAGCAGCAGGCTCGGGTTTGTGGCCAGCGCCCGGGCGATGCCGACGCGCTGTTTCTGGCCACCGGAGAGCTGCTCGGGATAGGCCCTGCCCTTGTCGCTGAGGCCCACGAACTCCAGCAGCTCAGCGACCCTGCGTTTGCGGTCCGCCTTGGCCATGCCGCTCAGGGTCAGGGGGTAGGCGATGTTGGCGGCAACGGTACGGGAGTTGAACAGGTTGAACTGCTGGAAGATCATGCCGATATCCGACCGCAGCTTCCGCAGCTCGGACTCCTTGAGCCCTACGATGTCACGGTCGTCCAGGAGGATCTCCCCGCTGGTGGGGCGGTCCAAGCCGTTGATCTGGCGTACCAGAGTGGATTTCCCGGCGCCGGAATAGCCGATCACTCCGGTGATGGATCCGGCGGGCATGGTGACGTTGATGTCCCGCAGCGCGTGGACTTCCCGCCGCCCCTGGGTGAAGGTTTTGTTCACGCCCCGGAATTCCACCCGGGTGCCCTGGCTCACTTGTTGTTCTCCTTGCGGAAGGAGTCCTCCGTCTTGTGCAGCACGTCGGTGAGCTGGGGGCCGTCCATGGTGACGTGAACGGCGGATCCGCCGGTGGACTCGTCGATGGCCTTCT
The DNA here is from genome assembly GCF_028609845.1 of Corynebacterium heidelbergense. Classification (NCBI taxonomy): domain Bacteria; kingdom Bacillati; phylum Actinomycetota; class Actinomycetes; order Mycobacteriales; family Corynebacteriaceae; genus Corynebacterium; species Corynebacterium heidelbergense. The sequence goes on along the minus strand of NZ_CP063191.1, from coordinate 1,928,374 downwards.
GCACTTCGGGGTGGTGCCACACTTCCACGAGCTTCTTGTACTTGTCGTCGTTTTGATGCTCGGGCTTAGTGACAAAGCCGTTGATGTACGGCTGGGCCTGGGGCGCCTTCGGGTCATCCTTGGCGATGGCCGACTTAGGGTCGATCTTCGCGTTGATGAGGAAGTCGTTGTTGATGATGGCGGGTTTGCCATCGAGGTAGGCGGTGGCGGTCGCGGCGGCGTCGACGGGCGTGACCTTCACCTTGGAAGCACCCGGGTCCACGTCGGCTGGGGTGGGGGTCAGGCGCTGGCCACCCTTGAGCTTGACCAGCCCGGCCTGCACGAGCACGTTGATGGCCCGGCCCTGGTTCGTGGCGTCATTGGGGATGGCCACCTCCCCGGCCTTGGCCACCTCTTCCACGCTCTTGGCATCCTTGGCGTAGAGCCCCAGCGGGTAGATCTCGGTGGCGCCAATGGGCACGAGGTTGCTGCCGGTCTCCACGTTGTACTGGGCGAGGAACATCATGTGCTGGAAGTTGTTGACGTCCACCTGGCCATCCGTGAGGGCGCGGTTGGGGATGTTGTAGTCCTGGAAGTTTTTTACCTCGATCTTCAGGCCGACCTTCTGGGCTTCTTGCTTGAAGACATCCCACTGGGGCTTTTCGGTGTTGGTGGCGCCGATGACGATCGTGTCCTTGTCCTTGCCGGCGCAGGAGGCGAGGGACATGGTGGCCGTGGTGGCGAGGAGGGCTGCAGCGATTTTGCGCTTGAGTGACATGGTTGTTCTCGGGGGTCTCCGGTTGGCGTCGATGGGGGGAGTTGCTGCGGCGGCTGGTGGCCGACCGGGGCAAAGTGGGGACCACGTTAACACCAACAGAAGAAAGTGAACAACTTAGTCTACTTCGAAGTTATCGTCCCAGTTCAGCTCGAATTAATTGCATTGTGTGAGAGTTGGCATGCGGTGTCACGCGTTGTCTCTACTGACGTGTTTCGACAGTAGGTTCCTGATTCTGTCACCCTTCACCGGGTCTTGGCTTCTGTTGTGTCAAGCGCCCCGCATGAAGAGCTTCCCGTTGCTTTTCCAGTAGAACAAGTGAGCGATTCTCCGCTAAGCTATCCGGGTGACTAGCCGACCGCGGCGCAGCCTGTATCCCACCGCTGGGGGCCGAGGGTTCACCAACCCCGTGGCCCTCAGTTGGTCGCGCCTGGAGCGAATCCTCTCCGGCAAGGACGTTCCCCCGCTGCAGGCGGTGGGCATCGCGGAGAATACGAACAACTCCCCAAGGGTGGAGTTCTTCGACGTCGCAGGGGAGGTCGTTGTCGACGGGCGGGGGCCCAGGTCGGGGGAGCGTGGCGTCCACAATGAGAAAGAACATCACCCCCCACTACCGTTCGCAGAACTGCATTGCTGCACCACCTACAGCTTCCTCGCCGGGGCCAGCGAGCCGGAAGAGCTGGTGGAGAAGGCCCTCGAACTGGGGTTGGTGGCCCTGTCCTGCGTAGATCGGGATGGATTCTATGGGGCTGCGCGGTTTGCCACGGCGGCGGCGGAGGCCCTGGCGGACCGTGGGCAATCGCTAGCCACGGTGTTCGGCGCGGAGCTCAGCGTGGATGGGGTGGATAGGCCGGGGTTGACCGTGCTGTGCAAGGGTCAGGATGGGTACCGGCGGCTATCCATGGTCATCACGGATGCGCGGATGGCCGATCGGGATAAAGATTCGGTGAGTTACCCGGACGTCGATCAGCTCGCTGTGGCCGCGCAGGGCACCTGGATCGTTCTCATCGGGTGGGCCCAGATGGGTATTGAGGACGCCCCCAGCGGCGCGTGGGCAGCAGAGGAAATAGTACGGGCGTTCGGCGCCGATAACTGTGTTGTGGAGCTACAGCACACGATGAACCCCGCCGACCCGGAACGCAACGAGCGCTTGCACGCCTTTGCCGAGGAGCACGGCCTGCGCGAGATTGTCAGCACCGCCCCCCGCTGCGCCACCCCCGCGCACGCCCGGCTCGCCGGGGTGAAAGCCGCCCTGGCCGACCGCCAGGACATGGCCGCTGCGGCCCCGGTAACCCACCCCCTGGGGGGACCGTGGTTGCGCTCGGGGCGAGAGATGATGCAGCTTGCCGGGGATAACCCCTGGTTGGCGGAGGCGGTGGCCACGACGGTGGAGGTGGCCCGCCAGTGCGCGTTCACGCTGAACCTCGTGGCGCCCAACCTCCCGCACTTCCCGGTGCCGGAGGGGCACACGGAGATGAGCTGGCTGCGGGAACTCACGGAACGCGGCGGGGCCTACCGCTACGGACCCCGCGATGGGCACGCCGCCGCCCGCCGGGCCTGGGCCATCATCGACCGGGAGCTGGGGATCATCGAGAAGCTGGGCTTCCCCGGATACTTCCTCATCGTCCACGACATCGTCGACTTTTGTCACCGCAGCAACATCTACTGCCAAGGCCGGGGCTCGGCCGCCAACTCGGCTGTCTGCTTTGCCCTGGGCATCACCACGGTGGACGCCGTGGCCGCGGGACTGCTCTTCGAGCGTTTTCTCTCCCCGGAGCGCGACGGGCCGCCGGACATCGACCTCGATATCGAATCCGGTAGGCGCGAGGAGGCCATTCAGTATGTCTACCGCCGCTACGGGCGGGATAACGCGGCCCAGGTCGCAAACGTCATCACCTACCGGCGCAAATCCGCGCTGCGGGACGCGGCTAGGGCCCTGGGTTATCCGGCCGGCCGGGTGGATGCGTGGTCTCGCGGGACCGAGGAGCCCCCGCAGATCGTCACCACCATTGCCGAGCAACTGGAAGGCCACCCCCGCCACCTCGGGATCCACTCCGGCGGCATGGTGATCTGCGATCGGCCCATCGCCGCCGTCGTGCCCACGGAGTGGGCCCGGATGGCGGATCGTTCCGTGGTCCAGTGGGACCGGGACGACTGCGCGACGGTGGGGTTGGTCAAGTTCGACCTGCTGGGGCTGGGCATGCTGGAGGCCATCCACCACGCCGTGGATCAAGTGCGCGAACACCGCGGTCGGCACGTGGAGTTGTGGCGGCTGGACCCCACGGAGGCCCCGGTGTACGAGATGCTGTCCCGGGCGGATGCGGTGGGGGTCTTCCAGGTGGAATCGCGCGCGCAGATGAACACCCTCCCGCGCCTGCGACCCCGGGTTTTCTTCGACCTGGTGGTGGAGGTCGCGCTCATCCGGCCCGGCCCCATCCAGGGCGGCAGCGTCCACCCGTACATCCGTCGGCGCAACGGTCTGGAACCCGTGACCTTTGACCACCCCTGCCTGGAACCCGCGCTGACGAAGACGCTGGGAGTGCCGCTGTTTCAGGAACAGCTCATGCAGATGGTGGTGGATGCCGCCGGCTTTACCGGTGCGGAGGCCGACACGCTGCGGCGGGCGATGGGCTCCAAACGCTCCCCGGAGAAGATGGAGCGGTTGCGCGCCCGCTTCTACCAGGGCCTGGAGGACACAAACGGAATCACCGGGGAGGTGGCGGATCGGCTGTGGGACAAGATCGTGGCCTTCGCCGCCTACGGTTTCCCGGAATCCCACAGTCAGTCATTCGCGGCCCTCGTCTACTACTCCGCGTGGTTTAAATACCACTATCCGGCGGAATTCTGCGTTGCTCTACTCCGGGCCCAGCCCATGGGGTTCTATTCACCGCAATCTCTTATTTCGGACGCCCGTCGCCACGGCGTGACCATACTTCCCCCGGATGTCAACGCCTCCGGGGTGGAGGCAGATACCGTCATCGAGGGTCATACTGCCGCCGACGGGGACGCGACGGGGTGCCCCAATGAACCGCGCGGCGTGCACGGGCTGGGGCGGGGAACGGGCGAGCCCATCGGCGCAATTCGGTTGGGACTGGCCGGGGTCTCCGGGATAGGGGAGGACGTTGCCCGCCGAATCGTGTCCGCCCGGGACCGCTTGGGGCGCTTCAGGCGGGTCAGCGACTTGTCCCGGGAAGCGGGGTTGACTGTCTCCCACGTGGAGCAGCTTGCCCGCGCGGGGGCCCTGACCTGCCTGGGTCTGGATCGCCGACAGGCGGTCTGGGCCGCGGGCATCGCCGCGACGGAGCGCCCCGGCATGCTGCCGGGAACCTCTGAGCTCAGCGTCCCCGCCCTTCCTGGGATGAGCACGTTCGAACTCACCGCCGCGGATCTGGCCGCCACGCACATGACGCCGGAGGGCCATCCCCTGGAGCTGCTGCGCGGTTTCCTCGACAATTGGCATGCACTGACCGTGCGCACTGGCCCCCGCGCCGGCCAGCGTCGCGGCGGGGCCCCGGTGATCCCCGCAGACCAGCTGCTCGCCGTGCCCGACGGCACGCGCGTGCGCGTGGCGGGGGTCGTGACCCACCGGCAGGCGCCGAAGACTGCCGGTGGAGTGGTCTTTATCGGCATGGAGGATGAAACGGGCCTGGCGAACATCATCATCCCTCCGGGGCTGTGGGAAAAGCAGCGGGTGGTCGCGGCAAACGCCCGGATCGTCGTCATCCGCGGCATCGTCTCCAACGCGGAGGGTGCGGCCAGCGTGGCGGCGGACATGGTGGAGGCCGTGGAACCGGAGCTCGCCGCGGCGAGCGTGCTGGGCTCCAAGGCGCGGGACTTCCGTTGAACCAGCGGGTAGCCGAGAAGCTGTAGCGATTGACACCCGTGGGCTTCTTGCGAACAATCGAGCAAGTGCATCAGTACCCCACCGCCAAGCACCTCCGGCGCCGCCGTATCGCGGCATCGCTGGCAGGCGTGGCCCTCGTGACCACGGCCGCCGGAATCGGCGTGGGCGTGCAAAAGGCAACGGGGTGGACCGCAGAGGAATGGGCCCGCCACAACAGCATCCAGGAACCGGCGGACTACCAAGGCCGTCCGCTGGCCCCCGGCGCCACCGCCACCAATCCCCCGGGTGCCAAACCGAATCGCACCGTCACCCCCGCGGTCTCCGGGGATAGCGGGCCGGACAGCGCCATCGCGATCACCCCCACCGCCCCGCAAAACCCCGCCGAGGGCGGCACTGTTGCGGGAACTTTCGCAGACCAACCCGCCGCAGAGGCCCGGATCCCGGCCCGCCAGATTCCCCTCAAGCGGGCCCCCGCCCCCAACAGCATCGAACGCATCTCCCTGGACAGCAGCGGAGAACGCCGCGAGGCCCTGTTGGCCCTCCCCGCTACCGCCACACCCGCGGGACAGCCCGGCAAGCCACTGCCCCTCGTGCTGGCCTTCCCGGGCTGGAAGGAAACGCCGGAATCGATGTCCCGGTACAGCGGCCTGGGCCGCGACGGCGCCATCGTGGTGTACGCGGAGGGCAAGAAGCTGGCGTGGGAGGGAGCCCCCTACGCAGATGCCACCAAACCCGGGCAGGACATCCAGTTCACCCGGGACCTCCTGGATTCCCTCAGCTCCACGTACAACGTGGATAAGCACCGCATCTACGCGGCCGGGATGTCCAATGGGGGCGGCTTTGTGGGCAAGTTGGCCTGCGAACTGCCCCAGGAGTTCGCCGGGCTCGCGGCTGTGGCTGGGGCCTACTATCCGGGCGAGTGGACCGGATGCGCTCCCCGCGGGGAAGCGGCCCGTGATGGGCAGGTGTCTGCTTTCGCGCCGGGTCCGGGCGTCCCCTATCTAGATATCCACGGCAAGAAGGACACGACCATCGAATACAACGGCGGGGTCCGCCACGCCACCCCCTATCTGGCGGCGATGCAGTACTCCGGCGCCTTGGCCGCCCGGTCCGGGTGCTTCGGTGCTCCCACCACCACGCGGGTGACGGATCAGGTTCTGCGCGTGGAGTGGCCCGGCTGCCGCAGCGGGGTGGAGGTCACCCACCTCGCGATCGCCGATGCCGGGCATGCATGGCCCGGGGAGTCCAATGCCGGGGCTGGGGAATCCGGGGTGGCGGCCAAACAGGTGTTGACGCCCCATCGCGGCGCGCCGGATAACCGCGTGTCCACCTCCGTGACGGCGACGCGGGAGATCCTGGCGTTCTTCCGCCAACACACCCGGTAGCTTTCCCCTGTATCCCCGGCCGCCTTAGGTAGACAGGTCCACCTCGGACCAGGAGGCCCGGTGGTTGCTCATCCAGGCGAAGGCGCGGTGGCGCTGCAGCAGCACGTCTTGCACCCTGGGGTCCAGGATCTCCGGGTGCCGACGATCTTGTTGCAACTGCTGATCCACGGCAAACCACCGCATGGAAAAGACGTACTCGAAGGCATCGCAGAACTGCACGATGTTGCGCAGCCGCAGTTGCTGGCTGGGCGGGGTCTCCCCAGCCCCCGCTGCCCCGGCCCCACCCGCTGCCCGCTGCTCGGCGGGCGGATACAGCGAGGTCACATCACCCTCAACGAGCCCCACGGCCCACAGCAGAGTCTCCACCGCAGCGTCCTCCCCCTGCACGGACTGGGCCTGGGCGTAAATCTCCTCCGGCCGGCGCAGCACAATCTCAAACTCGGAGAGCACCGGCGGTAGGGATTGGGCGATCTGAATCCCCTCGTCCCATAATTGCCCACGGATGCGATCCCGGCGCGCCCGGGCGGCGGGGTGGGTGGGTGCGGAGGTTGGGGGCGTCCCCAAGAGATCCCGGCCTTGCGCATCACGGACCTCACTGTCGCTTTGTATGAGGAAGATGGCATTCGCCTGCTCCGCCCACTGGGAGAATTCCCGCAGATCGGAGGGAGAGTAATTGTCCGGGCGCTCGAAGACGTACTGGCGGCGGATAGTGCGGATATGCCGAGCGACGGAATCGACCGCGGCGGTATAACTCCCGGCTCGTTGGTGGCCCAGGGCCACTGCATAGCCGAAGAAACCGTCGATGTGCTCCTGGAGGGCCCGAGCATCGTCCGAGTCTGTGACGAAGGGCCCCAGGAACTGCCCATCTACGTATTCATCGTGGGCCAGGCTGCGTTCGTGCAGTGCCGGCCCATAGGCCAATCCCTGCGCCGAATCCGGTAGACCGGCCCGCGCCCCACCGTCGGCGAGATGTGCGGGCACATAGGGCAGGACCTGCCGGACCGTGGAGTATGCGTTCACGTAGATGCTCATGGAACCAAACCATAACCCCCGAACAAGGCCGTGTGCAGCGGCTATGGCTACGATTGACCCACTATGCGGCACACCTACGGCCCCTCGCTGGCACCCATTGGCGGCAGAATTGCCTACATCGTGCGGGATGGCGGCTATCCCTACGCGGTTCTTGCGGACCTCACGGAGGACGGGGTAGGCCCTGAACGGCCCATCCGCCTGCCGATGGAGGGGCCGGTGACGAAGGTCCTGCACTCCCCGGACGGCAAGTGGATCGCCTGCGAGGTCTCCCCAAAGGGCTCGGAGCGCCTGGAGACGTTCATCGTGCCCACGGACCCCGAGCAGCAGGACGCGGCGGAGGCGAAGTCCCTGCGCAACACCTTCGACGCGAAGACCACGCTGGTGGAGTGGGATCACCACCTCCTGGCGATGGACGCGGTGGCCAGCGACGGGGTCACTGAAGCCCGCCTGGTGCACCCGGAGACCTCCCGCTACAAGGTGGTGGACCGGCGCAGCGACTCGCTGCTCGTCGCGGCGGAGGCGGAGTACAGCCTGATGCGCGTGGGGCCGCGGGGAAACCGGGAGCTGCTGCTGACCACCCCGAATGGCGATTGGATTCCCCTGCTGCCGCCCGAGCCGGGGGCGGCCACGGAGGAGGGGCGCATTTTCCTGCTGGACCCGGAGACGCTCGTGGTGTTTTTGGCCACGGACCATGGGGCCCAGCGTCGGCGGATCGTGCGGTTGACCATCGACCTGCCCTCCTCCCCGCCGCGCCGGAGTGGGGTGGAGGAGCTCATCGCCTCCCCCGATGCGGATGTGGACGAGTTCGTGATCTCCGAGGACATGTCCACCGCGGCGGTGCTGTGGAACCAGGACGGGGTGAGCATCCTGGAGGTGCTCATCCTGGGCGCGGATCAGCGGGTGATGGTGCGCCGGACGGTGGATGTGCCGGGGATGGTTGCCTTCGGCCTGTCCATCACGGACGACGGCTCCCTACTGAGCGTGACGGTGGAGGGCCCCAATTTGCCGCCATCCGTGGAGATTTTGCGGGTGGATGGGGCACGCGTGGAATCGTGCAATCCGCAGCGGGCGCAGCGGTTGGAGGAGCGCACGGCGGCGGTGGAGGCCCCGGAGCTGGTGCACTACACCGCCCGCGATGGGCTGGAGCTATCCGGGTGGTTGTATGTCGCCCCCGATCCGTCCCCGCGGGGCACGGTGTACATCCATCTGCACGGCGGCCCGGAGGGGCAGTCCCGGCCGGTGAATCACGACTGTTTGACGGCACTGGTCGATTCGGGGGTGACGGTGTTCACGCCCAACATCCGGGGTTCCAAGGGCAACGGCCGGGCATTTTTGCACGCCGATGATCGTTACGGTCGCTTCAGCGCCATTGATGACGTGGCGGATACCGTTCAATTTCTTATCGACGCCCACCTCGCCCAGCGCGACGCGATCCTCCTCGGGGGCCGAAGCTACGGCGGGTATCTTTCCACCCTCGCGGCGGCGCGCTACCCGGATCTGGTGGTGGGCGTGGTGGATGCCTGCGGCATGTCCAGCTTCGAGACGTACTACGAGTCCACGGAACCCTGGCTGGCCAGCGCGGCTTCCCCGAAGTACGGCTACCCCATGCACGACGCGGAGCTGCTCATGGAGATCTCCCCGCTGTATAAGGCGGACCAGGTGCTAGCCCCGGTGCTGCTGATCCACGGGGGCAACGACGGGGCCGTGCCGATCGGGGAGTCCCAGCAACTGCGGGACGCCCTTGTGGAGGCCAGGGGTGGGGACGACGGCGTGGAATTCCTCGTGCTGCCGGAGGAGGGCCACCAGTTCGTGGTGCCCGCCTCCCGCGAGCTCATCGCCACCCGGATGCTGGAGTTCTTCCGCGGGCTCGGCCTCGTGGATCGGGTGGACTTGAGCCGCTTCGCCTCGGGCGACTGAGTCGCCGGAGGAGCGCGGCAGGTGGAGTGCGCTAGAGCGCGCGGGCGGTGAGCGTCATCCCCGCATCCCGCAGGCGCCGTACGTAGGGCATGCCCAGCCCGGTGGCGGGGGTGAGGACACCGCCACCGGCTGGCTCCCGCTGGCTCGTCTCCTCCGGGGACTGCCCGTCCTCGCCGAGGGCCAGGGTGAGTGCGGCCTCCGCGAGCATGAGGGACGTGGCCTTGTAGCCGGGGTCTCCCTCGGCGGCCACCCGTGCGGTGACGTCCACCCCGGCCCCCGGTGTGCTGCGCCCGTAGAAATCGCACCGGAAGAACCCCTGCTCCCGGTCTTCTTCGGAGGGGCCCTGCCCCGGCTCCGGCAGCCACCTCTTCAATACCCCGCGCAGGTTGTCCTGCCGCAGGGCCCCGAATAGGGCGCCGGTCCCGGCGGCCAGGCCGGCGGCGGTGGCCTTGCCTTTGAGGCCGGGCCCCGTGGCTATGAACTCCCGGTAGCGCAGGTCCTTGCCGTAGGCGTGGCCAAGCAGGGCATTGGAGCGTCGCACGACACGGGTGTTGGCCCCGGCCATGAGGAAGGGAGCAGCGTGGCCGTCGGGGGCCCCGAAGTCCTGGGCCTTGGCCAGGGCATAGTCCGGTTGCTTGCCCAGGTCCGGTTCGCTCTCCCGGTCCGGTGACAGGCTGTAGGGGTCCTGCAGCAGCTTGGCGGCGTCCTTGTCGTGTCGCATCGTGGCGATTTGCCCGCGCATGGAGTCCACGGTGCCCCCGGACAGGCCGCCCTTCATCTTCACGAGCATCGTTGCCTCCGCCAGGGGGCCCACGCCCTTTTCCGCTGCGGCGCGGTGCAGCAGGAACATGCCGATGTCCGAGGGCACCGAGTCGAAACCGCAGGCGTGAATGATGCGGGCCCCGGTCTGTCGGGCCTGCTCGTGGTGATGATCGATGGTGTAGCGGTTGAACAGCACCTCTCCGCACAGGTCCACGTAGTGGGTACCGGCGGCGGCGCACTCGGCAACGAGCTGCTTGCCGTACTTGGCGTACGGCCCCACCGTGGAGATGACCACCGTGGTGCTCTCCGCGAGGCTGCGGAGGGCGCGGTTGTCGGTAGCGTCCGCAGCAATGATTCCCCAATGGGCCGCATCGAGATTGACCTCGCTGAGATCGTTTTGGACCCTCCGCAGTTTCGATTTGGTGCGCCCGCCCAGCGCGATGCGGATGCCCTCAGGGGCGTGTTCGGCGAGGTACTTGGCGGTGAGGGCGCCGACAAATCCGGTGGCGCCGTACACCACAATGTCGTAGTCCCTGGCAGCGGCTGTTGGTTCAGTCATGGGTTCCGTTCTACCTGCTTGTCGGTCGGGGTGGGTTAAGCTTCGGGCGGTGAGCACACTCAGTGATCGCCCTGCGGAGCAGGCGTCGCCGCCCCCGATGCACATCGTCTTCGACCGGCCGGCTATTCCCCCGAACACCGGCAATGCGATTCGGATGTGTGCGGGCACGGGCGCGGTGCTGCATCTGGCGGGGCCGTTGGGGTTTGATTTGGACGCCAAGCATGTCCGGCGCGCGGGCCTGGACTACCACGAGCTGGCAGTGGTCCACCGGCACGAGAACATCGCGGCGGCCTTCGCGGCGCTCCGCGGTGCGCGCATCTTCGCCTTCACCACCAAGGCGACGCGGTGGCATACGGACGTGGAATACCGGCGCGGGGATGTGCTGCTGTTCGGCACGGAACCCAGCGGGTTGCCGGACGAGGTGCTCGCGGATCCGCAGATCAGCCAGTGGGTGCGGATTCCCATGCTGCCCGGGCGGCGGAGCATGAACTTGTCCAACGCGGCGGCGGTGGCGGCCTACGAGGTCTGGCGGCAGCTAGGGTTCCCGGACGGTGCTTGACAGCCTGAGGGGGTTCGACGGCCTCAGGACATCTGGGGGCGACGCCGCCACAGGGCCAGTGCCGTGGAAAAGATCGTGACGAACAGCCCGAGCACCACAAAACCGGCGTAATCCAGATTGACACCCTCCACCCAGGCGAAGCCGGGCAGGCCCAGTTCGCTGGCCAGGCTCATCAGGCCGGTGCCGCCGATGAGGACGGCGAAGAGGACGGATACGGCAGTCATTGTGATGTTGTAGCGCAGCTTGAGATGCGGGCGGTTCAGGGCCCAGCGGTAGGCGTGAGCCATGAAGACCCCGTCGATGGAATCCAGCAGGGCCATCCCGGCCGTGAAGGCCAGGGGAAGCAGCATCGTCACCCACCACGGGGCCCCCGCCGCGACCCCGCCGGCCGCGAGGATGAGCAGCGAGACCTCCGTGGCGGTATCGAAGCCCAGGCCGAAGAGGAAGCCCACCGGGTACATGTGCCACGGGCGGGTCACCCTGCGCAGCGCGGGTCCCAGTAGGCTGGTCAGCGGCCCGCGCGGCAGGGAACCGTCGGGGAGATACCCCTCCCGGCCGACTTCGGCGCTCGCGGGCACACCATTGCCCATCGACCGGGACTTCCGCATCTGCCGGTACAGGGAGCGCAGCGTCAGCAGGTTGATTACTGCCAGGATCAGCAGGGTGACGCCGGAGAACGCCGCGCCCCAGATGCCGAGAGCTTCCGTCACCGGGGAGTCTTGCGTCAACCCGGCCCACTGGGCGGACAAGGCCACGAGACCGGCGGCGAGGACGACAACGGTGGAGTGGCCCAAGGCGAAGAACATGCCGATGCTCTGCGGCGTGCGCTCGCGGGTCTGCAAGGCGCGAGTGGTGTTGTCGATCGCCGCGATGTGGTCCGGGTCGAAAGCGTGGCGCAGCCCTAAGGTGTACGCCGTGAGGATCAGGCCGAAGGAGAAGGCCCCATGGAGGTTGCCCGTCGCCCAGGCCAGGGCGGCAGCGGCGACTAAGAGCAGGTGGAGGGCGATATTCACGCCCATGACTGCGGGGGACTGGGCCAGGCGCGGCGGGGTGTTCAGGGTCTGCTGGGGCCTCATGCTGGGAACATTAGCGCCCGGGTAGCGGTTGTGTCACCGGCGGGGTGACGGGCCCGGGAGAGTGTTAACGGTGATTTAATGGCCGCATGGCAGCACTGACCTTGGACGGCAAACTGTTTCGCGATGAGATCTTCGCCGAGCTCGCCGGGCGCGTGGAGCGCCTGCGCGACAAGGGAATCACGCCCGGGCTGGCGACGGTCCTCGTGGGGGAGGACCCGGCGAGCCATTCCTACGTGCGGATGAAGCACCGGGATTGCGAGCAGATCGGGGTGAACTCGATCCGCCGGGAATTGCCGGCAGACGTCACGCAAGAGCGGCTGCTGGAGGTCATCGACGAGCTCAACGCGGACGAGGAGTGCACGGGATACATCGTGCAACTGCCGCTGCCCAAGCACCTGGACGAAAACGCGGTGCTGGAGCGCATCAATCCCGATAAGGACGCCGACGGCCTGCACCCGGTGAACCTGGGCAAGCTGGTGCTCAACGAGCCGGCCCCCTTGCCGTGCACCCCCCACGGCGCTATCGCGCTGCTGCAGCGCTTCGACGTCGACCTGGCCGGGGCCAAGGTTGTGGTCATCGGCCGCGGCGTGACCGTGGGGCGGCCCATCGGGCTCATGCTCACGACGAAGACGGTGAACTCGACGGTGACCCTGTGCCACACCGGCACCCGTGACCTCGCGGCGGAGACGCGCACGGCCGACGTGATCGTGGCGGCGGCCGGGGTTGCACATATGCTCACGGCGGACATGGTCAAACCTGGCGCAGCCGTGCTGGATGTGGGCGTATCGCGGCTGGACGACAAGCTGGCCGGGGACGTGCACCCCGGGGTGTGGGATGTCGCCGGGGCGGTTTCGCCCAACCCGGGGGGTGTGGGGCCGCTGACGCGGGCGTTTTTGGTGCGCAACGTGGTCGAGCGTGCCGAGAGGATGGCGGGGCTCGCGTGACGGCGGCCAGGCCGGTGAAGATGGCGGGCGGCGGCGATCACGTCGGGGGCGGTGGGCACCCCCGGCGCGCAGGTCTGGGGCGGGGTGGTGATTATGTTGGACGCCACCAGCAAGCGCCCCACCAAGTCGGCACGGTGCGGCGGAAGCTGTTGCATAACCCCCACGATGTGGCCAACCCCCCGTCGCAGTTGAGCCCGGCGGTCCAGTACGCGCTGGTGGGCGTGGTCGTCGCGCTCGTGTTCGGCGCCGCAGTGTTCATCGCGCTGGAACGGTGGCGCCGCGGTGGGGCGCTCTTCGGCGCCGCGCTATTGATGCTGTCGGTGATCCGGTGGATGGTTGATTCCCAGGTGCTGGGGGTCTTGGCTGTGCGCTCGCGCCGCTTTGACAGCCTGTTCACCGGCTTCGTGGGAGCCTTCATGCTCTTCCTGGCCGTGAGCGTGGATTCGCTGGGAAGCTGACGCCGCAGCAAGGGGGATGCCCGAAGCTGGGCGGGGTGCTGCCGGGCGGGGTGCCCGGGGGCAAGGGGCCTATTCCCCCGCGGCCAGGAGGTCCGCTTTGACCAGGAATTTCGTCAGGATGGCCCCCATCTGTCGGCCCTCGATGAGGAAACCGTCATGCCCGGTGGGGGAGGTGATCTTGGACAAACCGATGAAGTTCCCCAAGTTGCGGGACAGGTGCTCCTGCTGGTGGAAGGGGTACAAGATGTCCGTATCCACCCCGACCACCATCGTGGGCACCTCGCATCGGCCCAGAGCCGCGTTCATCCCCCCGCGCCCCCGGCCCACGTCGTGCCGGTTGAGCGCGTCTGTCAAGGTGACATAGGAGCCCGCGTCGAACCTGCTCTGCAGCTTCTGCGCCTGGCGGTCCAGGTAGCTTTCCACGGCGAATCGCTGGTCCGGCCGCCGGTAGGGGCCGTAGGGGTCCTCCCCCTGTTGCGGATCCGTCCCAAACCGCTCGTCCACCTCCAACTCGCCGCGGTAGGTCAGGTGAGCTATCCGCCGCGCCTGCCCGAGCCCCCACACGGGCCCCATTCCGGCCTCGTAGTAGTCCCCGCCGTGCCAGGCCTGGTCGGCTTCGATCACCCGGATTTGGCTGGACTGGATCCCGATCTGCCATGCCGAGGCCCGGGCGGACACGGCGATCACCAGCGCGGCATTGACGCTGCCGGGGTACATTAAGGCCCACTCCAGGGCCCGGGCCCCTCCCATGGAGGCCCCGATTACCGCGTGTACCCGGGGGATTTCCAGTACATCCAGCAGGCGTTTTTCCACGCTGACCTGGTCCCGGATGGAGATGCCGGGGAAGCGCGAGCCCCAGTACCCCCCGTCGGGGTGCAGCGAGCCCGGCCCGGTGGACCCGGAGCAGCCCCCGATGACGTTGGCGCACAGCACGAGGTAGCGATTCGTATCGAGGGTGCAGCCGGGTCCCACCATCCCCGGCCACCATTGGGCCACGTCACCATCACCAGTCAGGGCATGCTCCACGAGCAGCACCGGGCGATCCGTCGCGGTGGGTTCCGGGCAGGTGGCGTCGTAAAACGCATGCAACCGCAACCGCGCACCGGGGATGGACGCGCCCGCCTCGGTGACCACATCCCCGATGGGGATATCGAGGTGGCCACCTGGTGGGGGCAAAAGAGATGGGTTCATGCGGGGCGGTTTTTCTAGGAGATCGCGTCGAAGGCCTGGGACAGGTCGGCGATGATGTCGGTGGCGTCCTCGATGCCCACGGAGAGGCGGATGGTTGCCTGCGAGATACCGCCGCGGGCCAGGTCCTCCTCGGGGGACTGGGAGTGCGTGGTGGTCGCCGGGTGCACCACTAGGGAGCGCACGTCGCCGACGTTGGCGAGGTTGGAGTGCAGGCGCAGCTTGTCGATGAACCGCCATGCGGCCTCGCGCGGGTCCTCGTTGCCGGTGGCCAGGTCGAAGGTCAGCACGGAGCCGGTGTACTCCAGCCCCAACTTCTCCTTGACGTGGTACCAGGGCGAATCCGGCAGGCCGGCGTAGTTGACCTTCGCCACCTTCGGGTGCTGGGAGAGGAACTCCGCGACGGCCTTCGCGTTCTCGTTGTGCTGGCGCACGCGCAGGGAGAGGGTGTCCAGGCCTTGGGCGATCACCCAGGCGTTGAGGGCCGAGAGGCAGGCGCCCGTGTCCCGCAGCAGGCCGACGCGCGCCTTGAGCCCAAAGGCCGCGGGGCCCAGGTCGGCGTACTTCAGGCCGTGGTAGGCGGGGTCCGGGGTGACGAAACCGGGGAAGGTGGGCTTGCCGCCGCGCTCCTGGGTCCAGTCGAAGGAGCCGCCGTCCACGAGGATGCCGCCCAGGCCGGAGCCGTTGCCGGTGTAAAACTTCGTGAGGGAGGCCACGACCACGTCCGCGCCGAGGTCCAGGGGGCGCACGAGGGCGGCGGTGGCCAGGGTGTTGTCCACGATGAGGGGAACGCCGGTGCGGTGGGCAGCGTCCGCGATGGCGGGGATGTCCAGCACGTCCGCCTGCGGGTTGGCGAAGGTCTCGCCGTAGAAGGCGACGGTGTTGTCCTGGGCTGCGGCGGTCCAGGATTCGGGGTCGTCCGGGTCCTCCACGAAGGAGGTGGTGATGCCGAGGCGGGGGAGGGTGACGGTCAGCAGGGTGAGGGTGCCGCCGTAGAGGCGGGGGGAGGCCACGAGGTGGTCCCCGGCGCTGGCGATGTTGAGGATCGCGGCGGTTTCGGCGGCCATCCCGGAGGCAAAGGCCACGGCGTGTACGCCGCCCTCCAGGGAGTTGATGCGGTTCTCGACTGCCTCCACCGTGGGGTTGGTGAGGCGGGAGTAGACCGGGCCAAGGTCCTCTAGGGCGAAGCGTTGCTTGGCGTGCTCGGCGGAGTTGAAGACGAAGGAGCTAGTGAAGTGGATGGGGAGGTTGCGGGCTCCCGTGGGATCTGCAGGAAGGCCGGCGTGGATCTGGCGGGTGGCGAAGCCCCATTGCTCGGCGGCGGAGTTGTCGTACTTCGGTGCGGGCGCGGAGTCCGTGGGGGTCGCGGTACCGGAGGCGAGTTCTGCGCCGAGGTCGGCGTTGCTGTTGTCTGACATGGGTTTCGAGCGGTCCTTTTTCGGTCGTCTTGTTGGGCGTTGAGCTACGACGCTAGTGGACCGCTCTGTCTATGTAAACCGCTCTGTCTATTTTGGACGCCAATTTACCGGCGCGCCCGGCCACACCTCGTGCTGCGCCTAGTGCCGCGCCTGGAGGTCGTCGATGATCTTGTTGAAGGTCTCCGAGGGGCGCATGACGTGCGACGCCTTGTCCTCATCCACCCAGTAGTAGCCGCCCAGATCGGCAGGCTCGCCCTGGACTGCCAGCAGCTCCTTGGTGATGGTGTCCTCGTTGTCCTCCAAGGCGGAGGCGACGGGGGCGAAGAGGTCCGCCAGCTCCTTGTCCTTCGTCTGGGAGGCCAGCTCGCGGGCCCAGTAGCGGGCCAGGTAGTAGTGCGAGCCCCGGTTGTCGTTCTCGTGGACCTTGCGGGAGGGGGACTTGTCCTCGTTGAGGAGCTCCTCGGTTGCCACGTCCAGGGCATCCCCGAGGATGGGGGTGCGGGGGTTATCGTCCGTTTCCTGCAGCTTGCGCAGGGATTCGGCCAGCGCCAGGAACTCGCCCAGAGAATCCCAGCGCAGGTGGTTTTCCTCCTCTAGCTGCTGGACGTGCTTCGGGGCGGAGCCGCCAGCACCGGTTTCGAACAGACCACCCCCGGCGATCAGCGGCACCACGGAGAGCATCTTGGCGGAGGTGCCCAGCTCCATGATGGGGAAGAGGTCCGTGAGGTAATCGCGCAGCACGTTGCCTGTCACGGAGATCGTGTCCTCCCCGGCGCGGATCCGGTCCAGGGAGAGCTGGCAGGCTTCCTCCGGGGAGAGGATGCGGATGTCCAGGTTGGCCGTGTCGTGGTCCTCGAGGTACTTCTCCACCTGCTGCTGGACGTTGCGGTCATGCGCGCGCTCCGGGTCCAGCCAGAACACAGCGGGGGCACCGGTCGCCTCGGCGCGGTTGACGGCGAGCTTCACCCAGTCACGGATGGCCACGTCCTTGGCCTGGCAGGCGCGCCAGATGTCCCCGGCGAAGACCTCGTGCTCCATGAGCACCGCTCCGGAGGAATCCACGACCTGTACCCGGCCGTCTTCGGGGATCTTGAAGGTCTTGTCGTGGGAGCCGTACTCCTCGGCCTTTTGGGCCATGAGGCCCACGTTGGGGACGGTGCCCAGCGTGGTCGGGTCGAAGGCCCCGTTCTTCCGGCAGTCGTCGATGACGACCTGGTAGATGCCGGCGTAGGAGGAATCCGGGAGAACCGCGAGGGTATCCGCCTCCTGGTCATTCTTGTCCCACATGTGCCCGCCGATGCGGATCATGGCGGGCATGGAGGCGTCCACGATGACATCGGAGGGGACATGCAGGTTCGTGATGCCCTTGTGGGAGTTGACCATGGCCAGGCGGGGTCCCTCGGCCAGCCGCTTGTCGATGGCCGCACGGATCTCCTCGCCCCTGTCCAGCGAGTCCAGTCCGTCGAGGATCGCCCCCAGGCCGTTTTCGCCGTTGAGGCCGGCTGCGAGCAGCTCCTCGCCGTAGGTTTCGAAGACATCCGCGAAGTAGGCCCGGACGGCGTGGCCGAACATGATGGGATCCGAGACCTTCATCATGGTCGCCTTCAGGTGGACGGAGAACAGCACATCCTCGGCAGCGGCGCGGGACACCTGCGCGCGCAGGAAGCTATCCAGAGTGCTGGCCCGCATCACCGTTGCGTCCACGATCTCGTCTTTGAGCACCGGGAGGGATTCCTTGAGGACGGTGGTCTCCCCGCTGGGCAGCAGCAACTGGATCCGCAGTTCGTCATCGGCGGGCAGGATCACGGACTGCTCGTTGTGGCGGAAGTCATCGGCCTCCATGGTGGCGACGTTCGTCTTGGACTCCGCGGACCACTCGCCCATCTTGTGGGGGTGCTTGCGCACAAAGTTCTTCACGGCCTGCGGGGCCCGCCGGTCGGAGTTGCCTTCGCGGAGCACGGGGTTCACCGCGGACCCCTTAACCGAGTCATAACGCGCCCGGGCATCCTTCTGTGCCTCCGTGCTGGGCTCGTTGGGGTACTCCGGCAGGTCGTACCCGGCGGATTGCAGTTCCTCGATGGCGGCCTTGAGCTGCGGGAGGGACGCGGAGATGTTGGGCAGCTTGATGATGTTCGCCTCGGGCTCCTTGACCAGTTCACCCAGCTCGGCAAGGGCATCGTTGACCCGCTGGTCTTCCGGAAGCTGGTCGTTAAAAGCCGCGAGGATGCGCGCCGCCAGCGAGATATCGCGGGTTTCCACAGCCACGCCGGAGGTAGACGCGAACGCTTCGACGATGGGCTTCAGCGAGTAGGTAGCCATCAACGGGGCTTCGTCCGTGCGGGTGTAGATGATCTTTGCCATACGGCGTGTGTCTCCCATGCCTCAAGAATTCGAGCGTTTATCTGGTCTGGTTTACCATCCCAGGGTACGGCAACCGCCCCGGGCTGGACCCACGAAGGGACTACGGTTGCCGCTTGTGTGCTTTTGTCCTCTTTGTGTAGACGCCATGGCCAACCGCGCCCGTAGCACCGGCCCCACCGGGCCACGACCTGCTCAGCCCCGCTGAACCCACACCCGAGCGAAACCCGAGGCCACCCACTCGTGAACGATCACAGCAATACCCCCCAACGAGCTGCGCAGGCGCATCGCGCGTCCCGCATGCGCCCGGCGATCCAGTCTCCGTCGGTTTTTAACCCGGCGCAGTGGCGCCAGCCGATTCCCCGCCAGACTGAGATGGGATCCCGGCGCCGCCTCATCACCATGATCGCCATGGCCCTGGGTGGTTTTGGCATCGGGACTACGGAGTTCGTGGCCATGGGGTTGCTTAACTTCATCGCCGACGACATGGGGTTGAGCGAGGACAAGGCGGGGAACATTATCTCCGCCTATGCCCTGGGAGTTGTGATCGGGGCGCCGTTGATTACTACCCTCACCGGCCAAATTCCGCGCCGCCGACTGGCCCTCATCCTGGTGTTCGCCTTCACCGTGGGCAATGCCCTGACGGTGTTCGCGCAATCCTTCGGCTTCCTCCTAGCCGCTCGTTTCATCGCGGGTCTGCCGCATGGCGCCTACTTCTCCGTCACAGCGTTGATCGCCGCCTCCCTAGCCCCGGCCGGGCAACGCGGCAAGGCGGTGGCGCTCACCGGGCTGGGCCTGTCCATCGCTACGGTTATCGGCGTGCCCGCCGCGCAGTGGTTGGGGGCGACTTTCGGCTGGAACTGGGCGTTCGCCCTCGTCGCGGCGGTGGGGGTGGTGACCTTCATCGCCCTGTGGGTATCTGTTCCCCACATGGTGCTCATGCCCTCCTCCACGCCCAAGACCGAATTAGCCGCATTGAAGAACGTCCAAGTGCTCCTGACCTTGGCCATCGGGACCGTGGGATTCGGTGGCATGTTTGCGGTGTACACCTACATCTCTTGGACCCTCACGGAGCGGGCCGGTTTCCCGGAGCACCTCATGTGGCTGCCGCTCATGATCTACGGCATCGGCATGGTGCTCGGCACCTTCGTGGGCGGCATGCTGGCCGACTGGAACCTGGAGCGGTCCATCGCGGGCATCCTCATTGTCCTGATCGGGGTGTTGGCGGTGTTCGTGGTGGCGTCCACAAATCCAATCACCGCATTGATCAATTTCGGTGCCATTGGCTTCATGGGTTCCGCATTGGTGCCCAATTTGCAGACGCGGCTGATGGACGTGGCCGGGGATGCGCAGAACCTCGCCGCGGCGCTGAATCACTCGGCGCTGAACATTGCGAATGCCTCCGGGGCGGCCGTGGGTGGGGCGGTTGTGGCCGCTGGATACGGCTACGCGGCGCCGGCTCTGGCCGGGGCGGTGATGGCCGCGGCGGGGGTGGCCGTGTGGGTGCCGACCTATCTGCTGCGCAAGCGTGCGGTGGCGTAGGCCCGTCCGCACCGCCGTTATGGTGTGGGCATGACTTTTACGGTTGCGAGCATCAACGTCAACGGCATCCGCGCTGCAGTGAAGAAGCGCAGCGAGGAGAATTTGGGTTTCCTGCCCTGGTTGGAGGGCACCCCGGCGGACGTGGTGTTGCTGCAGGAAGTGCGGGCCGATGAGGCGCAAACCCAGGCGGCCCTGGCCCCGGCGCTGGACGCGGGGTGGCACCTAGTGCAGGCCCCCGCAGCGGCGAAGGGGCGCGCCGGGGTAGGGATCCTGTCCCGGCTGCCGTTACGGGATGTGCAGATCGGCTTTGGCCACGAGGACATCGCGGGGCACCCGGGCGCCAGTGCGGCGGCACGGGAGTTCGATGGCGCAGGGCGGTACATCGAGGCCACCGTGGATCTTCCCGGTGGGGAGGGTGGGGCGGGCGCGGTGCGGGTGGCGTCCTTATATCTGCCCAGTGGGTCGGCGAAAACGGCGAAGCAGGACGAGAAATACCGGTTCCTGGACGCTTTCGGGCCCTACCTGCAAGCCCGGGCGGCGGTGGGGGAGCCGACGATCGTGGGCGGTGACTGGAACATTTGCCACCGCCGACAGGACCTCAAGAACTGGCGAACCAACCGAACCAAGGCTGGGTTCCTACCGGACGAGCGGGCTTTCATGGATTCTCTGCTGGGTGTCGGCCTGGATGGGGCCAGCCAGGTAGGGGATGTTGTGGACGCCGGCCGCACCGGTAACCCCGGGGGGAGCGCCGGGGACTTTTACGGGTCCGTGGATTACGTGCCAGGGGACTTGGCGCAGGCCAGGCTGGCTGGCGGTGCGGCTCAGGAGCCGGGATGGGTGGACGTGGTGCGCAAGCTGCACCCCGAGGCCGAGGGACCCTACAGCTGGTGGACGTTTAGGGGACAGGCTTTCGATACGGACGCGGGGTGGCGCATCGACCTGCAGGTAGCGACACGGGAGCTGGCCGAGCGGGCGCGGCGGGCCTGGGTGGACCGGGCGGAGGCATACGCACTGCGTTGGTCGGATCACTCCCCGGTGATGGTGGAGTACGGTTAATCTTGCTTGGACAATGAGTAGCGCAGTCACAAGGAATCTGGGTTCACGTCGATGGTGGGGCGGTCCCTTGGATGTGGAGGGGTTGGCCTGCGATTCCGTGCGGGAAGTAGTGAGTGCGCTAGCGGATTTATGTGATCAACCCGGCCCTTGGGAGATTCACCCGTCGCGTGTTGCGGCCGCATTTAGATCCCAAAGTCTGCTGCGAATCAATGGGCGAATCCCGAGGGGCTTTGCGCCCCTGTCTGGGTTCCACGAAACACTCGACGGCTGGGTGCGGATACACGCCAACTACCCTCACCATGAAGCGAGACTCCGGCAGGGTCTAAACGTTGAGAACGCGGATGATGTTCGCGGTTCATTGTCCGCGCTGACTGCTTCTGAGGCCGAACAAAGAATTCGGCGGGCAGGCGGGGTCGCAGCCAAGGTTAGGGATCGCCAGGAGTGGTTGGCGTCGGCTCAAGGGAAGGCAAGCGCGCGGCTCCCGCTGGTGACGCGACGGTTGGCGCCCCCCCGCGAAGCCCCGCTGGCGGCTGCGGGGACATGAGGGGTCACCGCTAGATGGTCTACGAGTACTGGATCTAACGCGGGTTATCGCCGGACCGACTGCAACTCGGATCCTGGGTGCATTGGGCGCGGACGTTTTGCGGATCGATCCGCCCAGCGTTCCAGAGGATCCGGACACCTTCGTCGATATGGGGTTTGACAAGCGGTCACTTACATTTGATTTTCGCGACTCGAAATGCCTTGCTGTGTTTGATCGTCTGGCAGCCGAGGCCGATGTTGTTGTAACTGGTTATCGTCCGGGCGCGCTGGAAGGGTTGGGAGTCGGTGAAATCCTGGATTCTTATCCGCATTTGATTCGGATTTCCGTGAGCGCTTGGGGGGTAGAGGGTCCATGGGGAACATGGAACGGCTTTGATTCCATCGTTCAGGCCGCGTGTGGGGTAGCGCACCTGTATCGAGACTCAGAAAGTGGGAGTCCGGGCGCCTTGCCTGTTCAAGCCCTTGACTACGCGACGGGCTACTACATGGCTGCCGAGGTCCTCTCGGCATTGGCGAAACAGCAAAGAAATGGTTCGGCAACGATTTCAGAACTGGCTTTGAGCAGAACCGCTGATGCGCTGTTCGAACGGCCGGTTTCTCCCGGGCCAAAGCAAGCTCTGCAGTCCTGCGACATGATTACTCGGAACAGTCCTTACGGACAATTGAAGTTCGTTCTACCTCCCTTCGATTTGCCCAGTAAGCCTCTGGTTTATAAACGGGTACCTCCGGCCTACGGCTCGGCCCTGCCTCAGTGGCGGTAGCAAACAACCATCGGTTTGTCGGATCACTGGTTGCGAGTCCTGCAACTAGCCCAGCACATCTCCGTCTGCATCAGTGGACTCGAGGTAGCGCGGTGGGAAGTAAGGGCGGTTTTCGGGGCGGAGCTTGGCGTAATTGGATCGAAGTTTGCGGCGGGTGTGTTCCCGATACTTCTCGGCTACTTCTGCTCTATGTTCTTTAGCTAAGCGCCTAGTGGCCCGGCCAAATTCTGTTGCGAGCTCCGCTAGTTCCTCGTCGGTGTGCATCGGGGGGTTCCACGGTTTGGCCAAGAGGGTGAGGGGTAACGAACCAAACAGGCCAACCACAGCACCCCGGGCCGCGCTGTTCCTGGTACGTCCCGCGATGAGAGATGTCAGCATTCCAGCTAGTGCGGGACCCGTCAACGCAGTGGCCGTTGCGAGCCCACCATGCGGTACCCGAGTTCCCTGCCTGCGGGCGAGCGGACGGTCTAACTGTGCGGTCAGAGTTGAGCCGCTGATGGAGGTGAGCGCCGCCGTTGCACCGGTAAGGATCGGGTGCGGCCGGTTATTTGGGCGGCAACGCGCGTTTACCGCAGTGGCGGCAATCGCGGTGGGCAAGAAATTCAGGCAGCCAATACATAGATCGCGGAAGATGGCGGGCCAGAGGCCCTGAAATCGGCGCATAGCAAGGTCCCCTTCGTCGATCCGGCTCTGCGGTGCGGTTGCTGACCCAAAGGCATGACCTCTTCATTCAGCGTGGAGCTGCCGGGGATCAGGTCCTCTCTACCGAGGCTGAGAACTTTGGCCTTTCTCGGTGAATGGGTGTGATTCGCTCTCTGGCCTGTCAGCCTGCTTGTTTCTGCGCAAGAGCAAGATGATCACGTAGATGAGTAGACCTGGAACTAGAAGATTCAATCCGATGCAAACAAGTATGACAAGAAGTTCAATGGGTCCGAAATTCAAATTGGCTCCTACGGACGAAGGGCTGACGAAGGTGGATAGCCTACCTCTGTACTCAAGCGAGGATAGCGTGTTGTGAATGGCCGCGCTCGTCATGGAGCGCCCGGCACTGTTAGGCCGCAGCGGCCTCCGCTCGGGCGAGAGTGGACACTCGTCCAGAAAGCGCCGTCGTGACCGCGATCATGATGATCGCTTCGAGAAGGATGGCGGTCGCCTCCCCTAGCGCCAGCAGATGCAGCTTGGTGCCCGTTGTTGCCCCAGCCACCGGTACGCCCAACTGTGCCGCAGCAGTTAGAGCCAGCGCCGCCAGTCCGAACAGCAGCGCCAAGCTGACCCGCAGTTCCAGGGCCAGACCCCGCTCCTCGGATACCCGGTGTACCCGCCGCCGGTAACCACGCGACTCCACAAAGCGCAGCACCGCGAATACTGCCCCGGCCGCTGCCAGTACCAATACTGCCCCCGTCACGGCGCGGGTCACGTGCGCTGGGTCGATCGCGAAGGGAAGAGCCACGATGCACAACGCGTCTGCCAGCGCCAACTGCGGCAGCACCTCTACCATCGAGCGTCCGGTCAACGGCACTCCCTCCAGCGAGGGCATGATCAGGGACGCAGAAGAGCTTGCCATCAAAACCGCATACATCGCGGCATGCGAATTGTGGAAAGCTCGCGCCACCACAATGCCCAACACGATCG
Organism: Corynebacterium heidelbergense; assembly: GCF_028609845.1. Lineage (NCBI taxonomy): Bacteria > Bacillati > Actinomycetota > Actinomycetes > Mycobacteriales > Corynebacteriaceae > Corynebacterium > Corynebacterium heidelbergense. The sequence goes on along the minus strand of NZ_CP063191.1, from coordinate 1,904,586 downwards.
ATACCACCGCGATACCCAGTGCCCGTGCCGCCCCTCTTACGGCCCCCTTTTTCAACGCGGGGTTCCGCACCGGGACGTGGCTTCCGGCCATGAACATGACCAGAGCAAACCCGATATCTGCCAGAAAGCCGAACGTTGGATCCCCAGCTTGCAGCACCCGAAAACCTGTGGCCCCCAGTATTAATCCCACTGCCAATTCACCGATGACCACGGGCACCCGTGCCGTCTTCGACAACGAAAGTGCCGGTCCGCTAATGGCCACCAGGCAAATCAGGGAGAGCTGTGCGAAGTTCATCGCGGGTAGTCCGCAATCCGCGCGGGAATGTTCACGTTTTCATCCACGTGGTAGCTCGCGCAGACCCGGTGATAACCATCGGCGATCTGGGCCGGGATGCCGCAGGTGAGGTGGCCGCGAATGATGAGGACGGGGCTCAGCGGTTTATTCTTCGCGATCTTGTGTAGGTCGTGGTCGACGTGTTTGTTGTCGCGCGGAAGCAGCGGCAGCTGACTGGCTCCTAGAACGTCCTTGGCTTTGTGGGTGTTGATTGGTGCGGAGCGAAGCGCCGAGACGGTGGCTTCCACAACCTCCGAGGGCGCGATAAGCGATAGGTAGGAGGCAGCAGCGGGGTAATCGTGCTCCTCAGGTTCCTGTTGCCAACGCCTCCTTGCCCAAGGACCCGCTCGCTCGGACTGCCCAGCGGGGGAGCACCCGGGCCGCGCTACCATGGCCACCATGACTCAAAGCGCACCGCAACGTGTCGTCTCCGGGCTACAGCCCACGAGCGATTCGTATCACCTCGGCAATTACCTCGGAGCCGTCAAGCAGTTCATCGAGCTGCAAGAAACCTACGATGCGTTTTATTTCATCCCGGATCAGCATGCCATCACCGTCCCCGGGTACAACGTCAAGGATCTGCGGGAACGCACCCTGGCCGGGGTAGCGCAGCTGCTGGCGCTGGGAATCGACCCGGAGCGCTCCACACTGTTCATCCAGTCTCACGTCCCCGAGCACTCCCAACTGGCATGGATCTTCATGTGCCTCACCGGGGATGGCGAGGCCCGCCGGATGACGCAGTTCAAGGACAAGTCAGCCAAGCAGGGTGCGGATAACACCACCTCCGGGCTGTATGCCTACCCCATGCTCATGGCCGCGGACATCCTGCTCTACAACCCCCACCTGGTGCCCGTGGGGGAGGATCAGCGCCAGCACCTGGAGCTGACTCGCAACCTCGCCGAGCGATTCAACAGCCGGTACAAGAAAACCTTCCGTGTTCCCGAGGGCTTCATCCCAGAGGGGGCGGCGAAGATTTACGACCTGCAAAACCCCACGGCGAAAATGAGCAAGTCCACGGATAACCCGAAGGGCCTGATCAACCTGCTGGACCCGCCGAACGTATCGGCCAAGCGCATCCGCTCCGCAGTGACGGACAACGACGGGGAGATCCGTTATGACAAGGAGGCCAAGCCCGGCGTATCGAACCTCCTGGTGATCCAAGCCTCCTTAACCGACCGCAGCGTCGAGGACCTGGTGGACTCCTACCAGGCCTCGGGCGCGGGCTATGGCGAGCTAAAAAAGGACACCGCCGAAGCCCTGGCGGCCTTCTGTGAGCCGATCAAGGCCCGCTTCGACGAATACATGTCCGATCGCGCCGAGCTCCAGGCCGTACTTGCCCGGGGTGCCGAGCGCGCCCGGGAGGTGGCTCACCAGACCATTTCCCGCGTGTACGACAAGGTGGGTTTCCTGGCCCCCTGACGTTCTCCCCCTGCAGGCGCCGTTTGCCACTAAGGTAAACGCAGACGTTTTACATCAATGGCGCGGCCCAGTCTGACCGCGCCGAAACCACCCTCCCACAGAACACCGAGAGGACGGGCCCCGCCGTGGCTGCGACAACCACCGAACCGGACCGTGACAAGCTCGATAGCCGCGGCGTTGAGCGTACCCGCAAGGACGATGAGGGCCCGCTGGAGAAATTCCGCGACAAGTGGCCCTGGTTCGATCACGTCATGCGGATGCAGGAACGCTACAGCAAGGCCGGCGGCAACCAATTCGCCGCCGGCATCACCTACTTTTCCGTGTTGTCCCTGTTCCCCCTCCTCATGCTCTCCTTCGCCATCCTGGCCCTCGTGCTGGCGAACAATCAGGACCTGCTGAACCGGGTGCTGGAGCGCGCCGCCCAAACCGGCGAAGGGCAGATGGGGGACATCCTCAAGACCATCATCAAGCAGGCGGTGGACCAGGCCGGCTCAGTGTTCTCCATCGGTCTGCTGTTGGCCCTGTGGTCCGGGCTGACGTGGATGAGCCACCTGCGGATGGGGGCTTCCTCCATGTGGCGGGTGCCGGGTGTGGCCCAGAACCTCCTGCGCGGCAAGATCAAGGACCTCATCGGCCTCATCGTGCTGATCATTGCCCTTATCGTCGCATTCGCCGTGACGATTGCCGGTAACTCCGGGTTGACCTCGCGGTTGCTGGAATTGGTGGGGTTGGACGCCATTCCCGGCGCGCGATTCCTCACGTTCCTCGCGGCGCTGGTGATTGGCCTCATCGCCAACTACTTGGTGTTCCTCTGGCTCATCGTCTACCTGCCCCGGACGCGGGTGCCCCGTAAGTCGGCGGCCCGCGCCGCCGTGATCGGCGCTATCGCCTTCGAGATCTTCAAGCAGTTCGGTAGCCTCTTCTTTTCCAAGGCGTTGAGCAACCCCGCCGGGGCGGCGTTCGGGCCGATCATCGGTGTGATGGTCCTAATGTATTTCGTGTGGCGTATCGTGCTGTACTGCTCAGCCTGGGCGGCGACTACCCCGGAGGCGCTGTCTGAGGTGCTTCCCGAGGTTCCGCCGGCCGCCGTCATTCGGGTGCGGCAAGAGGTGCGCACTGGCTCCACCGACACGGCGAAGGCCGGCTTGATGGGAGTGGGGGCAGCGATCGGTGTGCTGGCCGGGGGCTTGGTCACGGGGATGTTTCGCCGCGACAAGTAGAATCCGCTGACATGATTGATGCTCAGCTGATCCAAAGCCTGCCGAAGATCGAACTCCACGACCACCTAGACGGGGGGTTGCGGACCGCCACCATCGTGGAGCTCTCCGCCCAGATCGGTCACGAGCTTCCCACCACGGACCCCGCGGAGCTCAAGCAGTGGTTCTACGATGCGGCCAATTCGGGGGATCTGCCGACGTATCTCAAGATGTTCGACCACACCACCGCCGTCATGCAGACGGCGGAGGCCATCGCCCGGATCGCCAAGGAGGCCGTGGAGGACTTGGCCGCGGATAACGTCTGCTACGCCGAGCTGCGCTTTGCCCCAGAGCAGCACCAGGAGCGGGGGCTAGAGCTGCAGGACATTGTGGACGCCGCGGTCCGGGGCGTGAAGGAAGGGGAGCGCGCCGTGGCCGCCCAGGGCAAGCGGGCCCACGCCCGGCTCATTCTGTGCGCCATGCGGCAAGCGGACCGTTCCACGGAAATCGCCCAACTGACCATCGACAATTTCGGCCCGGACAGCCCCGGAGAGGGTTACGTGGTGGGCTTCGACATTGCCGGGCCAGAAGACGGCTTCCCGCCCACCAAGCACGAGGCGGCGTTCGACCTGCTGCGCAAGAACTTGGTCCCATTCACCATTCACGCCGGGGAGGCAGCCGGGGTGGAGTCCCTGCAGGAGGCAGTGGCCCTGGGTGCCAGCCGCATCGGCCATGGTGTGCGGGTCTACGAGGATTTCGACGCGACGATGAGCGGGGTCGTGCCGGGGAAGGTGGCCGCCGCGATTCGGGACCGGCGGATCCCCTTGGAGATTTGCCCGACCTCCAATACCCAGACCGGGGTGTGTGAGACCATCGCCGATCACCCTTTCGGCTTCCTGTACGAAACGGGCTTCGTGTGCACGATCAACACGGATAATCGCCTGGTGAGCGGCACCTCCCTGAGCCGGGAGTTCACGGTGCTCGCCGAGGACGCCGATCTGGAGCTGTGGCAGATGCTGGAGATGACCACCAACTCGCTGCAGGTGGCCTTCTGCGACGCGCCCTTGCGGGAGGACTTGGAACGGGAAGTCATCTACCCCGCCTACATGGCAGCGCAGGGGCGGTTCGCGGACGACGAGCAGACCGCGGAGCACCCCGCCCGGCCCGAGACGGCAGGAGCCGGCGAGAACCTCGAACTATCCATGGAGAACCTCAAGGCGGAGTTGGAGGAGCTGGGGCTGGATCTGGATGCGGAGGCCCCGGAGTCTCCGGATGATCGCGGGGATTCCGCCCGCGGCTAGAGCCACCCCTTGGGGGAGGTTCGGCAAACGCCCTGCTCCTGGCGTCTGAATCCTTCCAGAACTTTGGACCGGGAATTGACTTCCGGCCTCCCACCTGCGGAAAATCAGCAATTGTGAACAAGCTGAACCCCGCAGCGGCAGCGCTGCCCCTCGGTCCGGGAAACCCCGGGCCCCGCGAGCAACGACGCGCTCCCGGCATGCTGGTCCTTGGTGCGCTTCTCATCCTTCTTTGCGTGGCCACCACGCTTACTGCATGCTCCTCCACCGGCGGGCGCCCCCGCACCAGCAATGGAGACGGCTCCGGCGGCGGCGGAGTGGACACCCCGCGCTACACCGTCGCCATGGTGAGCCACGGTGCCCCCGGCGATACCTTCTGGGATCTCGTGCGCAAAGGCGCGGAGGATGCCGCGAAGAAGGACAACCTGGAGCTGCGCTACAGCTCCGCACCGCAGGCCCCCGACCAGTCGAACCTCGTCCAAAACGCCATCGACTCCAAGGCCGACGGCATCGCCCTCACCATGCCTACTGCGCAGGCCATCGGCCCCGTGGCCCAGAAGGCCGTGGACGCCGGGATCCCGGTCGTAGCCCTCAACTCCGGCATGGACAACTACGCCCGATACGGGGTGCGGGCATTCTTTGGGCAGGACGAGAACATCGCCGGTCAGCGCGCTGGGGAGCGCCTGGCCAAGGAGAAGGCGAAAAAGGTGCTGTGCGTGATCCACGAACAGGGCAACCCCTCCCAGGAGGCCCGCTGCGCCGGGATCGCCAAGGGAGTGCAATCCGGCGGCGGGCAGGTGGAGAACCTTTACGTCAACGGCATGGACCTCACCGCCGTGCAGTCCACGGTGCAGGCCAAGCTGGCTCAGGATAAAAGCGTGGACTGGATCATGGGGCTTGTCGCGCCGGTGGCGCTGACCGCCGCGAAGTCCAAGGAGGCCGCGGGGTCCCAGGCGAAGGTCGCCACCTTCGACACGAATGCGGAACTGGTCACCGCCATCCGCAACGGCGAGGTGCAGTGGGCTGTGGATCAGCAGCCCTACCTGCAGGGATACCTGGCGATCGATTCCCTGTGGCTCGCCAAGCGAAATGGCTCCACGATGGGTGGCGGGCAGCCGGTGTTCACTGGCCCCAGCTTCGTGGATAAGTCGAACGTGGATAAGATCTCGGACGCCGCTAAGCAGGGGCTGCGCTGATGACCGAATCTGCTGCTCCGGCCCGGAAGGCCGCCGAGAAGCCGACCGCTGGGAACACTGCCTCCCGCGGAGCGCGCCTGCTGAAACGCCCGGAGCTGACCAGCGTGCTCGGCGCGGTCGTCATTTTCGTCCTGTTCATGGTGGTCGCCCCGGCCTTCCGCAGCGCGGACGCCTTCGCCACCGTTCTCTACGCCTCCTCCACGATGGGCATTATGGCCCTCGCGGTGGGGCTGCTAATGATAGGCGACGAGTTCGACCTGTCCTCCGGTGTGGCCGTGACCTCCACCGCCCTGTGCGCCACGATGCTGAACTACAACTTCTGGCTGAACTCCTGGGTGGGGGTGGGGCTGTCCCTCCTCTTCGCCCTGGCCATCGGGGCAATCAACGGCTTTTTGGTGATGCGCACCGGGATCCATTCCTTCCTCATCACCTTGGCGATGTTCCTCATTCTGCAGGGGGTCAATCTTGCGGTGACGAAGATGGTCACCGGGCAGGTCGCTACCCCCGGCATCTCCGACATGGAGGGGTTCAACTCCGCCAAGGCTTTCTTCGCCTCCTCTTTCTCCGTGTTTGGGGTAAACATCCGAATCACAGTGGTGTGGTGGATCCTGTTTGTGGCCGTGGCCAGTTGGTTGCTGTTTAAGACGCGGTTCGGTAACTGGTTTTTTGCAGTGGGTGGGGACGCCAACGCCGCGCGCGCCGTGGGCGTGCCCGTGCAGCGCACGAAGATTTCCCTGTTCATGCTGGTGGGCTTCGCCGCCTGGTTCGTGGGCATGCACAATCTGTTTGCCTTCGATTCGATCCAGGCCGGACAGGGCGTGGGCAACGAGTTCCTGTACATCATCGCCGCGGTGATCGGCGGCTGTGCCCTGAACGGCGGCCGGGGGACCGCGGTGGGCACGGCGATCGGTGCGCTGATCTTCGGTATGACCAACCAGGGCATTGTGTACGCCGGCTGGAATCCGGATTGGTTTAAGTTCTTCCTCGGCGCAATGCTGCTGTTCGCCGTCATTACGAACAACACCTTTTCCCGCTTCACGGAAGGCCGGTCCTAGCGATGTCCGAAAACAAGGCGAAGACACCAGCCGGCGCGAAGTTGACGGGCGCAGCGAGAGCGACGGATGCAGCGAGGGTGACGGATTTGGCGCACCCCGAGGAGAATGGGGCGGCCGCGGATGCCACGCACCTCGTGGAGCTGGAAGATCTGTCCAAGAGCTACGGCCCGGTGGATGTGCTGAAGTCCGTGAGCTTCTTTGTGGACGCCAGCACCGTGACGTGTGTCTTGGGCGATAACGGCGCGGGCAAGTCCACGCTGATCAAGGCATTGGCAGGCTTGCACCAGCCGACCAGTGGGGTCATCCGCGTGGACGGCAAGCCGGTGCGCTTTTCCAGCCCCAAGGATGCGCTGAACTTGGGAATCGCCACGGTGTATCAGGACCTGGCGGTGGTGGGGCAGATGCCGGTGTGGCGCAACTTCTTCCTGGGCCAGGAGCTGACCCGGAGCTTCGGTCGGCTGCGGACAGCCGAAATGCGGCGGGTCACGTCCGAGCAGCTAGCGCTCATGGGGGTGAACCTCCCCGATGTGGACGTGCCCATCAGCACACTGTCCGGGGGGCAGCGGCAGGTGGTGGCGATTGCCCGCGCGGTGTACTTCGGGGCTCGGGTGATCATCTTGGATGAGCCGACGGCCGCCCTGGGTGTGAAGCAATCGGGCATGGTGCTGCGCTTCATCAAAGCCGCCCGTGAGCGGGGTGTGGCGGTCATTCTGGTTACACATAATCCGCACCACGCCTACCTGGTGGGGGACCGGTTTGTGCTGCTGACGATGGGTGAGCAGACCATGAACCGCGCCTATGACGAGGTCACCCTGGAGGAGTTGACCCTGGCGATGGCCGGCGGTGGCGAACTCGACGCGCTCAGCCACGAACTCCGGCGGGACGAATAGGGGTAACCCCACCCCTGGCCGGTGGACGGCAGCGGGAGGGGGGCCTAGAACTTCGTGAAGCGCTTGACGAAGTCCTCTTCGAGGGCCGTCCAGCCGCGCACTTCTTCGTCGTAGGGGGCACTCGGAGTGGTGTCTGAGGGCGAGCCCAGCATGAAGGCGATGTAGTTCTGCAGTTGTGGGTAGGCCACGAGGACTCGGTTGACGCGGTCGTCCTCGGCCCAGTCGGCGGCGTCCGCTATGACCTCGTAGGCCCGCCCGAGCTGGTCAGTGTCGACAGCGTCCTTGCCCTTGGCGATGTCCTCGCGCAGGCCGGTGAAGGCGTACTGGTTGGAATCGTGGACGCTGACCTCCAGCTCTCCGGAGTTCGCGGCGGAGACGACGTCGCCCCAGGTGTCCAGTTCCTCAAGATCGTGGTCGGTGGTGTCGATAATCCACCGCACCATGGACCGAGGATTCGGGAACGTATTGATTTGACCGTAACGGCCGAGGAATCGGGGTTTGCCGTCGACGTAGCAGCGCAGGGTGTAGACGTGTTGGCCCTTGATGGTGATCCGGATGGGGTCGATTCCGACCTCCGACCAGATGGTGTTGTCGTAGGGGTCCCCGGCCTCCTCAGTCGCGTCTGCCTCCTCGGTGGATGCGGGGGTGGTTACAGCGGCGGCTGCCGGTTCGGCTGGTTGATCGGGTGTGAAGCTGGCGGCATCCAGCTTGTCCTGGGCAGCGAAGGTGTCCGTTTCGTCGACCGAGGGATTGTGGAGGTGCTCCTCCAGGTCGGTGAGCATAGTGCGCCAGTTATCGGCGACGAGACGGCCGACGGAGAGCCATTCCTGGGCACCGTTTTGGCTGGCGTAGTGGTCGGCGCCCCGGCGGACGTTCGCGAGGACGGAGTAGTCCCCGAACCACTTGTTGATGGAGCTGATGCCCAAGACGGCTCCGAGGGACTGCAGGACGTCGAAGGAGTCGCTGACAGTTCGGGTGTTGCGGTAGTCCGCCTGGCGGGTGAGTTCCACGGGCAGTTCGATGAGATCGATGTCCGTGGTGGACTGTAGTTGGGCGGCTGCGTCTTCCTTGAAGGAGGCCCACTGCGGGTGGGAGCTGAGGTCGTGTTCGCCCTCGGTGGTGATGAAGGCCAGCAGTTCGGCGGGGGTCTTGAAGATGAAGGCGCGCTCCTCTTCGCCGAGGAAGCCCTGGAAGTGCTCCCCGTGGACGATCCACGTCTGCGCCCAGAGGGTGTACCACTCGCCGCTGGTGATGGTGAGTCGAAGCGGGACGATGCCGTGGCGGTGGCGTCGGCGGGCGCTGGACTGCGAGGATGCGGAAGACTGGGAGGCCATGGTTGGGGATTCTACCCGGCGGGTGGAGCGCGGGAGGTGTGTGGAGTGGGCGAACCGGTGGTGTTAGGAGTTCGGCGCCGGGCGGTTCCCCGGGGCTCGGCGGAGTTCGTTGGTGAGGACGGGCGGGACCACCGCGGGGGGTTCCCCGAGAAACTGGGCGAGGTGGTATTCCTGCTCCGGTGGTTCCGAGATGACGCGGGCAAGGCCGCCATGGTGGTTGGGCATGGTTGTGTTTACTTCTTGTTCGTTGAGCACTGGTCGGTGGGGGGTGGGCGAGTCGGGCCGAGGGCGTGTGGTCTAACCGGTTGGGCGGAAGAATCCGTGGAACCCCATGCCCATGTTCTCGGTGCGGATGGGGCTTACCTCTACGGGGTCCCCGGCCTCCACCATCTGACCGTCACCGATGACCATGGCGACGTGCCCGTCCCACACCGCCAGATCCCCGGGCGCCAACTGGTCGGGCGAGATCTGCGGGCCGACTGCCTGTTCGGCGGCGGTGCGGGGAATCTGTACCCCGGCTTGGGAGTAGGCCCATTGGGTCAAGCCGGAGCAGTCGAGCCCCACACCGGGGGACGTTCCGCCCCATTGGTAGGGGGTGCCCACCGCCGAGAGCGCCGCCTGCACCGCAGCAGAAGCCTGAGGCGAAGGGGCCCCCGGCGCAGCGAAAGGAGGCAGGGGGGCCACGTTGGCTGGCGCGACTGGAATGGAGGTCTCCTCTCCGGCAGAAGGACCGGGGAGCGACGCCGGCGCCATGCCCGTCGGGGGCTTAGCTGCAGCAGGGATCGCGGCGACTTGGTGGGCTACCTGCCGCAGTCCCTCGGTCAGCGGGGCGGTGCTCGGCGGCGTGGGCGCGCCGGGGATGTCGACGGCGGCGACTTGGCCAGTGAGCGCATCGAGCTCGGCGCTGAGGTCAGCGAGGCGCAGCATGCCGCTGGAAACGTGCTTGGCCACGATTGGTGCCACGGCGAGGTCGATGGCGACGGCACCTGGCCCCGTCGCAGCCCCCGCCGCGAGGACCCGGTAGACGTCATACATGCACTGGATGGCCTCAACCGTTAAGTCTGCAATGCAGGCGTTCACCGCACCGTTGGCCTCCTGCGCGATGTCGTCCAGGCGGTGACCAGCGTCGACGAGGCCCAGGGTGGCGGAGGTCGCTTTGGTCAAGTGGTCCACCATGGCCATCCCCGCACCGCCCTGTACGGCCGCGCCCACCACGGCGGGGAGTGCGTCGACAACCAACAGGTCCAGGTCGGGTGCGGCCGCGGAGGCCCCCATTTTCAGCGGCCCCGGAATGAGTTCGATAACGGGGCGGATGAGCAAGTCCGTGAGCATCAGAAGCTACCTCCGCTGGTCAGCGCATCGGCGGCCTGATGGTCTTGACTATCCACACTTGCGCCGAAGTCCCGCAGAGCAGTGGAGGCCCGGTGGTAGTAGTTAGCGCAGTGGCCTAGGCATTCGCCGTGGTGAGTGCGGGCTGCAGCAAGAGCGGTGAGGAAGGCTTCGGCGCCCGGCAGAGCTAGGAATTCGAGGTGTGCGGGCTGGCTGGCTGTCCGAGCTCTAAGCGCTTCCGCGAGTCGGCCCGCATCCTCCGCAGCGTGGTGCACGTCGGGCACGTGGGCGGTGAGTTCGTCTGACATTGGTCCTTGTTCCCCCTTCGATCTATCGGTCGGATCGTGAAGACCCCACTGTGGTGTTAGACGCTCAATCGGCGCGAAAGGTTCACACGAATTTCTTGCCGCGCCCTCGCCGCGTAGATTTCTGGTCATGGAGATCCAGGTAGTGACCCACCCCCTCGCTGCAGCCCGGTTGACCATCATGCGCGATAAGAGGAGCGATAATGCCACGTTCCGCAGCGCGCTGGCGGATCTCGGCGCGATGCTGATCTACGAGGCCAGCGTTGATCTGCGGGTCGAACAGTTCTCGATGGACACCCCCTTGACCGCCACGACGGGCACGCGGTTGGAAAAGCCGCCGACCATCGTCCCGGTGATCCGTGCCGGGTTGGGCATGGTGGATCCCGCGTTGTCCATGATCCCGGATGCCCAAGTGGGCTTCGTGGGGTTGGCACGGGATGAGGAGACCCACAAGCCCGTTCCCTACCTGGAAGCGTTGCCAGATGACTTGGCGGGACAACCCGTCTTGCTAGTGGACCCGATGCTGGCCACTGGGGGATCGTTGTTGCACGCGATTAGGTTGCTCGCCGATCGGGGTGCCGACGACATCACCTGCGTATGCATGCTCTCTGCCCGTCCGGGTGTCGAGGCGGTGCGCGATTCCGGTTTGCCGGTCAGGAAGCTGGTCACGGCGGCCATCGATCCGGAACTCAATGAGGATGCGTATATCGTCCCGGGATTGGGCGACGCCGGGGACCGGCTCTACGGGCCACGGAATATCCATTTCTGACAACAGGGGGTCGGCAGAAGTCCGCTCGATATGCCCGTCAGGTAAGGGTTTCCAAACGCTCGGCAGATAGGCTTGGCGGTTATGGGTGACGCAGTCAGTACCGAGTCCTATACCCCGCGCCAACGCACGCGGTATCGCCAGCGCCTCATGGAGGACCTGGAGGTGTTCGATCGGTACCTCCAAGAGGCGAAGTTCGTGGATCACGGCACGATCGGCCTCGAACTGGAGCTCAATCTCGTCGACGAGCACATGCAGCCGAAGCTGTGCAACGAGGACGTGCTCGCGGAGCTGACGGATGACTACCAGTCCGAAATCGGCGCCTACAACGTCGAGCTCAACCACCCCCCGCTGTCCATCGCAGGTTCCGGCCTCACCGAGCTGCAAGAGGGGTTGCGCGAACGCCTCGACCGCGTCCGCACCGCCGCCGCCAAAGCCGGCGCCCAGGTCGCCATGATCGGAACCCTCCCGAGCGTCACCACCGACTTGTTGCACGATCCCTCCTGGATGACCCCCGAAAACCGCTACAAGGCGCTGAGCAATTCCATCCTCGAATCCCGCGGCGAGCTCGTGCGCATCGACCTCGAACGCGAGGAGCACTACCACGAAGACTTTGAGGACATCGCCCCCGAATCCACCTGCACCTCTATCCAACTGCACCTGCAGGTAGCCCCAGACCGCTTCGCCGCCGCATGGAATGCATCCCAAGCCATCGCCGGCATCCAGGCTGCCCTCAGCGCGAACTCCCCCCTGTTCTGCGGCCACAAGCTGTGGCACGAATCCAGAATCCCCGTCTTCGAGCAGGCCATCGATACCCGCACGCCCGAGCTCATCGTCCAGGGAGTACGCCCCCGCGTATGGTTCGGCGATCGGTGGATCACCAGCGCATTCGATCTTTTCGAGGAAAACGTGCGCTACTTCTCAGCCCTCCTGCCGGAAGATCGCGTGGAGGCGGGCACCCCCATCGTCACCGATGGCAAGCCCGGCCTGCACTACCTCAACCTCCAGAACGGCACCATCTGGCGCTGGAACCGGCCGATCTACGACCCCAACACGGAGCTCGCCCACATCCGCGTGGAAAATCGCCTCCTGCCAGCGGGCCCATCGGTGGCGGACATCGTGGCGGACGCCGCCTTCTATTACGGCATGGTCAAATTCCTCGGCGAGCAAACGCGGCCCGTCTGGTCCCGTCTTACCATTGGGGACGCCAAGAGCAATTTCCTCGCCGGGGCGCGCGATGGTCTGCACGCCTCCATGACCTGGCCAACATTGGGCCACATCCCGGTCGACCAGTTGATCACCGACCATCTACTGGAACAGGCCGGGGAAGGGCTACGCCGCCTGGAAGTGGACCCGGAGCTCATCGAATCCAACCTGGCCATCATCGAGGGCCGGGCCCGCAGCCGTCAGAACGGGGCCACCTGGCAGTTGGCGGCTCTTGAGAACGCCAGCGGCCCGGGCGCCGAAGACCCCGATAGCCCTCAGCGCCGGGAGGCCATCACCACCATGCTGCGGGCCTACCTTGCCAACCAGAACACAGGTGCCCCCGTCCACACCTGGCCCACCACTATCGACCGCTAGCTTCCTCCCACAAGGTGCGCCCCTGCTGCTTGAGCACAGCCGCCCGGGCCGCGGCGAGCACAGCCGTGGCCACCCCGTCCTCGCCGAGTTCCCTCCCCAGGACAGCGGCGGTGTCCTCTTGGCTCAACGTGGTGAAGCGCGCGGGGGTGGCGTCCTTAAGAGAAATTGGGGAACCCACCACGCACCGGTCCGCATCGGGACTCAGAGCGACCAGCAAATCCGCCCCGAGCTCCTCGCCGTGACGGAGCAGCTCGTCCGTCACCCCCGGCCGCAGCGGGTCCGGCACATCCACCGTCGGAAATTCCGGATCGGGCCAACGCTGACAGGGCACCGAATGAACATCCCCGAATCCGTTCGCGCGCAACGCATCCTCCAGGGCGCTGCCGCCGACCCCGTGCAAGGGCGTGTACACCACCCGCAGGGTACGACGCGGATGCACCACCCGCTGTTCCCCCGTGGCCACCGGCCCGCTGATGAAGTGCACATACGCGGAAATCGCCCCGAAATCCAGGGATTTCGCCTCCGAGCGGGGCAGCAGGAAGGCCGCCGGTTGAGCTGAAATGGCACGCTCGATGGCCTCCGCCGCAGCCTCCGACACCGGGGAACCCCCGGCACAGAACAACCGGTAACCGCTCATCGTCGCCGAGCAGTGGGAACCCGTGATCTGAACCCCCGCATCCAACCCCCGGCTGCGCACCAAGTACTCCACCACAGCCGTAGGAGCCGGCTCCGCGACAAGCGTGACCTCGAAGCCCGCGCCCGCGAAGGTCTCCGCCACCGTCCGGGCCATCGGCTGCGATCCATAACGGGCATCGTGGCCCACCGCCACCGCGAAGCGCCCATCTCGGCGCCGAGGGGCCGTGGCCTGACGCATCCACCGGGCCACCCCAGCCGTGATCCGCGTGACCGTCTGCACATTCATCTCATCCGGCCCAGGGCCAATCGGCGCCCGCCACCCAGCAGGGCCGAAGCCCAGAGGAGCAACAACGTCTCGCGCCGCAGTCTCCGGCGCACCCAAGCTGTCCGTGGTCATGGGCACGAGAGTACAGACCCCAAAACCCGAGGGTTTAGTATTAGGGGATTGGAACCACGGCCGCAGCAACCGGGGAAGGCGTAGAGGAACTTAGTGAGCACCACCAGCGCAGAAACAGACCACCCACACCAGGACAACACCCCCACCCCCCTGGCACGGTTTGTAGCGCACTGGCTGCACACGCACGCGGAGGACGTCATCCAGTGGCGGCGCCACCTCCACCGCAACCCGGAACTGTCCCACCTGGAGAACAACACCACGGACTTCCTGGTGCGTATCCTCACCGAGCACGGCCTCAACCCCCAGCGGCTGCCGTCCACCGGGGCCACCGTGGACATCGGCCCCGCCCACGCGCCGCTCGTCGCCTTTCGCGGGGACATCGACGCGCTGCCCCTCACCGAGGCCACCGGGCTGGACTACAGCAGCGAGATCCCCGGCGTGATGCACGCCTGCGGACACGACATCCACGCCACCATCGTCTTGGGCCTCATGTGCGCGCTGGCGGATTACGTTCACCGAGAAGGGGAGGCCGCGCTGCCTGTGCGCGTGCGCGGCATCTTCCAGCCGGCGGAAGAGGTCATGGACGGCGGGGCCATCGACGTGGTCGCCGCCGGGGCCCTGCACGAGGTTCAGCAAATCTTCGCGGTGCACTGTGAGCCCAAGCTCCGGGTGGGCCAGATCGGAGTGCGCACCGGGGCGATCACCTCCGCCTCCGACGTGGTGGAGATCATTCTGCGCGGCCCCGGCGGACACACCTCCCGGCCCCACCTCACCGCGGACCTCGTGCACGCCGCCGGCCAAGTGGTCACCCAGTTGCCGGCCCTGCTGACGCGCCGGGTGGATCCGCGCAGCGGGACGGTCATGGCCTTCGGCGCGATCAACGGTGGCTCCACCTTCAACGCCATCCCTCAGGAGGTGCGGATCCGCGGCACCTTCCGCACCGCCCAAGTTGGCGTGTGGCGGCAAGGGGAGGACTTCCTCCGCGAGCTGGTGGGGCAAATCGTCGCGCCCACCGGGGCCGAGTTGGAGATCCGCTACACCAAGGGGGTGCCGCCGGTGATCAACGACGACGTGTGCACCGCGCTGATGGCCCAGGCGGTGAAGGACGTGGACCCCGTGGCTCTCAAGGAAGCCCCCCAGTCCAGCGGGGGCGAGGACTTTAGCTGGTACCTGGAGCACGTTCCCGGATCCATGGCTCGGCTGGGGTCGTGGAGCGGTACCGGGGCCAAGCCCGACCTTCACCAGCCGGATATCGTCTTCGACGAGCGGTGCCTGACGGTGGGAATCCGCCTGTTCGCGGGGGTTATCGACCAGTACCGCGCGGAGATCTAGAGCAGCGTCCCGGCCCTGAACGAGTCCCCCATCTGGATCGTGCCCTAGTGCGGGCGCCGACGCTGGAGAAACTGGTTGGCGTAATCCACCGCGGCTGTGCCCAGCTCCGCCTGGCGCTGCTTGCGGATCGCCCGCTGCCGCTCCGCCTCCAGGGCGTAGAACGTGCGGAGTTCCCGTTGCCGCTGGCGCTCTAACTCGCGTACGGAGGGTTGGTGCCAACTGGCCGGGCCGATCTTGGCGACGTATAGCAGGGCGTACACCGCCGGGATGAGGAAGAGGAGAACGGCCGACGAGCTCCACATCGGGTTGAGCACGATGCCGCCGGTAAAGGCGCCGAGGCCGGTCAACCACATGATTGCCGCCTTGGGCCGCCCAGCCTGATGGGCTGCCTTTTCCACCTCGGAGGACGAGTACATCGTCACAGCCTTGCCGTAGTTCACGGGTGGCTGCATCGCTGCAGCAGGGGGTACCGGGCCGCCCGCCCCGGGGGCTTGAGGTGAGGAAGGGGGTAGCACGGGCAAATCTGTGAACAAATCTACGAGATCACTGCGCATCACCGCAGCCGCCGCCTGGCCGGAGCGTTGCTCGTACTCCGTCAGCGACAACCGCCCTGCGGCATAGTGTGCGCCCAGGTGAGAGATGGCCTGTTCCCTCTCCTGATCCCCGATCCGTACATCGTTGTTGCTGCGGCTAGGTTCTGGGCGAGACCACGGCGCGCTACTCCCAAACCCATTCATGCCTGACATGCTAGCCCACGACCGGTGGCGGGCTCGCTTTCTCAGCCCAGTCGTAGGTCCTTTCCACAGCCCGGTTCCAGTGGCGGAAAGCCTCGTCTCGCTCTTCTCGCGAAGATTGCGGGGTGAAGGTCTGTCGCTCCTGCCACAGGGAGCGGATCTCCTCCTGGCTGGAGTAGAACCCCACGGCCAACCCGGCCGCGAAGGCCGCCCCCAGTGCTGTGGTCTCCGCGACCTCCGGGACGATGACCGGCACCCCGAGCTGGTCCGCCTGGAACTGCATGAGGAGATCGTTGGCCACCATGCCACCATCGACCTTGAGTTTCGTCAGGGGCACCCCAGAGTCCCGGTTCATGGCCTCCACGACCTCGCGGGTTTGAAAAGCCGTGGCCTCCAGCGCTGCCCGGGCGATGTGCGCCTTGGTGACGTAGCGGGTGAGCCCCACGATGGCCCCCCGGGCATCTGGCTTCCACCGGGGTGCCAGCAGCCCGGAGAAGGCGGGCACCACGTAGCACCCGCCGTTGTCCTCCACGGTGCGGGCGAGCGGCTCGATCTGCTCCGCGCTGCTGAAGAACCCCAGATTGTCGCGCAGCCACTGGACCAGCGAGCCCGTCACTGCAATGGATCCCTCCAGGGCGTACACCGCCGGTTCGTTGCCCAAGCGGTAGGCCACGGTGGTAATCAGGCCGTGCTCGGACACTTGCGGCTTGGTACCGGTGTTGAGCAGTAGAAAGTTGCCCGTGCCGTAGGTGTTCTTGGCTTCTCCCGGTTCCAGGCAGGCCTGTCCGAAGGACGCCGCCTGCTGGTCCCCGAGGATGCCGCTAATGGGTACCCCCTGTGCCGGGCCGCTGCGGCGCACCCGCCCCACCACATCGGAGGAGCTCACGATATCCGGCAACAGGCTCATGGGGATCCCCAGCGCCTCGCACAATTCGGGGTCCCATTCCTGCGTGCGTAGATCCATGAGCATGGTGCGGGAGGCGTTGGTGACATCCGTGACGTGTCGCGCCTTTGTGCGCTCCGACTTAGGTTTATCCCCGGAGCTCCGCCGCGAATTGCGGGTTAACTCCCACACCAGCCAGGTATCGATAGTCCCGAAGGCCAACTCGCCCTTTTCCGCGCGTTCGCGAACCCCCTCCACATTGTCCAGAATCCACCGGATCTTTGGGCCCGCGAAATACGTGGACACCGGCAAACCCGTGCGCTCGAAGAACATCTTTTGCTGCTCATCACTGAGGGAGTCGATGATGCTCTCGGTGCGGGTGTCCTGCCAGATAATGGCGTTGTAGACCGGCTTGCCGGTTTCTCGATCCCAGATGATCGTCGTTTCCCGTTGATTCGTGATGCCCACTGCGGCAATCGAATCGTTTGTGATATCTGCGGACGCCAACGCGTCCGCAAGCACGCGCCGGGAATTAAGCCGAATTTCATTGGGGTCATGCTCCACCCAGCCCGGTTTGGGAAAGATTTGTTTGTGCTCGAGCTGACTGCTGGTCACGATCTGGCCCTGGGCGTCGAAAATGATGCACCGCGTGGACGTGGTGCCCTGGTCGATAGAGACCACACAACCCCGACGGGAATTGGTGAGTTTCGCGAACTTCCCGGTCAGGGAATTAGCCAGGTGCTCCATAACCGCTCACATTCCGCTTTCCATCGCACGACAAGCCACCTTCCGGGGGGAGAAGGTGGCGGTGCCCCTATTCTGCATCCAGCAACTCGAACAGCGCCTGGTTTTTGGAAACCCCGTCCCCGGCCACCACGCCGAGGCCCGTGACCACACCGGACTTGTGGGCCTTGACGGAGTTCTCCATCTTCATGGCCTCGATGACCAACAGAGTATCGCCCTCGGCGACGATATCCCCCTCGTTGACCACGACCTTGATGATCGTGCCCTGCATGGGTGCTGCCACCGTATCTCCCGTGATCTGCAGTTGGCTGGCTGCCCCGCGGCGCTTTCGAGCTCGACGCAGCTGACCTCGCGCAGCGAGCAGGTCCCCCGGCAGCGAGACTTCGACGCGGCGCCCATCGACTTCCACCACGACCGTTTCTCGGGGAATTTCCAGCAGATCGTCCGCGCCCCGCGGATCCAACGGCTCCACGTAGGCCGGCAACTGGTTATCCCACTCCTCCTCGATCCACCGCGTGTACACGGTGAACTGCCCCTCCGCGGCGGTGAAGGCGGGGTTGGTCACCATGTCCTGGTGGAAGGGGATGACCGTGGGCAGGCCCTCCACGGTGTACTCATCTAGTGCCCGGGCCGCGCGGGCCAGCGCCTGCTCCCGAGACTCCCCCCAGACGATGAGCTTGGCCATCATCGAGTCAAACTGCCCGCCGATGACGGTACCCTCCACCACGCCGGAATCCACCCGCACGCCGGGGCCCGTCGGCTCTACGTACCGGGAGATGCGTCCCGGGCTGGGGACGAATCCCGCGGCCGGGTCCTCCCCGTTGATCCGGAACTCCAATGCATGTCCGGTCAGCTCCGGGGAGCGCAACCGAGACAGCCGCTTGCCCTCCGCGATGCGGAACTGCTCGCGCACCAGGTCCCACCCCGTGACCATCTCCGTGACGGGGTGCTCCACCTGCAGGCGGGTATTGACCTCCAGGAAGCTGATAAGCCCGTCGCTGGAAACCAGGTACTCCACCGTGCCGGCCCCGTAGTACCCGGCCTCCCGGCAGATCGCGACGGCCGACTCGTACAACCGCCGGTTCTGCTCCTCGTCGAGGAATGGAGCCGGGGCCTCCTCCACCAGCTTTTGAAACCTGCGCTGGAGGGAGCAATCGCGAGTGGACGCGACCACCACGTTGCCGTGCATGTCTGCGACCACCTGCGCCTCCACGTGACGGGCCCGGTGCAGGTAGCGCTCTACGAAGCACTCGCCGCGCCCGAACGCCGCGGTCGCTTCGCGGACGGCGGAGTCGAAGAGATCCGGGATTTCCTCCATCGTGTACGCGACCTTCATCCCCCGGCCGCCGCCGCCAAACGCTGCCTTCACCGCAATGGGCAGACCGTGCTCCTGGGCGAAGGCCACGACATCCTCGGCGCTATCCACCGGGGAATCCGTGCCCGGAGCCATGGGCGCATCCACGCTCAGGGCGATGTGGCGAGCAGTGACCTTGTCTCCCAGCTTCCGAATGGCATCCGGGGAGGGGCCGATCCAGATCAACCCGGCTTCCTGCACAGCCTGGGCGAAGTCCGCGTTCTCCGAGAGAAAGCCATAGCCGGGGTGGATCGCATCCGCGCCGGACTTCTCCGCCGCAGCCAGGATCTTGGAGATGTCCAGGTAAGATTCAGCGGAAGTCTGGCCGCCCAGGGCGAGGGCCTCGTCCGCCATGTGGACGAAAGGCGCGTCCGCATCCGGCTCCGCGTACACGGCCACGCTCGCAATGCCCTCATCCCGGGCGGCCCGGATCACGCGGACGGCGATCTCGCCACGGTTGGCGATAAGCACCTTGGTGATGGTGCGGGGTTCAGCGGTTACCTGGGTGGCCTCCACTCGACAACGCCTTTCTACTTCACTCACGCAACTGGACGCAGCGGGCCAATACTATGGCAGCCACGCTACTATGCCACGTCCGCCCCCAGGAGCGTTGCCAGGAGAACTCAGCGTTTTGCGGCCCTCTTTGCCCCGCCAGGCTTCTTCCGCCCGGCTTTCGGCGGCGATGTGCGCCCAGAGGCGCTCTTTTTCACCGGGGCCTCCCGCTTGGACACCTCGATGGGCACCCCGATCATGTTTCCCCACTCGATCCAGGAGCCGTCGTACACCCGCACGTTCCCCCAGCCCAGCAGGTACCGCAGCACAAACCACAGGTGCGCGGCGCGCGCGCCGTTATCGCAATAGGCCACCGTCGCCGTCTCCGGATCGAACCCCCGCATCAGTTCCTGCAGTTCCGCGCGAGAGCGAAAGCGGGTGTTCGGGTGAAGGGCACTGACAAGGGCGAAGTTCACAGACCCCGGCAGGTGCCCCGTCCGGGAAAAACCCGTGGGGGTGGGGTGGTTGCACGCCCCCACCCGCGCGGGGAGGCCCGCGTAATCCTCTGGTTCCCTCAAGTCGATCAGTTGCAGCTCCGGCAGGGATTCGCGCAGCTCGTCCGCGAAGATGCGCTCCTGCGTATTCAACCGCTCCACCACCGGATAGCCGGAGGTCGGCCGGTTCGGCACCGAGTAGGAGGTCTCCTTTTCCTCCCGCATCCACGCGTCCCGGCCCCCGTCCAGCAGGCGCACGTCCGGGTGCCCGAACAGCTCAAATACCCACAGGGTATAGGCCGCCCATAGATTGGACTGGTCCCCATAGATGACCACTGTGTCGTCCCGCGCTATGCCCTTGGCGTCCATGAGATCGGCAAAATCCCGGGGTGAGACGAAATCGCGCCGCACCGGATCATTGAGATCCGCCCCCCAATTGATGCGCACGGCAGTGGGAATATGCCCGATGTCGTAAAGCAGGGAATCCTCATCGCTCTCTACAACCTTCAACCCCGGCGTACCGAGCTTCGCGCCCAACCAGGCGTTGGTCACGATCTTCCCGGGATTGGCGTACTGCTCCAGGATGGGGCTGGGATCGCGTTCGATTGCCATATTCACCGCCTCGGTTTGACGTGCCACGGTGCAATGTTAGTTAACGCACCAGGGGTAGGTGCGCATTTCGCCTGGTCTCGTCTTCCCCCCGCGGGCTAACCCCGTGGGGGTTGAAGTTCTGCAAACCCGGGCCCACGGCCAATAGACTTTCCCATGTATGGCCTTGGCGGGATTGGGCGTGTGTATGTTCCTCGCCTCTTGTTCCGCCTGCTGCCCCCGACCGGGAGACCAGCATAAACGAGTAAGAAGGGTGACATACATGGCTAAGCAGCTGCACAAGAGCATCGTCGTCTTCGAGGTTGCCGGGGGCAACGACAAGGGGGAGGACGGCCACCGCCGGGACACCATGCCCATCGTCAACGCCATTAAGGACAAGGGCTGGAACGCGGAGGTCATTCACTTCGAGTCCGACCGCGCCAACGAGATCTACGACACCGTCGCTAACAACTTCGACGGCTACATCTCCCGCGTGAACCCGGGCCACATCCCCGGCGGCGAGAAGATTTACTTTGAGATGCTCTCCCGCCTCAGCAAGGATGCCGGGCTCGTGGGCATGTCCACGCCGGAGGAGATGATGGCCTACGGCGCCAAGGATGCCCTGGTTAAGCTCAACGGCACCGACCTCGTTCCCGAGGACACCGCAGCCTACTACGACGTAGAAAGCCTGCACGAGATCTTCCCCAAGACCCTCTCCTATGGTGAGCGCGTGCTTAAGCAGAACCGCGGCTCCACCGGTTCCGGCATCTGGCGCGTCCAACTCCAGGACCGCGAGCTGGCCAAGTCCGTTAAGCCGGGTGAAGCTCTGCCCCTGGATACCAAGCTGAAGTGCACCGAGGCCGTGGACAACCACACCGAGGTCCGCGAGCTCGGGGACTTCATGAAATTCTGCGAGCAGTACATCGTGGGGGATAACGGAATGCTCGTGGACATGCGCTTCATGCCTCGCATCGTGGAAGGGGAGGTGCGCATCCTCCTCGTCGGCCCGCACCCCGTGTTCGTCGTGCACAAGAAGCCCGCCGCCGGTGGGGACAACTTCTCCGCCACCCTGTTCTCCGGCGCCAAGTACACCTACGACAAGCCGGAGGCCTGGCAGGACCTCATCGACATGTTCGCCGAGGCCCGCCCCACCATCGCCACCAAGCTCGGCGAGGACAACAACATCCCGCTGATCTGGACCGCGGACTTCATGCTGGACACCGCAGAGGACGGCTCCGATACCTACGTGTTGGGCGAGATCAACTGCTCCTGCGTGGGCTTCACCTCCGAGCTGGACATGGGCATTCAGCAGCTCGTCGCCGAGGAGGCCATCAAGCGCTGTGAGGAAGCCGCAGCCGCCGCCTAAAACCGGTTCCAGGCCGCCGAAACAGGCAGCCCGAAGCTGGCCAGGGCCCGCCGGACCACCGGCAGGCTCAGGCCCAGCACCCCGGAGGGATCCCCCTCCACCCGATCGATAAACCAGCCCCCCAGCGCCTCCAGGGTGAAGGCACCCGCGCAGCCGAAGGGCTCTCCGGTGCGGGCGTACGCCCGGATATCCCGGTCGCTGGCCAAGGCGAAGTGGATGCGGCTGCGCGAAACCTCCGTGTAGCGCGCAGTTCCCCGCAAAACCCCATGACCGCTGAGCAACTCAGCGGTCTTTCCGCGTTGATGGAGCCACCGCCGCACCGTCTCCTCCTCCGTGTGCGGCTTGCCCTGCAGCTCCCCGTCGATGAGCAGCATGCTGTCCCCGCCGATGACCACTGCCTCCGGGTCGGCCAGTTCCTCGGCTACGGCCCGCGCTTTCGCCAGCGCGAGGGCCTGGACGACTGCCTCCGGGTCCCGCCGATCCGGCGGCAGGTCCGCGACCACCGCATCCTCATCAACCCCGCTGGTGTGCACATCCGGTTCGATCCCCGCGTTGCGCAGGACCGCGAGCCGGGAGGGGGAGGAGGACGCCAACACCACGCGCAGCACCAGCGTTACCCCTCGGTGCTGCGAGCGGGCGCCACCGGGAACTCCGGCAGGCGGAACCCCCCGGGGTTCGGTTCCACGTCCGCCCCGGCCCGATCCACCGTCTCCGCCGCGGCCCCTGGCACGGTGGAGCTGACCATGCCGTAAAAGCCGCGGGTATCCGGCTTTTCCTCCCGCAGGGCTCGGGCCTGCTGAACTACCTGGGCCAGGACGGCCGACAGGGCTCGCTGCTCGACCTGGTTGGGGTTGCCCTTGACCACTTCGAATGCGTTGTTCTCCATCAGCGTGCCCCTCCCTAGTTGTTAGAAGGCGATCGTGTCGTGCTTGCGGGTATGCGAATCATCCACCTTGCGCTCGATGAGACGCAGGGCTTCCACGATTTTTCCGCGCGTCTGGTCCGGCGGGATCACGGCATCCACCAGCCCCCGGGCGGCGGCCTCGTAGGGGGAAGCCCCGTCCACCTCGGCTGCGGCGATCTCCGCCGTGGGCCAGGCGAACACGAAGTCCGTCCCCATCCGCTTGGCCCCCAGCGCCAGATAGGCCGTTCCATAGGCCTTGCGGGTGATCACGCTGATCATGCCCACGGAGGCGTTCGCCACGGCCCCTAGCAGCTTAGCGGTGCGGCGCACCACCGCTTCCTCTCCGCCGCTGTTCGGCTGGAATCCGGGGACGTCCACGATGCTGAGCAGGGGGACGTTGAAGGCATCGCAAAGCCGAACAAACCGAGCGGCCTTCTCGGCCGCATCCACGTCCAGGGCCCCGGCCTGCTGGCTGGGCTGGTTGGCCAGCACGCCCACGCTGCGCCCATCCACCCGGGCGAAAGCGGTGAGCATGTTCGGCGCGTAGCGGGGCTGCAGCTCCACGACGGAGTCGCAGTCCACGATCCCGTCGATGACGGCGTTCACGTCGTAGGTCGTCGCGGCCTCGTCCGGGATTGCGGCGTTGAGGTCTTGGGCGCAGGGCTCACCCGACTCGCTGGACAGGGGAACCGCGCGGTTGTTGGAGGGGAGGAAAGCCAGCACGTCCGCTACGGCGTCCAGTGCCGTCCGCTCGTCCTCGGTGAGGATGTGCGCGGTCCCGGAGGTGGCGTCCAGATCCGAACTGGCCTCATCCCCCTCCGACAACCGCAACTGTGCCCGCCCGGCGACCTCAACGACCACATCGGAAAGGGAGACGCCGAAGACCTGCGCGCCGCTGGTGGCGCCGGCGACCATCGCGATCTGCGGGATTACGCCAGAGGCCCGGGACTGCAGCCGATAGATCTTGGTGAAGGCCTCCAAGCTGGCCATGCCCTCGGTCACCCGCGTCCCCGCGCCGTGATAGATGCCGACGATCGGGGAGCCGGACTTCACCGCGAGCTGCATTACCTTGAGGATCTTATCCCCGGCAACTTCCCCTACCTGCCCGTCGAAGATGGAGGCATCCTGGGCGAAGACGCACACCGGGCGGCCATCCACCGTGCCGTGACCGGAGACGACGCCGTCCGTGACGGGCCGGTCCTCCTTGTTGCCGGGGCTGCGGTGGCGGGCGAGGGCATCGATCTCCACGAAGCTGCCGTCATCCAGCAGCGAATACACCATGTCCCGGGCAGTCATTCGGCCGGCCTCGTGGAGCTGACGGATGGCCTCTTCCCCTCGGGGAGCGCGGGTCTCCGCAAGGCGTTTGTGCAGGTCCGCTATCTTGCCGCTGGTGGTGGCCGACGTGGTGCTAGCTGTCATGGTGGACAGTGTACAGCGGGGGATGGGGGTATTTGGGGTCGTCGGTAAGCTGTCGGGCATGGGCAGATCGGAGGCAGTAGAGCGGATAGGGCTGAATGTCCCCGCCATCACCGCCGGGTTCCTGGAGGCCGAGTACCACAAGGTAGAGGTGGTGCAGCAAACCGGTTCCACGAATACGGACCTCCTGGATGCCGTCCGCGGGGGCGAGGTTGACGCGGACTTGGTGGCTCTTTTGGCCGAGGAGCAGACCGCCGGACGGGGCAGGTTGGGGCGATCGTGGGGGGCGCCGCCGCGCAGCCAGATCATTATGTCCGTGGCGGCGGAGGTCACTGGGGTTCACGGGGATCTCCTGGGGCTGCTGCCGCTGCTGGCGGGGCTGGCGGTTCGCGCCGCCCTCGTGGAGGTGCTGGGGCAGCCGGCCGGCCCGGTGGTGGGCTTGAAGTGGCCGAACGACGTTCTGCTCGGCGGGCTCAAGGTCGGCGGAATCCTGGTGGAGCTGGCCCAGCACCGGCCCGTGGCGGTGATCGGGATCGGGGTGAACTACGACCTGTTGCCCGAGGAGCTGCCGGTGGAGCATGCTACCTCCCTGTGCCTTCAGCCGGCAGGGGCGATGCCGACGCGGACGGAGGTGACCCTCGCCATCGCCCGGCATCTGGCCGCCGAGTTGCAGCGCTGGCGGGCCCTGGGTGGGGCCCCGGAGGTGGTGCTGCCGCGGTATCGCTTAGCCTGCGTGAGTCTGGGGGCCGACGTGCGCGCCGGGGACACCGTGGGCCGGGCAGAGGACGTGGCCCGCAATGGGGGGCTGGTGGTGCGCACGGCGGCGGGGCCGGTGACCGTCGTTTCCGGGGAGGTGGTGCACCAGTTCGGTGTGCTGGGGCGGGCGGGGTGTGCCGATGGCTAGCGGGAAAATCTCCTTTCATCCGGAGGAGCGAATCCTGGCGGAGCTGAGCCCCACCCGTCGATCCGTACTGTTCCCGGTGCTGGAATTGTTGCTTGTTACCGCGCTGGTGTGGATGGGGATCGGGCTGGTGGACCGGTATCTGGCCACCCCGGAGGCGATGACGGAGGCCGCGATGTGGGTGCAACGCCTGCTGTTGGTGGCCTGGGCCTGGCTGGCCTGGCGGCGGAGCTTGCGCTTTCTGCTCTTCCGGGCGCGCACGCGGATCGTCCTGACGGATCAGCGGTTGCTTACGGCGAGCGGGCACCTGCGCAGTTGGGTTTCGGAGATTCCCTTGGCGCATGTGGTGGATGCCCGGCGGCGGGGGAGCAACGTCGTGGTGTACGTGATGGGGACGCGCCATCCGGTGGTGGTTCAGGACGTCCCGCACACCAAGCGCTTTGTCTCGCTGCTTCGGCACGCCTGTGGCGGCGTTATGATGACGAACCGTGACCAGCGATAAAACAGCCTCCACTCCGTCCCCCGATTTCCGCTTCTCCCGCTCTAGCGCCCATGCCCCGGGTGCGCCAGTTTTGGCGATTGTGGGGGATGGCCAATTGGCGCGGATGATGCAGCAAGCCGCGATCGAGCTGGGCTTGTCCGCCCGGGTTTTGGCGGGTCGCCCGGATGCCTCGGCCGCGCAGGTGGCTGCGGACGTGGTGCTGGGGGATTATCGCAACCGGGATCACGTGGATGAGGTGGCCAAGGGCGCGGATGCGGTGACCTTCGATCATGAGCACGTGCCGAATGAGTACCTGGACGAGCTCATTGGGTGGGGGGTCAATGTCCAGCCGCAGCCGGCGGCGCTGATCCATGCTCAGGACAAGTTGGTCATGCGCAAGAAGCTGCGGGAGATCGGGGCACCGGTGCCGCCGTTCTTGGCCATCGAGTCGGTGGCGGATGTGCAGGGATTTTACGACGCCACCAACGGCGCAGTGTGTGTGAAGTCCCGCCGGGGTGGGTACGACGGTAAGGGGGTCTGGTTTCCGCAGAGCCGACAGGAGACGGCCGAGTTGGTGGAGCGCCTGCTGGCCGAGGGGGTGGAGTTGCTCGCGGAGAAGAAGGTGAACTTGGTGCGGGAGCTCTCCGCGATGGTGACGCGCAGCCCATCGGGGAAGGTGGCTAGCTGGCCGGTGGTGGAGTCGGTGCAGCGGGACGGGATTTGCGTGGAGGCCGTCGCCCCGGCGCCGGCGCGGGGTGGAGATGTGATCGACGCGGCCGAGCAGTTAGCGCGGATGATCGTGGTGGATTTGGGGGTCACCGGGGTCCTGGCGGTGGAGCTGTTTGAAACGGTGGATGAGTTTGGCCAGCCGGAGCTGATTGTCAACGAGTTGGCTATGCGACCGCACAATACGGGGCACTGGACGCAGGATGGCTGCGTAACCAGTCAATTTGAGCAGCATGTGCGGGCCGTGCTGGACCGGCCGCTGGGGGATACGCGGATGACGGCACCGTGCACGGTGATGGCGAACGTGCTTGGGGGCTCGGCCGACCCGGAGATGCCGATGCACGAGCGGATGGACGAGGTGTGGCGTCGGTTCCCGGGGGCGAAGATCCACATGTACGGCAAGGACTGGCGGCCGGGGCGCAAGATCGGGCACGTCAACATGTCTCTGCCGCTGGGCACGTCGGCCACGGCGGAGGCGGTAGCGAAGTTGCGCTCAGATGCGCAGTTGGCGGCTACTTTCCTCGTGGGTGCAATTTGGTCGGACGGGTGGCGCGGGTAGTAGTCTCCGATGTACTGATATGAATTTATAAACAGTCTGCTCGATAGCGGTTTTACTAAACAGCCCCACCCGTAGAAAGCTATTGGGTACAGATCATGTGTACGGTTTTGCAGGATCTTGCACGGCCTAAGGTGCAACGCGCCCATACCAGCTTTCGACGCGCAACCCTTAGACAGCACCGAGAACCACCCAAGGAGCCTCTAACGTGGTTGACAACGCCCCGGCCGAAAGTAGGCAGGCCTCTGTGTATGCGGAAGACCTCACCTTGATCGGGGACGAGGGGCCCGTGTTTGGACCGCTCAACTTCTCCGTCCCACCCCACGGAATCACCGTTCTCACGGGTACCGGGGGCTCCGGGCGTACCGCCTTGGCTCTCGTGCTGGCGGGTCGCATGAAGCCGACGAAGGGCAAGCTCTCCGTGCTGGGCATGAGCCAGCCCCGCGACATCCGCCGACACGTCGCTATCGCCGGAGTAGACCAGATCGATCTGCTGGAGCGCTCCGTCACCGTGCGGGACATACTCAACGAGAACAAGGCCTGGCAGCGCAACTGGTTCTTGCCCTACCGCAAGGTCGGCATGAAGGACCTGCAGTACTACTGCGGCGCCGTCTACGGTCAGCGCCCCTTCCCGCCGCTGGATGCCTACATCTCACAGATCCCCACCCTGGACAAGATCCTGCTGCGCATCTCTCTGTCCCTACACCCCGTCAACGGAGACCACATCGACATGCTCGTCGTCGATGACGTGGAGCAGGTCCGGGAGATCGGGGATCGGATCGAATTGCTCAATATCTTTGCCCGGCTCGCCGAGCACATGCCGGTTATCGTGAACTCGGTCAACGAGCTACCCCCGGGGTCCCCGGACCACATCGAGCTGGAGCTCAACACTAACGCTGGTCACGTGGAGGGCAGGGCCCGCCCAGCGAGAGCAGTCGCTGCCGCCCAGTTAGACCAGGGAAAACACCACGCCCCTGAGTACCACACCGATAACCACTACACCACCGCGCCTAGCCAGTTCGCCGCAGAAACGGAGACCCGCCAATGATTGCCGGATTCCACATCCCAAACCACTTTCGTAGCTTCAAGCGGGCCCGGATCAGCCGCATGGCTGTTGTCGCACTACTCCTGATGCCGCTGCTCTACTCGGCGTTGTACCTCGCGGCCTTCTGGGATCCTTTTGCGAAGGTCAACGCGCTCCCCGTCGCTCTAGTGAATAGCGACGAGGGGGCCGTGCAGGATGGCAAGGTGATCAATGCAGGGGACAAGGTGGTGGAGGGCTTGCAGAACAGCAACCGGATTCAGTGGCAGATGACCAATGAGGAGGACGCGCGCAAGGGGGTGGCGAATGGAAAATATTACTTCTCACTCGAGCTGCCGAAGGACTTCTCCGCCGCGGTGACCTCGCCGTCTTCCCAGGATCCCCGCAAAGCGAATCTCATCGCCACGTACAACGACACCAACGGTTATCTCTCGACTGTGATCGGCCAAAACGTGATGCGGGAAGTGCTGAACACGGTGGGGGACAAGATAAGCGCCCAGGCTGTTGACAAGGTCCTCATCGGTGTACTGGATTCCGGTAAAGGCATCGAGAGAGCAGCGGTGGGGGCCACCCAGTTGGCGGACGGAACGAGCCAGCTCAAGGATGGCTCTGCGAAACTCAACGACGGTGCCCACCGACTTAACGACGGGTTGGGCCAGGCAAAAGACGGCTCTACCCAGCTAGTTAATGGCGCCAACCAGCTCGTAGACGGAACCGGGCAGTTAAAAAACGGTATCGGGCGGCTCCAGGACGGCTCTGGCCAGCTAGCCGACGGAACCCAGCAGCTCAACGACCAGGTGCAGAACGCCGCGGGCCAACTGACTCGGCTGACTGGTGGTATCGCCCAGCTCGGCGGCGGAGCCGACCAGCTCGGCGCCGGGGCCACCCAGATCAACGATGGGGTCCAACAACTGCGCAACAACGTCGCCGGGGTCACTCAGGCTCAGTCGCAGCAGGCCGCCAACCTTCGCAACCTCGCCAACGGCCTGCGCACCATCCCTGGCCCCCAGGCCCAGGATGCCGCCAATCAACTGGAGAACCTAGCCAAGACCGCAGACACCACGGGCCTGGGCGCCCAAGCGCCCCTGACCCAGGACCTTAATCGCCTGGCCGATGGGACCTCTCAGTTGGCTTACCAGCTCAGCGATCCCCGGGCCGAGTTCCGCGGTGGGCTCAACCAACTGCAGAGCGGCACGAATCAGCTACCCGGCAAGCTCGGCGACCTGCAAAACGGTGTAGCCCGCATCAACGACGGTGCCCACCAGCTCCACGATGGCCTCAACCAGGCCGCCGGTGGAGTGGACCGCCTGGACAACGGAGCCCAACGCCTCAACGACGGGACGAAGCGGCTAGATGAGGGCAATGCAAAGCTCCTCGACGGCTCCCGCCAGCTCACCGACGGCACTACCCGCGCGGTGGATGGCTCCAACCGCCTCAACAACGGTGCTACCCAGTTGCGCGACGGCCTCGTCAACGGCGTCAATCGCGTCCCCAAGTGGAACGACGGCCAGCGCGTCGCCACCGCTGCCGCTATCGGCGGCCCGGTGGACCTCAAGGCCTCCAACGACTCCGGCACAAACACCTTCGGCGCCGGTCTGGCCCCGCTGTTCTTCTCCATGGCCCTGTTCATCGCGGGCATTATCGTCTACACCCTCATCGCACCCTTACAGGCACGTGCCATCAATGCTGGCCTCAGCCCCCTGCGTGCCGCACTAGACGGCTTCTTGCCCACGGGCATCATTGCCATCTTGCAATCCGCCGTCGTAGTCGCCGTCACCGTCTTTGCCGTGGGTCTACACCCCGCCAACTTGCCGGGCCTGTTCGCCTTCGGGGCTTTAGTAGCCCTCGTCTTCATGCTCATCAATCAGATGTTTAGCGTGGTGTTTGGAGCCGGACCAGGCAGGGTCGCTGGGTTGGCGTTCCTTATGCTGCAGGTTGTTTCCTCCGGCGGTCTTTACCCAGTCGAGACCCAGTCGTCCTTTTTCCGCTTCTTCCACCCGATCAACCCCATGACCTACACCGTCAATGGTTTCCGCCAGGTCATCTATGGTGTCTATGACCACCGTATGTGGACGGCCATTGCGGTCCTCATCGGGCTCGGCATCGCCACGATGGCGGTCACGGCCATCGCGACCGCGCGAAAGCGAACGTGGACGATGAAGCGACTCCACCCCGTCCTCAACGCCTAACCCCCCGAGTAGCGAAAGGCACCTAACAGCCCCGCCATGACTTCCTCCCAGCCAACCCCGTCCCCCGCAGCCGCCCGCGTGGGCCTCATCATGGGCTCCGATTCCGACTGGCCCACCGTGGAACCGGCCGCCGCCATCCTGGCGGAGTTCGGGGTGCGCTTGGAGGTTGGCGTCGTATCCGCACATCGGACCCCCGAACGCATGCTGGACTACGCCCGCACCGCCCACATTCGCGGCCTGCAGGTCATCATCGCATGCGCCGGGGGAGCGGCCCACCTTCCGGGAATGGTCGCCGCCGCCACCCCCCTGCCGGTCATCGGGGTGCCCCGGGCACTCGGCAACCTGGACGGTCTGGACTCGCTGCTGTCCATCGTGCAGATGCCGGCCGGGGTGCCCACCGCCACCGTCTCCATCGACGGCGCGAAGAACGCCGGCCTGCTGGCGGTGCGTATTCTCGCCACCGGGGATCCCCAGCTCATGCAGCGGATGCTCGACTACCAGGAACGGATGCGGGACCAAGTTCTGCAGAAGGACCAGGACCTCAAGGCCCGTCTGATAGGGGAGTAACCTCTCACAGCATGGCGGAACATTCGATCCTTCACACGGCCCGGACCCAAGTGCTGGAGCACGGCCGCGGGCTCGATACCGAGCAGCTCATGGAGGTGCTCACCCTTCCCGACGAGGCCATAGCGGACCTGCTGGCCCTGGCCCATGAAGTCCGCGTGAAGTGGTGCGGGGAAGAGGTGGAGGTGGAGGGGATCATAAGCCTGAAAACCGGCGGTTGCCCGGAAGATTGCCACTTCTGCTCGCAATCCGGGATGTTCGAATCCCCCGTGCGCTCCGTCTGGTTGGACATCCCTCTGCTGGTGGAGCAGGCAAAACAGACGGCGAAGACGGGAGCCACGGAGTTCTGCATCGTCGCGGCGGTTAAGGGCCCGGACGAAAACCTGCTGAGCCAGGTGGAGACTGCGGTGCGGGCCATCCACGCGGAGGTGGATATCAACGTCGCCGCCTCCCTCGGCATCCTCAGCAGGGAACAGGTGGACCGGCTGACGGCCATTGGCATCCACCGCTACAACCACAACCTG
The DNA here is from genome assembly GCF_028609845.1 of Corynebacterium heidelbergense. NCBI lineage: Bacteria > Bacillati > Actinomycetota > Actinomycetes > Mycobacteriales > Corynebacteriaceae > Corynebacterium > Corynebacterium heidelbergense. Next base: position 1,873,560 of record NZ_CP063191.1, on the reverse strand, counting down.
GAAACCGCGCGCAGCCACTTTCCCCAGGTGGTCACCACCCACACGTGGGAGGAGCGCCGGGAGACCCTGGGCATGGTCAAGGCCAGTGGAATGGAGGTGTGCTGCGGGGGAATTCTGGGCATGGGGGAGAGCCTGCGCCAGCGCGCTGAGTTCGCCACGGAACTGGCGGCCCTTGAGCCCGATGAGGTGCCGATGAACTTCCTGGACCCCCGGCCGGGCACCCCGTTCGCCAGCCTGCCGGTGATGGACAATAAGGACGCACTCCGGGCTATTGGGGCCTTCCGCCTCGCCCTGCCGCGCACGACGCTGCGCTTCGCCGGGGGACGGGAGTTGACGCTCGGGGATTTGGGGGCGGAGCAGGGCCTCATGGGCGGGATCAACGCGGTGATCGTGGGCAATTATCTGACAACGCTGGGCCGTCCGCAGGAGCAGGACTTGGACATGCTGGAGCGCCTGAGCCTCCCGCTGAAGGTGCTCAACCGGAGCGTGTGAGGTGGACAGGGTGGGCGCCGGGGGCCTGTCGGACGCGTACGCCAGCGGCCAGCTTGGCCCGTTCGATCCGTATACGGGGCAGCCGTGCCAGGGCGGGGAAGTCGATGGTTACAGCCCTTCGCAGCGCCTCGGGCTAGACGTGCCCCGCTACTGCACGCTGTGCGGAAGGCGGATGATCGTGCAGGTGATGCCGACGGGCTGGTTGGCGCGCTGCTCTCGTCACGGTGCCATCGATTCGGCCATGCTGGAGCTGCGGTAGGTCCCCGCCGCTACCGATAGCGGCCGTACTGCCGCCACGTCAGCCACACCAGCGCCAGCAGCACCGCAAACACCAGGGCAGGGCCGACGCTCGGATCGGGGCGGAAAACGTTCCACACCGCGACCACCCCGGCGAGCGTGGCAAACGTCGTGACAAATCCCAGCACCGCCTCCCAGACCAGCTTGCGCCGGCGGGATTCGGATTCGGTGATGCGGGGTGGATCCGCCACGAGCGCCCGGGCCTCCTATTTCACGCCACCGGCGGTGAGCCCGGAGACGATCCGTCGCTGGAAGGCCAGGACCATGATGACTAGCGGGATGGTCACCAGTGCCCCGGCCGCCATCGTGGCCGCGTAGGGGAACTCAAAGGAGCTCACCCCGCTGAACCGAGCGATGGCCACGGTCACCGGTTCGCTGTGTGGGTTGGATAGTTGGCTGGCCAGCATAAATTCGTTCCAGGTGGCGATGAAGGCCAGGATGGCGGTGGTGAACAGCGCCGGTGCCGCCAGCGGCAGAATGACCTTCCGGAAGGCGTAGCCGCGGGAGGCCCCGTCCACCCGGGCTGCTTCCTCCAGCTTCCACGGCAGCTCCCGGAAGAAGCTGGTGAGGGTGTAGACGGTCAGCGGGAGGACGAAAGAGATGTTCGGGATGATCAGCGCCTGATACTGCCCGATCCAGCCCAGTTTGGAGAACAGTTGGAACAGGGGCGTGACGAGAGCGATGGTGGGGAACATGGACGCGGCCAGGATGATGCCGGTGACGAATCCCTTGCCGCGGAAGTCCACCCGGGCCAGCGCGTAGGCCGTGAAAACCCCGACGGTGAGCGCAACGAGGGTGGTCACTGCGCCGATGATGAGGCTGTTTCCAATGGCCCGCAGGAAGTTGTTCCCCGCGTCCGTGGCCAGCGCGTCGCGGAAGTTGTCCAGGGTGACGTGGCTCGGCAGGGGGTTGGTGGAGAAGGTGTAGTCCTTGTGCCGCAGTGCGGTGACCACCATCCAGTAGAAGGGGGCCAGGCCCCACACGAGGATGAAGATCACGCCCAGATAGTTACGCAATGTCCGCATTCTCGTTCACCGCTTCGGTGCTCGCTGTGGTCTCTTTCTTATGGACGCCACCAGCGCGGCGCACGCGGAACCGTCCCCGCCGGGGGGAGGAGCCATTCCCGGCGACATCGGCGCCGAGGAACTTCACCATGATGAAGGCCACGGCGAAGATGAGTAGGAAGATCAGGGTGGAGATGGCCGAGGCGGAGTGGTAGTTGCCCTGCTTCGTGTCGGCGATTACTAGCTGGGAGATCACCGCGGTGGGAGAGTTCGCGGAGGAGCTGATCATGATCACGGGGAGGTCGTACATCCGCAGGGCGTCCAGGGTGCGGAAGAGGACGGCCACCATGAGGGCCGGGCGCACCAGGGGCAGCGTGATGTGGGTGAATTGCTGCCAGCGGCTGGCGCCATCCACCTTCGCGGCCTCATAGACCCCCTGCGGGATCATCTGCAGGCCGGCCAGGATGAGTAGCGCCATGAAGGGGGCGGTCTTCCACACGTCGGCGAAGATGAACTGCCACAGCTTCGCGGTGACGGCGGTGGGAATCGCCCAGGGGATAAGCACCGCGGCACGCAGCAGGCCCCGGCCCAGGAAGCTGCGGTTCATGACAAGGGCCATCCATAGCCCCAGCAGCGTTTCCAGGGCCACTGTCACCACGGTGAAGAACAGGGTGATCCGCAGGGCGGGCCAGAAGTCCATGGAGAGCACGCCCGGGGCGCATTCCAGGACTTCCCCGCTGGGGGTCATGCATCGCTGGGTCAACCAGTACAGGTACTGGTCGAAGCCGGCGAAGCCGCCGCTGGTGAACATGCCGGTCACCGGGTCCAGGTGGCGGTCCTGCTGGAAGGAGAGGTAGACCGCTCGCAAGACGGGGTAGCCGATCACCACCGCGAGCAGCAGCATGGCGGGTCCCACCAGCCATACTGCCCGCAGGTCGCGGGGCCGTTGTTTCGGGGGGCGGGGCGAACTCACCGGGGTAGATCCTCCTGACAAGGCGTTTTAGCCGTTCGTGGCGCGAATGGCCTTTTCCATATCGCTCGTGGCGGTGTCCACCGGGCGGCCCTGGGTCAGGGCGGCGTAGGCGTTGTCCTGCACGGCCTTGCTGAGGGCGTCGTAGTTCGGGGATGCCGGGCGGGGCTTGGCGTTTTCCAGGGAGGCCTTTAGCGCGGCCATGTAGGGCTGTTTCTCCTGGACGGCGGGGTCGTCGTAGATGGAGGCCAGCACCGGCGGGAAGGCCGACTCCGCGAAGGAGCGCTGGTTATCCTCGTTGACGATGAACTCCATGAAGGCCTTGGCCGTGCCCTTGTGCTTCGACTTGATGTTGATGCCGTTGTTGTAACCGCCCAGCGTGGAGACCCCTACGCCGTCCTTGCCGAGGATGGGGGAGACTTCCACCTTGCCTTTGACAGCGGAGCCGTCCTTTTGGGCATTGGCGTACATGTAGGGCCAGTTGATGGCCATGGCCGTCTGCCCCTGGGTGAAGGAGAGGTTCGTCTCCTCCTCGGTCGCGCCCGTGGAGGAGGAGGCGATGGTGTGATCCTCGTAGGCATCGACCAGGGCCTGCAGGCCCGCGCGGGAATCCTGGGAGGTCACCGTGATCTTCCCGGACTCGTCGGTGATTCCCCCGCCCCAGCCGTTCATGAACTCCGCGGTGGCGACCGTCAGCCCTTCGTACTGGCTGAGCTGAGTGGTCAGGCAATCGCGCCCCTTAACCGCCTTGCAGGCGTTCTTGAGGTCATCCCACTTCTGCGGGGCCTGCGGCACCTGCTCGGTATTGCGAAACAGCAGTTGGCCGTTGGTGTTCTGCGGCAGCGCATACAGCGTGTTTTTGTACGTTGCGGACTTCACCGGGGCCTTCAGCATCTTGGAGGTATCCACCTGGAGGTCCCCCTTCAGCGGGGCCAGCCACCCATTGGCCGCGAACTGCGCGGTCCACACCACATCCAATGCCATCACGTCAATGTCGGAGGATCCCGCCTGCAGTGACTGCACCAGGGTGTCCCGCTGGGCATCGGCTTCACCGGCCAGCTCGCGCAGGTTCACCTTCTCCTCCGGGTGAGCAGCGTTCCACTTATCGATGATGGGCCGGATCTTGTCGGTGTCGTTCTTCCCCATGGCAAAGGTGATGGGCCCCTTTGCAGTGTTGGAGCCGGTGTCCCCGCCACCATCGGAATCCTCGGAACAGGCACTGAGGCCGAGTGCGGAGGCCGCGAGGGTGGACGCGGCAAGGGCCGCGACGATCTTGCGCTGGGTGGGAGCCATGAGAAAAACCTCTCTGTTAAAAGGATGTTCCTAAAAGATCTATTACGGTGAGTTTAAGACGTGCAGCCCCGGTGCCGGGGTTAAATGCCCCCGTTTAGGACTCGATGCGACGCTCGGTTTCGCCGTCGAAGTAATGCACTAGGGCGTCCGGGCGAGGGCGGATGCCCACCTGCGCGCCAACACTGGGGGCGGTGCGGGAATCGCCGCCGCGAGCGACGATCTGGCCATGGTCGGAGTCCAGGTAAATGTAGGAATCCGCCCCCAATTCCTCCACCATGGTCACGGTGCCAGCGAGGCCCCCGGTGCTGTCCGAGCGCTCGGTGGAGGTGGCGTCCACAATCTCGACGGCCTCCGGGCGCAGGCCCACAATGACCTTGCGCTCCCTGCCGTAACCCTCCGGCAACCGCAGATTCAGCCCCGGCAGGGGTCCCCGCGTGCGCAACAGGTTCATCGCGGGGGAGCCGATGAAGCCCGCCACGAAGGCGTTGGTGGGCCGCTTGTAGAGGTTCTTCGGCGTATCTACCTGCTGCAGGACGCCGCCGTTGAGCACCGCCACCCGGTCCCCCATGGTCATGGCCTCCACCTGGTCGTGGGTGACGTACACCGTGGTCACGCCCAGATCGGATTGCAGCTTGACGATCTGCGCCCGCGTCTGCACGCGCAGCTTGGCATCGAGGTTGGACAGCGGCTCGTCCATGAGGAACACCTGCGGCTCCCGCACAATTGCGCGGCCCATGGCCACCCGCTGGCGCTGACCGCCGGAGAGGTCTTTCGGCTTGCGGCCCAAAAACTCGGTGAGGCCCAGAATCTCCGCCGCCCGCTGGACCCGCTGTTCGATCTCCGCCTTCGGTCGCTTCGCCACCTTCAACGCGAAGCCCATGTTCTCCGCCACGCTCATGTGCGGGTACAGAGCGTAGTCCTGGAATACCATCGCGATATCGCGTTCCTTCGGCTCGGTACCGGTGACGTCCCGATCCCCAATGCAGATGCGGCCCGCGCTCGTCGGCTCCAACCCCGCCAACGCCCGCAGTGTGGTGGACTTGCCGCAACCCGAGGGGCCCACCAATACAAGGAATTCGCCATCCCCGATATGCAGATCGAAATGCTGCACGCTGGGGCGCTCGGCACCCGGGTATTTGATCTCCACATCCTCAAAACGCACATCTGCCATGGGCAGGATCATACTTGAGGATGATCCGTGAAAAGACCGCACGCGAATAAAGTGAGAGATCCAATGGAGACTCACAATCCCGAGCAGAATCCGACCACGTCGTCGCACCCCCATGCCACCCCAACCTCGCCATGGTGGAAGGAAAAGGGGTTCTGGGTCCGGCTAGCCGTGCAAACAGCGGTTCTCCTCACCTTCGGCCCCGCACTGGTCGCGGGCCCCCAGCATCTCCACGGTTGGCAGGTCCTCGGGGTGTGGGTCTCCAGCGCCGTCGTCTTCGTGGGATTGCTGGTCCAGCGGTGGCGGGCGCGAATCGGTCTAGCAGTCGTGGCCGTGGGACTGGGTGTGGCGGCGTTGACTGCCACGGGTGAGGTGATGTTCTACTACGTCGTGGTGGTCTACGAGGCCTGGTACATTACGGCCTTCCTCAGCCACCGTAAATGGGTGCTGCTGGGAGCTTTGTGGGTCGGTAGCGAGTTTGCGGTGGGGTGGCTGCTGTGGGCCCCCTATGGCATCGGGCAACCGCTGTTCGACAAGCAGGGAATGATCGTCACTGCCACGGTGCTGCGGATCGTGACGCTCACGGTTTTCATCACTGTATCCATCGGGTTCGGAGCGCTGTGGGGACGGGGAACGTGGCGCCGGAATTACGAATTGCAGACGCTGCGGGCCCGCGCGGAATTGGCGACCATGACCGAGCGAAATCGCATCGCCCGGGAGATGCACGACATCATTGCCCATACCCTCACCCTGGTTATCGCGCAGGCGGATGGGGGTCGCTACGCGGGCCAACGTGAACCGGATAAGGCCCTGCAGGCCCTGGACACCATCTCGGAACGCAGCCGTGCAGCCCTGGTTCATATGCGCGGGTTGCTGTCCGTGCTGCGGGATGACAATGAGAATGATCGGTCTGTCGATTCCGCTCCTGGAGTTGCCGGAATTCCCGATCTTGTTGAGGACGCCAAACGCCACGGCCTCAATGTTACTTTCCGCGTGGAGGGCACCGTCCGCGAGATGGATGATGTGCGAAGCCTCACCGCCTACCGCGTGGTCCAGGAATGCCTGACGAATGTGCTCAAACACGCCGGCTTTGTGCTCGCGGACATCTCCCTGACGTGGGGGGAAGAGGCAGTGAGTATCACTGTGGACAATGCCCCCGGCAACGCAGATGCCGCTCCCGGGCGCCGCCAGATCGCCGGCAGCGGGCGCGGGTTGACGGGGTTGAAGGAGCGCGTCCGCATCCACGGCGGGCAGGTGACCTGGGGACCCTCCCAGCGGTATCCCGGCGGGTGGGCCGTGATCGCCACATTGCCGTATTAAGAACACGACATTCGGGACACGACGAAGAGAGGACAGGACCGACGATGAACACCCCCGATGCTCCTGCCAGCGGGATCACCCGCGTCGGCCTCGCCGATGACCAGCAGCTCGTCCGCGCGGGATTCGCGATGGTCCTGGACTCTCAAGACTCGGTTGACGTGGTGTGGGAAGCCGCCAATGGGGAGGAAGCCATCCAGCTCGCCTACGACCAGCCGGTGGACGTGGTCCTCATGGACGTGCAGATGCCGGTGCGGGATGGCATCAGCGCCACGCGGGAGATCGTGGCCCGCGATCTGCGCGGTCCCTCCGGGGAGGCCACCCGGGTGGTGATGCTCACGACCTTCGATGATGAGGCCTACGTCATGGGCGCCGTGGTTGCCGGGGCCAGCGGATTTCTTCTTAAGGACGCCGACCCTGAGGATCTGATTGCCGCAGTGCGCACCGTGGGGGATTCAGCAGCGGTCGTTAGCCCAGCGGCGACTGCCCGGCTGCTCAAGCGGGTGCGGGAGAGCAATACGGGCGCTGGGCTTGTGGCGTCCGGAAATAGAGGACCGGAACCGCCCGATTACGAGCTGATTGAGCCTCTGACGCCGCGGGAGGAAGAAATCCTTGTGCTCATCGCGCGGGGGCTGAGCAACGCGGAGATTGGCGAGGAGCTATTCATCTCGCAGCCGACGGTGAAGACGCACGTGGGGCGAGTGCTGGCGAAAACCGGATCGCGGGATCGGGTGCATGCCGTGCTCTTTGCGTTTCGCCATGGTTTGGTGAGCAATGTGGACTTGCTCGGCGGGGAGTAGCAGGGCTGGTTTACACTCAATCGCCGTAAACTCGTTCAGTCATGGTGGTGTCTATCCAGTCGAGATGAGGTGGTTGATATGCCGGCGCAACCAGTTCGGTTTTACTCTGCCGCGCGGCCGAAGCCGTTGACGCTGTTCATCTTGACGGCGGCTTTTACCATCCCCGCTGTTCTGGTGCTCTTTGATGACCTGAGCCCCGGGGGGATTGCGATGAGCGCCGCCTTCCTGTTGGTCAGCATCATCCTCGTGTTCTGGACCGTGAGCACCGAGCTCACCACGACCGGTGACGTTGTTGTCCGCTGGTGCGGGATCAAGATGTTTCGCCGGAAAGCGGAGGAGATCACGCGGGTGGAGGTGCTCACGGACCTCAACCAATCCACGTTCGCGGCCTACTCGCTGGGTATTTACTTCAATAATCCCCGGGAGTGGGCCATCGTCGCCGGGCTTCCGGGGGTCCGCCTAGCGACGAACACGCGCAGTGTGGTTGTGAGCATGCCCCGCTATAAGGAATTCGCCGAAAAGCTCGCCGAGGCCAAAGGGCAGCCCGCCGAGCAATTAGTGACCGAGGGCAGCTACATGGGTTGAGGGGAGGTATATGGCTGGAGCGGCACGTGTCATACCGCAGTCTGACGCCCCGAAATCACCCCCCAGCATGATGTGGATCAGGGGTGCTGAGCTGCAGGCTTAGTGCCATGATCATCGTCGACACGCTCTCCAAGCGATATGGAAAAAAGTCCGCAGTCAACAATCTGAGCTTCACCGTCCCCGACGGGCAGGTCACTGGATTCCTGGGGGCCAACGGCTCCGGAAAGTCCACCACGATGCGCTGCATTCTGGGGCTGGACAACCCGACTGGGGGCCGCGTCACCTTCAGCGGAACAACCGGTGGCGCTGCCTACTCCGCAGCATTTCCCGCGATTCCCGTCAAGCCTTCCGTTGCCGGTGCCGTGTTGGACGCGTCCTGGTTCACCCCCAGCCGCAGTGGCCGCAACCACCTCCGCGTCTTGGCCTCCGGGGCCAACATCCCCACCCGCCGGGTGGACGAATGCCTCGAGCTCGTGGGCCTGAGCTCTGCCGGCAGAAAGGCCGTGAAGGGTTATTCCCTGGGCATGAAGCAACGCCTGGGCCTGGCCGCCGCGCTGCTGGGGGATCCGCAACACCTGATCTTGGACGAACCGGTCAACGGCCTCGACCCCGACGGCGTGCGCTGGATGCGCGATGCCATTCGCACCTTCGCAGACGAAGGGCGGGCCGTCCTCGTGTCCTCCCACCTGCTGTCGGAGATGGAACAGATCGCCCACCGGCTGGTGGTCATTGGCAGGGGTGCGCTGCTGGGGGAGTACACCCTCGAGGAATTCCTGGCCAATGGAACCACAATCCAGGTGGAGTGCCGGGAGGCCGTCCTGCTGGCGGAGGACCTGAAGCGCCGGGGCCTGACCTGCACAATCCAGCAGCCGAACCAGGTCCACGTCGCCGTGCCCACGAACACCGGTGTGGAAGAGCTCCGCCAGACCATCGCCCAGGTCGCCGCCAGACAGGGTTTCCTGGTCACGGCGTTGGCCACCCACCGGGACACCCTGGAAAACCGATTCCTGCAGGCCACCGAGGCCTCCCGCGAATACATCGCCCGCTAACACGCTGCCGAAAGGACCAAAGAAACCATGGCAACCCGCACCGCTCCCGCCCCCACGCCGGTAACCACCAGCACCAGCACCCCAAGTTTTCTTTCCGCTATCAAGAGCTCGATCCTCCAGCTTCGTACTCTGCGCAGCACCTGGGTCTACCTCGTCCTTCTCACTGGAGCCCTGTACGGCCCAGTGGTCCTCGAAGTGCTATTGAATGCCTCCGACGATCGTTCCGTCGCCTGGTCGACCTTGACAATCGGATATGGCATCTTCCAGCTCATCCTCCTCATCCAGGCGGCGGGAAACACCGCCGGCAACATCCAGTCCGGGATGGCTGCCCACGCCTTCGCCACTCAACGCAGACGCTGGCACTGGGTGGCGGGTCAAGCCATCGTCCTGAGCATTTGGGGCATGCTCAGTTACCTCCTGGGCCTCGGTCTGGCGATGGCTGTTGTGCAGTTGTACCCGGATGCATACTTGAGCCTCAACGGCGTCCGGCCGCTACTTGCCCAGCTTTTCGGAGCTGTTGTCTATCCCGTCATCGCCGTGGGTTTGGCGGCGCTCGTCCGCAACCGGGTAGCCGCCATCGGGATCTGCGTGGTGTGGATCGCTGTGATCGAAGGCCTCATCGCCCAGGCCGCCAGGAACTTCCCCGTCTTCGCAACCGTGCGTAAGTTCTGCCCTGGCAGTCAGCTCATGGCCCTGGTTAACGGCCGCCAGATGGACGGCTCCGCGACGAACAATCTCGCCTCCATAGCCGTGTTGCTGGGCTGGGCAATCGTCTTCATGGCCGCAGGGTTGATCGCCAACCAGCGCAAAGACGTCGCTTAACCGCTAGCAACAGCAAACCCCCGGCTACTTGTGCCACAGTGGTTGCCATGATCACGGTCGAAAACCTCAAGAAGAGCTATGGGGGTAAGGAGGTCCTCCACGGCCTGTCCTTCCACGTCCCCGATGGCCAGGTCACGGGCTTTCTCGGCCCCAACGGCTCCGGTAAATCCAGCACCCTGCGCTGCATCCTGGGCCTGGACCGGCCGGACGATGGGACCGTCCTCTTCGACGGGGAACCCACCACCGGTGAAGCGATCGCCAAGAACCGCTCGAGCGTAGTGGGGGCTCTGCTGGAACCCACCTGGTACCTGCCCAGCCACTCGGCCAAGACCCACGCCTACGCCATCGCCCGCGCCGCGGGGTTGTCCACGGAGCGCGCCGACGAGTGCCTGGCGATGGTGGGGCTCACGGAGGTGGCGTCCAAAAAGATCAAAACCTTCTCCCTGGGCATGAAACAGCGCCTTGGCCTGGCTATCGCCCTGATGGGCAACCCCAAGCACCTTTTGCTGGACGAGCCGGTCAACGGCCTGGATCCGGAGGGCGTGCACTGGATGCGCGGGCTGATTCGCCAGTGCGCTGCGCAGGGCCGGGCCGTGCTGGTCAGCTCCCACCTGTTGCACGAGATGGAGCTCACCGCCGATCGCGTCGTCCTCATCGGCCGGGGCAGCCTGCTCGGGGAGCACACGCTCAGCGAATTCCTCTCCTCCGCCGGGTCCGCCGGGACCACCGTGCGCCTGCGGGTCCAGGAACAACAGCAGCTTATGGACGCCATCTCACAGCGCGCCGACCTGAACATCCGCGCACTGCCTGACGGTGCCGCGGAGATCAGTGGCCAACTACCGCCGCAGGAGCTGGCCCACACGGTGGGCACCCTCGCGCGCGATAACGGCTGGGTGGTAACGGAACTCACGCCCTCCCGCGCCGGGCTGGAACAGCGCTACCTGGATGTCACGCAGAACGCCGTGGAGTACCGCGCCGGGAAGGCGGGTGCCGCATGATCCGGGCCCTGCGCAGCGAATGGACTCGCACGAAAGCACTCGTGGGCACCTGGGTCTTCATGCTGCTCATCGTGGGCATTGTGTTCCTGCCCAACCTGGGCCTGAGGATGGCCGTGAGCCAGGATCCCGGTGGCGGCCGGGTGCGAGTGACGGACATGAACTTGGGGTTCATCGGCACCATCGTGCTCATCCTGGCGTTCAGCGCCTGGCGTTCGCGCAGCCCCAGGGCGCACAAGCTGCACGCCCAATCCTTCCTGGTGCTGCCCTCACGATGGCCACAACTGACTGCGGTGATGCTCGTCAATCTGGTGATGTGCATGGCGGCCGTGACGGTGGGTCTGCTGGTGAGTTTTGCCCTGCTAGCCAGCACGGGGGTGGGGTGGCAGGAAGGCGGGGCGGCAGACCTGGCGCGCCTGTTGTTCGGCTATGGGGCCATTTCACTCATTGCCAGCGCCGTGGGCGTTCTCATCGGCTCCACTGCGGCGGCGGTGGCGCTGCCCATCGTGTGGGTAGCCATGGAACCGGCGCTGGTTAACATCCACCCCTTCCTGGCGAACAAGGTGGCACCGTGGTTGCCGATGCGCAATGTGCTGACGCTTATGACCGGGGAAAGCTCCGGCGGGCACCCCATCCTGGTCCTTGGGGCCTGGGCGCTCCTGTTCGTGGCGGCGGCTTTCTGGCGCCACCAACGGGCCGACGTTCGCTAACGCAGAACCGCTTTCTCCACCTCGGCTAGCTGCTGTAGCCGCTCGGGGGCGCAGTCCGTGCTCAACACCACGGAACCCCCGGCGAACAGGGGCAGCAGGGCCTCGCACATTTCTGCGGTGGAGGACCACCCCGTCTGCAAAACCCGCCCACCGTGGGGGAGCTCCGTGGAGGCGCGGGCGAAGAAGTCCTGCGCGAACAGCGGCCCATCTTCCCCATACAGCAGGGGTTGACCATCAACTCGCGCCCCACTGTAGGCGTCCGGCTGCACACGTAGCTCTTCGGCGTAGTCATTCAATCCGAAGGGCTGCCGACCGGGCTCCCACACGGCGCGGCCCAGGGGGTCGGTGGACAGGACGTACACCTCCGGCACGCCGGCTTCGGCGGCGGCCTCGGCAACCTCGATCGAATCCGTGAACAGGGCCCCCGGCTCCTCCTGGTCACTGCGCCACTCCGTAATCGCTGCCCCTACGCGCCAAGCCCCCAGGGCTACGGTGATCGGCTGCCACCCCGTCGCGGCCGCCACGGCCACCCGGTCGCCCGCTCCCAAATCCAACTCGACCAGCAGGTTCGCCGCCTTAGCCGACCAGTTAGCCAACGTTTCTGCGGACAGTTCCGCCCGACCTTCGGGGGTGTACGTGGTCACGCGGGGGGAGGCCGGGTTCGTCAACAGCGGCGCGATGAGATCCATGCGAAGAATGCTAGTTCACGCAGCGAGGTCCGTTGCCTCCAGCGTCGATCGGCTTGGTGAGCTGCTGCTCGGGAGGTTCCGTACCGGGAGTGCCCACAACCGAGCCCTGGGAACCGCCGGGAGTGTCCGCCGGTTGCTGTTCGGCGGCCTTTTCGGCGGCCTTGTCCACCTCCGGATCGTTTGGATCCTTGAGCTTGTCGGCGGCACCTTCCGTCACACCGGGACCCTCGTACGTTCCGGACAAGGTGACGTTGATTTCGCGGGCGCCCAGGGTGGGATCTTGAACCACCTTAAGGCCACCTAGCTGGCGAGCCAGTGCGCGTGCTGCGGGGTCCTTCACGTCCTTCGCATTAATTTGGGATTCGGAGACCCCAGTGTTGGGGGCATTGCCCACGTCCCCGGCCGTATAGCCATAACCCGTGGTCAGGTCGGCCACCCGGCTTGCCAGGCCAGCGACCTCGCCTGCATTGAGTACGTTCACCTTGTAATCGGCGGCCTTGAACTTGGGGATGTTCTCCTTCGAGCTGTCCTTGCTTGCCTCGGCTTCACTGGGGCCGTCCTTCGTCACCAACATCTCGTGGAAGAAGTTGTGCACCTGATCGCGGTCGACGGTGACGATGGACTCCCCGTAGTCCCCTGTGCCGTCGATGCTGGTTACCGGGATGGTCCGGAACTGGACGTTGCCGCCGGTGAGGTTCTGCATCTGGCCGGCGAGCCCCATGACGTCCCAGTCCTTGTCCAACACCACACTGCGCTGCACCGCGCTGTTGATCCGGCCAAGGCTGCCCGGGTCCGTCAGGGTCTTGGAGGATAGGATGTGGTTAGCCAAGGAAGCCATGTAGGCCTGCTGCCGGGTGATGCGGTCAAGGTCGCCCCGGGGCAGCTCGTGACGCTGGCGCACGAAGCTCAGGGCATCGGGGCCGTTGAGTGTCTGCCGCCCCGCCGGGAATTTCGCGCCGGATAGCGGCTCGTCCACGGGCTGGTTCAGGCAGACGTCCACACCGCCTACCGCATCAGTGAGCAGGACGAAGCCCAGCAACCCGATTTCTGCATAGTGATCCACAGTGATGCCGGTGAGATCGGCGACGGAGGAGATTAGGGCCTGCCGCCCGGCCTCGGTGGATTTCGTGTCCCGGGTGTGCTCGTCGCGCTCGCCCTGCTGGGCTAGCTGGTCGTTCTTGTCTTTCTTGGCCTCCCCGTACACACCGTTGAGCTTCATGTTGCCCATGTGCGGGGTGGAGACGTAAGTATCCCTGGGCAAGGACACCGCGGTGGCGCTCGAACCGTCATTGGGCACGCGGATGAGGATCATCGTGTCCGTATTCGCGGCGGCTTCTTCGCCCGCCCGCAGCATGTCGATCTCCTGCTGGCTTAACGGTTTTCCCTGGGCGTCCGTCCGCGAATCGATGCCCACCAGCAGGATGTCGGTGGCCCCGTCCTTCTCCCGGCCCAAGTTGAGGTCCCCGGCCTGAGCCAGCTCATTGTTGAGGTTGCCAATCGCGGAATATCCCACTCCACCGGCAATGAGGGTGAGCGCCGACACGGCAGCCAGGATTCCCCGCGCTGCCCGCGGCCCAATCTGGTGGGCCTCCCGGCCAGACGGGGCCGCCATGATTCGACGGGAGTGCCGGGGGCCCGGGCGGGCGGAGGACTTCTCGGTCATAGGTAGGCAGACTCGCAGACGGTTGGATCGGTAGCAGTCGGCCGGGGAATTGACGCTCCCGGCGGGCAAAAGTGTTTTTAGTGTACGCACACCGGGGTTCAAAAACACGCACCCTGTGCTGTGGAACACTGACAGCCATGGAGATCTACATCACTGGCGCCCACGGCCAAGTCGGGCGCGAACTTGCCCGTCAAGCTCGGGCGGGGGGACACCGAGTGCATGCCCTGGGCAGGCAGGATCTGGACCTGCGGGCGCTGACCGAGGATCCCTTCACCAGCACCAACCGGGCCGTGATCCTCAACGCCGCGGCCTACACGGATGTAGACGGGGCGGAGGACCCCGCCCACGCGGAAGAGGTGTGGCAGGTCAACGCCGAGGCGCCGGGGGCCCTGGCCCAGCTTGCCCAGCGGCGGGGATGGTCGTTTATTCACCTGTCCACGGACTACGTGCATGGGGGCCGGACGGGGCCGGAGGTGCACCGCATCCCGGAGGGGCCCATCGAGCCCGCAGATCGGCCAATCAATGCCTACGGCCGCAGCAAGCTCGCCGGGGAGGAGGCGGTAATGCAGGCCGGGGGAGTGGTGGTGCGCACCTCCTGGGTACACAGCGGGCCGCACCAACCCGGGCGGGACTTTGTGGTGACCATGCTGCAACTGGCCCAGCGGGGGGTGGACCCGAAGGTCGTCGCCGATCAATGGGGGCTACCCACCTACGCCGCCGATCTCGCCGGGGGGTTGCTCCAGCTCGCCGAGAGGCTTGCGGCCGACGGGCCCCAGGGAGACATCGTCCACGCTGCCGGTTCCGGGGAACCAGTGAGCTGGTACCACTTCGCCCGGGCCGTGTTCGCCGCCGGAGGGCAGGACCCCGATCGGGTAAGCCCCATCCCCACTGCCGAGTACCCCACCCCCGCCCGCCGTCCCCTCTATAGCGCGCTCAAGCTGGGCGGTTGGCAGCGCTGGGGCCTCGCGCCCCTGCCCGCGTGGCAGGACGGGCTACGCCGAGCCCTGGGGTAGGGTGACGCGCGTGAAACCCATTGCCATCGTGACCGTCACTTACTCCCCCGGGCAGTATCTGCGGGCTTTCCTGGACTCCGTACCGGCCGCCACTCAGCAGGGGGCGAAGGTGGTTCTGGTGGATAACGGCTCCGTGGACGGGGCCCCCGAAGCCGCCGTTGCCGCTGATCGCACCGGTGGTGTGGAGCTGCACTACAGCGGGGGGAACGTGGGTTATGGCGCGGCCATGAACTTGGGCATTCGCCTGCTCCAGCGACAACGGCGCCAGGGACTCATCGACGGGGACTTCGTGCTCATCTCCAACCCAGATGTGGTCTTCGAGCCCGGGGCCATCGACGCCCTGATCGACGTGGCTCGAAACAACCCTCGCGCCGGGTCCGTGGGCCCCCTGATCCGCGAGGCCGACGGGTCCGCCTACCCCTCGGCGCGGGCCGTGCCGAGGTTGGCGGCGGGAATCGGCCACGCCCTACTGGGACCTATCTGGCCGAAAAACCCGTGGACCCAGCAGTACCGCCGGGACGGGGACCTAGAATCCCAGCGGGTCGCCGGTTGGCTATCCGGGTCTTGTCTGCTGCTGCGATGGGAAGCCTTCGCCAGCGTCGGTGGTTTCGACGAGCGCTACTTCATGTACATGGAGGACGTGGATCTGGGCGATCGCCTGGGCCGCGCTGGGTGGTTGAAGATTTTCGCCCCTAGCGCGCAGATCCGCCACGCCAAGGGCCACGCCGCAGGCGCAGTGCCGGAGAAAATGCTTCCGGCACATCACGAAAGTGCCTACCGCTTCAACGCCGACCGTCTGCCGGGGTGGCGTTACGCTCCGATTCGCTTGGTGCTGCGCGTTGGCCTTGGCGTCCGCAGTCGTTTGAGTGTGTGGCTATCCCGCAGATAGTGGCTCCTTTGCGCTACGCTCCCACGTATTACACGGGTGTTTCTTACCGAAGACAGAGAGGTTGACCTAGCCCATGGCCTATAGCGCGGCTCATCTCACGCAAGCTGCTCCAGTGAACGAGGAGGGTGCCGCACTCGCCGCGGAGACGGATGCCGTCATCCTGGTGGGCGGCAAGGGCACCCGGCTGCGCCCCCTGACCAACAACGTGCCAAAGCCGATGTTGCCCGCCGCGGGCCTGCCCTTTCTCCAACACCTGCTTGGGCGTATCAAAGCCGCGGGAATGCAGCACGTGGTTCTGGGTACATCTTTCAAGGCCGAGGTTTTCGAGCGCTACTTCGGGGACGGATCCGATTGGGGCCTGGAGATTGAGTACGTCGTGGAGGACGAGCCACTGGGCACCGGCGGCGCTATCCGCAACGTCCACGACCACCTGCGATTCGATCGGGCCATGATCTTCAACGGGGATGTGCTGGGCGGCACGGACCTAGGTGCCATCCTGCAGACTCACGTCTCCCAGAACGCGGACGTTACCCTCCACCTGTTGCGGGTCCCGGATCCGCGTGCCTTCGGTTGCGTGCCCACGGACCAGGAGGGACGGGTGACCGCATTCCTGGAGAAGACGGAGGACCCGCCGACGGACCAGATCAACGCGGGTAGCTACGTGTTCAATCGTGACGTGCTGGAGGCCATCCCCGCGGGGCGGCCGGTGAGCGTGGAGCGAGAGGTGTTCCCGGAGCTACTGGAGACGGGCAAGCGGGTCTTTGGGCACGTGGACCAGGCCTACTGGCGGGATATGGGAACCCCGGCGGACTTTGTGCGCGGATCCTCCGACCTGGTGCGCGGGATCGCGCCCTCCCCCCTCCTGGAGGGGATGCACGGAGAGGCCCTCGTGGACTCTTCGGCTTCCGTGGCCGATGGGGCCCTGGTGCTCGGTGGCACCGTAGTGGGGCGCGGGGCGGAGATTCGCGGCGGAGCCCGGGTAGATACCTCCGTAATTTTCGACGGTGTGCATATCGAGGCCGGGGCCACGGTGGAGCGTTGTGTGATCGCCGCGGGGGCTCAAATCGGAGCGCGGGCGCACCTGACTGACTGCGTGGTGGGGGAGGGGGCCGTTGTGGGGGCCCGCTGTGAGCTGCGGGATGGCGCCCGGGTGTGGCCGGGTGTGGAGATTCCGGACGGCGGGCTGCGCTTCTCCAGTGACGTCTAGCGGGTGATGCTGGGCAGTGGTGTTCAGGAAAAAACAATAAATTTCACACAGTGTTAGGTGACCGTCGACTCGAGCTTGAACGGGCCCCCCATATCTTGTGGTTGGTCCCGTCTGACGGGGGCCATCTGGTGGTTGCTGGAAGCTTCATGATTGCCAACGTCGCTTGACTTTGTTGCGGTTGTGACTGATGTGGTTCGCGTTGCTCGTGGGAATAGGGCAAATGTTGACGCTGCCGAATTACCAGTGTGTAATCTTGGCTTAGAAAGCGAGACGGGGCCTGGTCCCCCTCTCCGACAGCAACGCGAAGGAGACCACTGTGGACAAGTCAGCAGACACGGCCTACCCGGGCCCGATCTCTGCAGGCTCCGCCGCGGTGGAGCACAACGCACAGTCCGCTAAACGGCAGCGCCAGCAAAACCTGTTCGAACTCACCCAGGACCTGGACTCCTTGTTCGATGCGGTAGACCAGGACTGGCAGGAACAAGCTCTGTGTGCCCAGACAGACCCGGAGGCCTTTTTCCCGGAAAAGGGTGGGTCCACCCGAGAGGCAAAGCGCATTTGCCAGGCCTGCGGGGTGCGGGATGAATGCTTGGAATACGCCCTCGCCAACGACGAGCGGTTCGGAATCTGGGGCGGCCTCTCCGAGCGCGAACGCCGTCGCCTGAAGAAGCGGATCGGCTAGTCCAGCGAGAACCCCGGATCCACCCGCTCCGGGGACACGTTAAGGTACACCGCCACCAACTGCACTATGACGAAGCGAAGCAGCTCTCGCACACTCGCCGCTCCCTCCGTCCGCAATTCGATGGGTCGGCGAAAAACAATGAGCCGCGGCCGCGTCGGATTTCCCGCATCGTCCACCCCGGCGGGAATCAACCTACCCAGTGGAACCTGACCGTCGGCGACAATGTCCTCCGGCCACTGGGTAAACCCGGGTTCCATCTGCATTCGCGGCACGGTATCCACGGCAATATCCAGCCCGCCCAGGGCATCTTCGAAGTCCGCCAAAATGTTCTCATATACATCCAGCACCGCCGCGTCGAAACGCTGAGAGCGCGTCTGATAGCGGGGCAGCTCCGGTAGCAGGACTCCGCGCAGCCCTCGCCCCCGGCGATCCGGGCGGGCTGCTGACCGGGTGGTGTGGCTCATGGGGCGATTGTAAACCGGCGGACTGCTGTCGATCAGCAAGGCGTGCCGGTGGGCGCGGAGGTCCGGGGAAGTGTCCCGCGCAGCCGTTAATATGTACCCCGTGTCTGTCATCCGCCAATGTTCCCGCCCCGGGTGCTCCCGGCCAGCCGTGGCCACCTTGGACTTCAACTATGCCGAGCAAACGGCCACGATCGGGCCCTTGCGCGTCCTATCCAGCCCGCACACCTGGGACCTGTGTGAGGAGCACGCGCAGCGCACCTCCGTGCCCCAAGGTTGGGAACTGCACGTGCGCATGGACGCCGAGGACAACACCGCGGATGCCGATGAAGAGGACCTTCTGGCCCTCGCCCAGGCCGTGCAACAAGCGGCGGAGGCCAAGGAGCGAGTGGAGATGCCCCCCGCGCCGCGCCTCATTCGGCGCAAGGAGGTTCCCGTGCCCACCGGGCATCACCCCTCAAAGCGGAACCTGCCCCGGCACACCCCCAAGCGGCATCTCCGCGCGATTCGCAGCGAGGGCTAGGGCTGGCGCCGGGGTTCCTGGCGTCCAAAAAAATCAAACAACAATTCACGAGAGAAGAGTTTTAGCAATGGCTGCACAGAAATCCGCCCCGCGCAGTGCCGAATCGGTCGCTGCGGTTATCAAGGCCTATGATGTCCGTGGTGTGGTGGGCCAGGGAATCGATGTGGATTTTGTTAAGGACGCCGGCGCTGCCTTTGCGCGGCTCATGCGTTCCGAGGGGGCGCAATCCATCGTCGTGGGATATGACATGCGGGAAAGTTCCCCGGGGTTGGCGGCCGCGTTTATTTCCGGAGTTAACGAACAGGGCCTGGATGCCGTCAATCTAGGCCTGACCAGCACCGATGAATTGTATTACGCCTCGGGGGTGGAAAACTGCCCAGGGGCGATGTTCACTGCTTCGCACAATCCCGCGAAATACAATGGCATCAAGATGTGTCGGGCAGGGGCGCGGCCGGTTGGGCAGGACTCCGGGCTGGATAAGATAGTGGCGGACCTCATTGCGGGAGTCCCCGGGTTTGAGGGCAATCCGGGTCGGTCGAGCGAACGCGATGTGCTGCAGGGGTATGCCCAATACCTGCACAAGCTGGTGCCCATGAATATTCGACCGCTCAAGGTTGCGGTGGATGCGGGTAATGGAATGGGCGGGTTGACAGTGCCCGCTGTTTTCCGGGATCTGCCCCTGGATGTTGCGCCACTGTATTTCGAACTGGACGGGAACTTCCCCAACCACGAGGCTAATCCGTTGGACCCCAAAAACCTGGTGGATTTGCAAGAGTTCACGGTGGCCAGTGGGGCGGACCTGGGAATTGCCTTCGACGGGGACGCCGACCGCTGCTTTATCGTAGATGAAAAGGGCGATGCCGTGTCCCCGTCCACAATCTGCGCCATGATTGCCGAGCGCTACCTCAACCTCCACCCGGGGGCCACGATCATTCACAACCTCATTACCTCCAAATCCGTCCCCGAATTGGTGCGGGAGGCCGGGGGAACGCCCGTGCGGACCCGGGTTGGGCATTCCTTCATCAAAGCGAAAATGGCCGAAAGCGGTGCTGTCTTCGGCGGGGAGCATTCCGCCCATTATTACTTCAGCGACTTCTTCAACGCCGACTCTGGAATGCTCGCGGCGCTCCACGTCCTGGCGACCCTCGGCGGGCAGGACAAGCCGCTGTCCGAGCTGAAGGTCGCCTACGAGCGTTACCTGGCCAGCGGGGAGATCAACAGCGAGGTCGCCGATCAGCAGGGCCGGACCGAAGCTGTTGTGGAGCACTTCGCCGACCGCACCGCGAGTGTGGATCGCCTAGACGGCGTGACCATCGACTTCACCGACGGCTCCTGGCTCAACGTCCGCGCGTCCAACACCGAACCGCTGTTGCGCCTCAACGTGGAGGCCCCCACGGCCGCCGAAGTGCAGGCCATCGTGGCGGAGGCGCTGGGCGTGATTCGCGCCGGGGAGGCCGGGTAGATCGTGTACCGCCTGCAGGGAACTATTCGCCCCTACGCCTGGGGCTCCCGCACCGCGATCGCGCAGCTGACCGGGCGCCGATCGCCGACCGAGCGCCCCGAGGCGGAAATGTGGTTCGGCGCGCACCCCGGTGGCCCAACGCTGGTGGCAGACGGCAGCGGCCGGACGCTGGCCGACCTCATCGCCGCAGACCCGGAGTACCACCTGGGATCCGGGCGGGAGAGCCTGCCCTTCCTGTTGAAAATCCTGGCTGCCGATACAGCGTTGAGTATCCAGGCGCACCCCTCCAAGCGGCAGGCGGAGGAGGGGTGTGCCGCGGAAGATGCCGAGGGAATTCCTCGGGACGCCCCCAACCGGTGCTATCGAGACGACAACCACAAGCCCGAACTGCTGGTCGCGCTGAGTAGCCCCTTTGAAGCCCTCGCCGGTTTCCGATCTGTAGCGCATACACAGCAGCTCCTGGGAACCCTCGGCGGGGAGGAGTTGAAGCGCTTCTGCGGGCTGCTGGGCAGCGGGGACGAGGCGGCGGATTTGCGCGGGTTGGTGACGACATGGATCAACCTGCCCCCGGCCGTGAGCGAGCGGGTTATCGCGGATGTGGTGGAGCGCTGTAAGCGGTTGGCTGCTGCGGAGGACGAGGGGGAGCCCTGGATGCGAGCGGCGGCCGGGGCCATTGCCAAGATTGCCCAGCAGTACCCCAAGGACCCCGGGATTCTGGTTGCCCTGCTGCTCAACTACATCACCCTAGAGCCGGGGGAGGCGATCTACCTGGACGCCGGCCAGCTGCACGCCTACGTCAGCGGGTTGGGCGTGGAGATCATGGCGAACTCCGACAACGTGCTGCGCGGGGGCCTGACCGCCAAGCACATCAACGTGCCTGAACTCATGCGGGTGCTTGTTTCCGAACCGCTGGCGGACCCGGTGACCCGCGCGGGTGCAGATGGCATTTTCCCCACGCCCGCGCCGGATTTCCGCCTGCGCCGGGTGGTGCCGGGGGAGGATGCCGTGGTGGCCGGGCCCGCGATCGTGCTGTGCGCCGGTGGGCGGGTGGAGCTTCGGTCCTCTGCCGAGGGCGATGAGCAGGAATCGCTGCGTCCTGGGGAGGCCGTGTGGATTGCGGCTGAGGAGGACGCCACCCGCATCAGCGCCGACGATGGCCCCGGCGCCTTCGTGGCTACCGCCGGGTAGTGCTGCGGTAGGCACCTACTTCGGCATCGGGCCGTACTGGCCGCCGTCGGGGTAGTACTTCCACCCGTCCTTGATGCGGATATCGTCTTCCCAGGGGACGTGGTAGTTGCCCTCTGCAAGGTCCTTGACCCAGGTGAGGTAGTTCTGCTTATCCCCGCCCGGCTGGCCGACGTAACCGCGCGTGCCGAGGTTGTAGATGTTGTTCTCCAGGGCCCAGTCGGTGCGTGCCTTGTCCGCGAGGGCCGGGAAGAGTTCGGCGGTGACAATTTCCCACGGATTGCGGTGCCCCTGCTGCAGGACGTTGCCATCAAAGTTGCAGACGGTGCCTTCCCCGAAGTAGTAGAAGACGCCGTCGTAGCCGGCGAGGTTCACCGAGATGGAGTACATGAGGTTTTGCCAGGCGTTGGTCTGGTTGGTGAGGATCCACTGGTCGTTGACCTGGGTGGAGTAGCCGGAGATGCGGATGTAGACGTTGGCGCCCTTGTAGGCGGCTTCGCGGGCGAGTTCCGGGAACATGCCGTCGTGGCAGATGCAGACGGCGAGCTTGGAGCCCTTCGGTCCGTCGCAGACGGGCATGCCGAGGTCCCCGGGGTACCAGGGTTCGATGGGGACCCAGGGTTGGAGCTTGCGGTAGTGCAGGGCGATTTCGCCGTTATTGTCGATGATGATGGCGGTGTTGTAGGGCGCTCGGCCGGGGACGTCGTTGGGTTCCATCACCGAGAACACGCCCCACACGTCCGCGTCCTTGCACGCCTGCTTGAACTGGCCGACCTGGGGTGAGTCCAGGCTGAGGAGCATGTCGTCGTAGGACCAGATCTTCGTGTTGAGGCCGGAGGTGGAGTACTCCGGGAAGACGATGAGGTCGAGGTCCGGGTAGCCCGCTTTGGTGTTGGCGACCGTTTCGCAGATCTTGTCTACGTTCGGTTGGATGTCCTCCGGTCCCTTCACGACGAGGACGGGGTACTGGATGAGGGCCGTGAGGAGGCCATCGGGGCTGGCGCTGACGCTTCCGGTGCTTCCCATGTTCTTCGGATGATCCTTTCGGGTGGGGTTCTAGGCGTTGGTCTTGGTCTGGGCACGATCGGGGGGGGGTAGATCGGTGCGGTCGGATGTTGGCAGTGTTGCAGCCCGGCATTCGGTCACCAAGGTAGGCCGGTGCCATTACGGCTTCATTTCCTTGTATTTCGGCGCTGTTAATTTCGCAGATGTGCAGCCGCCGCGCGGGATCCGTCGGGAAGATTCCGGACGCCAACAGCGGCGCGCTTCACCCGCACCACCGGCCCGGGAGCGGTGCCACCAACCACTACCGCTGCCTGTTGCCTGTGGCACCTCCGCATCCCCGCGCCGCCACACCCCTGCCGCCACACCCCACCGGCTGGGTAATCGAAAAACTATCCGATCGAACACCCACACCAACCCACCTGCGACCCCACCCCACCCAGCCGTTTTTACCGGCCCCATGCCCCCCAACCCCCCCAACCCAACATCACACCGGCAAAAACCCACCCCACACACCAACCACCACCAGCACACCAACCACCACCATTGCCGGGGCCGTCGTGGCGGGTTTGTGATCCCACCGACGCGTTGAGCGTGCACGCGGTGACCGGCAACCGCCAGCACCTCGCCACCGCCCAGGTGTGCGCCCCGGACGACCCGGAGGTGGTCATCAGCGATATCGCCACCCGCCTAGCCGACGACCTCCTCGCCGTGCCACCAGCCCACCGCCAGAAGGTGGACACCACCATCGCCACCAAGGTGCTCACCCCCACCCGGGCATGCCAAGCCGTACCCGCCGTGCGGTGTGTCCACCGGCGGGTGCAGGCCATCATCGCCGAGATCTCCCCCCCAGCCCGGCCCACCGACACCGACGAGGTCCCCACCCCACCACCTTCGGCGGGGACCTTGTCGATCGACACCCGCGACGAGAACACCACCACCGCCGAGGCGCTTATCGCCCTGATCCGCGGGCAGTTGACCACCTCGGTGACCGTCAACCTCTACGCCCCGCGCAGTAACCCCCAGCAGTTATCCACCGCCACCGCCGGGCTGACCGACACCCAACGCGCCCGGTGGGTGCCCAGGATCACCCACACCCGGGCTGTGGGGTGGGCCTACACCCGCGGGTACGCGCCCAGCGACGCGGTGCGGGCGATGGTCACCGGCCGGGACGGGACCTGCCGGTTGTCCAGCTGCGGCGTGGACGCCGCCGAATGCCAGATCGACCACATCACCCGGTTCGACCACACCACCCCCACCGGTGGGGGCCCGTCGGTGACCGGGAACCTGCCATGCCTCTGCGCGTTCCACCACCGGGTGAAAACCTCCGGCCACTGGGACGTCACCATGGCCGGTGACGGCACCCAAGCATGGACCAGCCACGGCGACGGGCACGTCATCATCACCGAACCCGGCGGGCCGCTACGCCGAGCATCGTTCACCCACCGGGCCACCAACCGCGCGAGAATACTCACCGACCGCAACAACCAACTCAAACCCCCACCCGACAACGAACCCCCCCTTCCAACCCCACACCACCCACCCACACCCGCACCCACCCAGGGCACGCGGGCCACACACCCACGCTCACCGAACGACGGCAACTCCCCGTACGCCTAAGGCCGCCTCCACTCATGTGGCGAGTGCCAAGGGGAACACATGGAGCCCGACCATCTGCGAACAGCGTGTCGGTACTGCTTCCAGAACCCCTCTAAGAAGACTTCATTGGCCCTCTGGGCTTCCGCCTGCCAGCGGTGCAACCACGGGGTGATCTCCGCGATGTCCCGTCGAAGCTCGGCCTCGTCCACCAAGACGGTCTCGCCATCTTCCACCACCATCCGCCCGGCGACCATCACCTGGCGTATCGAGGACCCGTTTTCGCTGTAAATCAACTGCTTAGACACGTCCTGGCGCGGACAGAAGGCGAGCGTGTCCAGGTCGTAGATGACGAGGTCGGCGCTCTTGCCGGGCTCGAGGGATCCGACCTTGTGCCCAAGGCGAGCCGAGCGCGCCCCGCCGAGGGTCGCGGCTTCGATCACCTCGCCAGCTGTCGGCCATTCCTCGGGGTCATCACTAGTGATCTTGTGAACCAACGCGGCGGACTTCATGACCTCGGACAGTCGGTGCGTGTCCGAAGAGCACACCCCGTCGGTTCCCAGGGCGAGATTGATGCCGCTCCGCCGCACCTGCGACCACGGTAGGAGCCCGGAACCCAGCTTCATGTTGGACAGGGGGTTATGGGCAATGGAGCAACCATTTTCACTGAGGAGCTCCAGCTCAGCGGGCCGCAACCATACCCCATGAGCGAGCGTAAGGCGCGGACTGAGAATGCCAAGCTGCTCGAACCATTCGATGAAGGACCCGTTGAAATCCCGGTCCGCATGGACCCTCTGCGTGCGGGTCTCCAAGACATGGGTATGGAACTCCAGATCGTGTTCCGCAGCTAGCTCACCGCACCCAATTAGCAGCTCGGCGGTGCAACGCTGAGGAGCTGAAGGGCCGAGCATGAACCGAAGCCGCTCATCCTCGCCGCTCCCGTCGAAGGAAGCAATCGCCTCCTGGGCGAACCGCAGATAATCCGAACTGCTTAGCACTGAACAATCATCGGCAAGTCGCTGCACCTCAGGAGCCAGATAGTCTCGCGCGAAAGGCATGGTGTCCAGGAATGGAATATCGCTGATCTGTCCGGAAACGTTTGCCCGAATCCCGGCCTGACTGTAGGCGGCGAACTCCGCAGCAAGGTGATCCAGGCGCTGGGTGGGCAACTCGTAGGCGTCATCCACCACGGTAGTAACCCCGGACTTCAGTGACTCCGTGGCCAGAAGCAGGGCCCGTAGACGAACCATCTCTGGAGCCAGCGGTTCGGTGCCCAAAAGGGGGTAGCACATCAGCATCCACAGTTCGAGCGGGAGGTTGTCCTGTGTGCCCCTCCAAAACGCCTCCCAGTTGTGGGTGTGCGCATTGACCTGCCCGGGAGTGACAAGACGATTCTTACCGCTAATAACGGTCTCCCCAGGTAGCGGTCGCAGGTCTGTCCCCATCTCGGCGATCTGTCCGCCTGCTATCCGGAGCGATGTGGTGAACGGGGTGGTTCCATGTTGCTTATCTACGGCGATAACGGTGGGTGAATCGATGAAAAACGCACCCCCGCCTCCCGCCAACCGTCCATCACTGCGGTGCAGATTGCGCTCTGTCATGTCCGTGCCTTTCCCTTCATTGCTGCCGTCTCTTACGGCGTACTCCCCGTCTCTTACCGCCTAATCCCCGCCTCCCCCGAACGACTAATCGTCCAATACGTACCTCCCGCCACCGCCGAGCCAGCCAGCCAGGACAGGTCGATGCCACCCAAGGCGGAGGCCACGGGCCCCTGGAACCACGGTAGCGGCGCGTACAGACATAACCAGGTCGCCCCCATCCCCAGCAGTAACGCCCCAAGCGCTCCCCACCGAAACAGCGGCAGCGTCGTAGCCGCAACGGGGGTATCCAGCGCCTCTGCATCGATCCGCTTTCGAGCCACACATTCCCAATGGACCACAACGATCGCCGCCCACGGGGAAACCCACGCCACCACGCTCACCAGGAATCCATCGATCGTTTCGCCGAATTCGCCGAACAGGACAAACAGCTCCACCGCACCCATCGCAACCACCCCAACGGCAATCGCCAGCACCTGGCGCGGCAGCCGCACATCCAGAGCCTTCGCGGCCACCGAGAATGTGTACACGTTCAGAATGTTCGTAGCGATTGGCCCATGAAGCACCAGCAGCAGGATCACCACCGCCAGGGACCCATAGGCCTCCGCGATAAGTTGCCCCGGGTCGGTGGTTTGCGAGATGGTCGCCAGGCTGGCTCCCAGCGTTCCCAGCCAAACGACGGGCACAGATTGTCCGCTGACGGAAGCGAGGTACAGCCGCCTCGGCGAGGCGTCGGCGGAGATGAATCGCGAGTAATCCCCAGCGTACGTCAGCCAGGTTATGCCCCAGCCGATTCCGATTGCGGTCATCACGCCGGTCACGGCCGATAGGTGCTCAGTCGACCAGAAATTGTGGACGCCAATACCTGCGGCCCAGTTCACCGGCAGCTTGAACCATGCGACGGCACTCATGATCACCAGAATGGCGATGGTGGGCGGGACAGTCCATCGTTCGAACGCAGTGATGGCTCGGTATCCTAGCCACGAGATGCCGACCTGCACCACCATCAGCGCCAGAGCTACCGCGCTCTTAACCGCAACGAGGTTTGTCCCGGGCCCCACCCAGCCGATGGTCTGCAACAGCGTCACCACGAGGTCCAGCACGATCCAGGTGTTCACAGCGCACCACCCCGCGCACAGCATGGCTTGAATCGCCGCAGGTAGGTAGGCCCCCTTGCGCCCGAAGACGGCTCGGGAGAGAACCATTCCGGTTACCCCCGTGCGCTGCCCGAGAACAACGAAGTACCCGAAGATGGCCATGCCGATGGCATTGCCCACCAGGAGAACGGCGACTGTTTCCCACAGGGGTAACCCCATGGTTACGCCGAGGGCTCCCAGAACCCAATTGATCGGGGCGATGTTGGCCCCGGCCCAGATCCAGAATTGGCTGCGAACATCACGGTGCCGGTGCTGTTCGGGGATTGGCCCAAGATAGCCATGAGGGGTATTCACCCCGCCCAACTTAAGGCGTCGGCGTTTCGACCGGATTACCGTTGTTTTGCTTCTACCGTTTTGCTTCCGCCGTTCTGCCTCTACTGGGAGGGCTCGACGTCCTGTGGCGTTTGGGTGGGCCGGGTGTCCACGAGCGCGGACGGCTCGGTGGCAACGGGCTCCTTGGTGGGCCGTGTGTCTTCGCCGGCGGAGCCGGGCGCGGAGGTGGCGGGCGGCGCTGTGGTCGCCGGTGGCCGGGTGGGGGAGGGGGTGGTCTCCTCCGGGGCAGGGCTGCTAGTTTCCGGCTCCACAGTGTTCACGGGGCTAGCCTGCGGGCGCGCGACGGGTGCGCTCGGCTCGACGACGACAGTGGCGGTGGGCCGAACAGGCCCACCGTTGCCGTTCCAGGAGTTCGGCGGCAGGTAGGGGTCGCGTTCCGACAACTGAACGTTGCGGGAGTCCTGGGGAACCTGGGCTTCGTGCCGGGCGGGTGCGCCGGTGCCCGGGTCGCTGTCCTCACCGCGCGGATCCTGGGGGACGGCCGTGGCGGGGGCGCTCCCCGTGGGTCCCTCCGCTTGCACCCCGGGAGCGGCCGACTCGGAGATGGAGGAGGGGCGAGTGTGGATCGGACTGCTGGCGCTCTGCCACGTCCACCCACCAACGAGTCCAGCGAGCAGGAGACCACCGGCGGCAAACCCGGCAACGAGGCGTGAACCAGTGCGTGTGTGCTTGGCGGTCGTGGGGTGCAGGGCAGCGGAGGCCGCGGTCGCGGTCTCGCGGTCAGTGTCTCGGGCGCTGTGGTCCTGGGACATCGCGGCGTCTCCTCCTCCCGGTTAGCTAGATCTCATTTCGTTACAATGTGTGACCCTTGACACGCAGATATGCTGTTCAACGACCTGTCGATACAGCAACTTTTATCACGGATAGGTCACGGATGGCCAGCAGCAGGATAGCACGATGCAGGACATCCGTGCTCCGCGACGCACGCGGACGGGGGGAGGGAAACTCCGCCGTCAAAAGGGTTACTCTCAAAATCAAGCAGCTTGTGCTCGGTGGTCCCAGACCCACATCAAACACGGAGCCGCATCAAACACGGACCCATATCAAACACCATAGAAATAGGAGAAGGCGGGAAAATCATGAGCAGCTGGGATGAGCAGGTTTTCACGGGCGAGGACAACGTGGACTTCCTCGACGATCTCGTGGACCTGGACGAAACTGATCTGCACGAGGCCCTAGAGGACGCGATCACCATCGCCCTCAAACAGGCCAGCCGTGGGGATGTGGATTACGCCCAGGGGTTGTGCGCAGCCAGCATCGCCGCCGTGTGGTGCGGTGCCCCCTTCTCCTCTACCGCGGTCACCGAGGCTCATCCTTTCGTCCGGGAGTACATCGGCGACTGCCCCGAAACCCTGCAACAGGCCGCTTTTCAGCTCCTCGAAGCCGAATTCGAAGCCCAGGGCGAGGACAACCTGGTGGAGGGTCTGGAGACCTACGTGGAGGCCGTCAGCTAGTAGGGTAGGGGGCCGTTGATTCTTCTCATTGGATCCATTCTTTTCGGACGCCAGGAACCGGGCGTCCATAAGCATATTCCCCACAAAACAAAGAGGCGCAATGGCACAGACCCCCGAACCCGACCGGCACGGTGAGCTCAGTTACAAAGTCCGCGACCTGGGCCTGGCCGAATCCGGCCGCCATCAGATCCGGCTCGCGGAATACGAGATGCCCGGGTTGGTGCAATTGCGGGAGGAATACCGGGAAGAGCAGCCGCTGGCGGGCGCCCGGATCGCCGGTTCCATCCATATGACGGTGCAGACGGCGGTGCTCATCGAAACACTCACCGCCCTCGGGGCCGAGGTTCGCTGGGCCTCCTGCAACATCTTCTCCACCCAGGACGAGGCTGCGGCGGCGGTGGTTGTGGGTTCCGGCACCCCGGAGAACCCCAAGGGGGTGCCCGTGTTCGCGTGGAAGGGGGAGACCCTGGAGGAATACTGGTGGTGCCTGCAGCAGGTCTTCGACTGGGGCGTCGGCGAAGATGGGCAGCCCATCAGCGCAAACATGATCCTGGACGACGGCGGGGACGCCACCATGGCCGTGATCAAGGGGGCCGAGTACGAACGCGCCGGAATGGTGCCGGAGCCGGACGCGCAGGATTCCGACGAACACCGCGCCTTTCTGGGCATGCTCGCCCGGGTCTACGAGCTGGATAGGGAAACGTGGGGCCGAACCGCAAGCCAAGTGCGGGGGGTGACGGAGGAGACCACCACCGGGGTGCACCGCCTCTACCACTTCGCCGAGCAGGGCCAACTGCCCTTCCCCGCGATGAACGTCAACGACGCGGTGACCAAGTCCAAGTTCGACAACCGCTACGGGACCCGCCATTCCCTCCTGGACGGGATCAACCGCGCCACGGACATGCTGATCGGGGGCAAGTCCGTGCTGGTCTGCGGCTACGGAGATGTGGGTAAGGGATGCGCTGAGGCCTTCGCCGGGCAGGGGGCCCGGGTGAAGGTCACGGAGGCCGATCCCATCAACGCGCTGCAGGCCCTCATGGACGGGTTCGAGGTGGTCACGGTGGACGACGCGATCGCCGGGGCGGACATCGTGATCACCGCCACTGGCAACCTGGGCATCATCACCTTCGAGCAGATGCAGCGCATGAAGGACCACGCGGTGCTTGGCAACATCGGCCACTTCGACAACGAAATCGACATGGCCTCGCTGCTGCACCGCGACGATGTCACCCGCGTGAACATCAAACCCCAGGTCGACGAATTCACCTTCCCCTCCGCCGCGGGCACCCCCGTGAGCATCATCGTGCTCTCCGAGGGGCGGCTATTGAACCTGGGCAATGCTACGGGCCACCCCTCCTTCGTGATGTCTACCTCCTTCGCGGACCAGACGATCGCCCAGATCGAGCTGTTCACCAAGGCCGAGCAGTACGGCAAGGAGGTGTACCGGCTGCCAAAGATCCTGGACGAGAAGGTCGCGCGCATCCACGTGGACGCCCTCGGCGGGAAGATGACCACGCTCACCAAGGAGCAGGCCGAGTACATCGGCGTGGATGTGGCCGGTCCCTACAAGCCGGAGCACTACCGCTACTAGCATGATCGTCGCATTCGAGGGCATCGACGGGGCAGGCAAGAACACCCTGGTCAGGGCGGTAGAGGGGAAGCTCATTGGCCGCGAGCTGCCCGTGGCCACGGGAACCTTCCCCCGTTATGAGGAGTCCATCCACGCCCAAATGGCCGCGGCGGCCCTGCGCCACGAGATGGGGGATCTCACCGGGTCCATCCACGGCATGGCCACGCTCTTCGCCCTAGATCGGGCGGAGGTCGCCGAGGAGCTCGCGCAGTTGAGCGAGGACGGATACGTGGTGCTGCTGGACCGATACGTGGCCTCCAATGCCGCCTACTCCGCAGCGCGGGCCGCGACCGGCGCCGATACTGCGGCCGAGCAGTTGCGCCGCAGGGCGGGGGAGCTGCCCGTCGTGCACTGGGTGGCGGAACTCGAATTCGACCGGCTGGGCATTCCCGTGCCGGATCTCACTGTGCTGGTCAGCGCAAGCCCGGAGCTGGCCGGGCAGCGGGCCCGCTGGCGGGAGAGAGTGGACGAGAGCCGCCGCCTCGATGCCTACGAATCCAACGCCACCCTGCAGGAACTCACCGCCGCCGCCTATGCGGGGCTGGCCGCCGCCGAGTGGTGCGGACCGTGGATGATTGCCGAATCCGGCGATGGGGATGTGCAGCGGCGAGCTCGGGAGATTGCGGACGCCATCGAACGCGCTGCGGGCATGTCCCACACCCATGATTGAATGAGGAACATGTCAGCAACAATCCTGGTGGTCGATGACGATCCCGCAATCTCGGAAATGCTTACCATCGTGCTGGAGAGCGAAGGCTTCCGCACGATCGTTGTTGGCGATGGCAACTCGGCGGTCGCAGCGGCCCGCGAGAACCATCCGGACCTCATCCTGCTAGACGTCATGCTGCCCGGGCTCAACGGCATCGACGTCTGCCGGGAGATACGGGAAGAATCCACCGTGCCCATCGTGATGCTCACCGCCCGCACGGACACCGTGGACGTAGTGTTGGGCCTGGAATCCGGGGCGGACGATTACATCCACAAGCCCTTCAAACCCAAGGAGCTGGTTGCCCGGGTCCGGGCGCGGCTGCGCCGTAACCCGGAGGAGCGCCCCGACACGCTGCAGGTGGGGGATGTTCGCATCGACGTCTCCGGCCACCAGGTCAGCCGCAACGGGGTGGAGATTGCCCTCACCCCCATCGAATTCGAGCTGTTAGTGACGATGGCCTCGCGGCCCCGGCAGGTCTTCTCCCGCGAGGAGCTGTTGGAGCAGGTGTGGGGCTACCGCAAGTCCGGCGACACCCGGCTGGTCAACGTTCACATCCAGCGCCTGCGGGCCAAAATCGAGGTGGACCCGGACGATCCCCGCATCATCCAGACCGTGCGCGGCATCGGATACAAGACGGGCGAGTAGCCGGTGAGCACGCCGGAAGTAGCGGAGGAGAAAGCGGACAACCCGCGGCAGGGGCTCATCCCCGTGCGCGGGGCCATCGCCGCTGCCCGGCGCCGGGCCCTGCGCGCGGAATCGGGAGGTTCCCCAGCCCAGGGACCCACCCCGGAGACCCCGGCGAAAACGGAGGGGCCCACGCATCTCCTCGGCCTTGCGCTACGGCACCCCATTACGGCCCTTAAACAGGGCTGGGCCTACTTCGTGCAGCAATGGCGCACCTCCATTCAGGTGCGCGTGATCGGCAGCGTGTTTCTGTCCTCCCTGCTGGTGATCATGGCCCTCGGGTTGGTGCTGACCAGCTTCGTGGGCCAGCAGCTACTCAACGCGAAGTACACCACCTCCGTGGAGGAGATCGACCGGGCCCGCACGGCGGTGGAGGAGCAGATCGCCGCCACAGATACTTCCAACCCCCTGGCCGTCCGGCTGTCCTCTGCCCGCGCCGTACTTGCCGACCGCAACACCGGCGTGGAACAGGGGGCCGCCGCAGTCTTCGAGCCCGTGCTCATCGCCCAGGATTCCTCCGGCGGGGAGGTTTCCGTGCCGGAAAACTTCAGCGTGCCCGCCGGTCTGCGCCACTTCGTGCAGCAAGGGCAGGTGTCCTTCCAGTACACCACGGTGAATCAGCCGGGCGGGTCCTTCAAAGCGCTCATTGTGGGTAGTCCCGTCTCCAGCGATATCCCAGGCCTCGAGCTCTACCTGGTCATGCCCCTCACCCAGGAGGAGCAGACCCTCACGCTCATGCGCGGGCTGTTGCTAGCCGGGGGCATCGTGCTGCTGGTGCTGCTGGTCGTCATCGCCTGGGTGTTTTCCCAACAGTTGACCGTCCCGGTGCGCAGCGCCTCGCGCATCGCTGAGCGCTTCTCCTCGGGGCACCTGCGGGAGCGGATGGTCGTGGACGGCCAGGACGAGGTGGCAAAGCTGGCGATTAGCTTCAACGAGATGGCGGAATCCATCTCCACCCAAATCCGCAACTTGGAAGAGTTCGGCAGCCTGCAGAAACAGTTCACCTCGGACGTCTCCCACGAGCTGCGCACCCCGCTGACCACCGTGCGGATGGCCGCCGATCTCATCCAGGACAATGCCGAGGAACTAGACCCAGTCACCGCCCGCGCCTCCCAGTTGATGAACCGCGAACTCGACCGCTTTGAATCGCTCCTCGGGGACCTACTGGAAATCTCGCGGCACGACGCGGGCCAGGCCAACCTCTCCGCAGAGGTCGTGGACGTACGGGGGGTGGTGCGTTCCACCCTGGAGCAAGTCCGGGCCATCGCGGAGGAGATGCACGTGGACTTCGCCATCGACCTGCCCCCTGAACCCGTTCCCGCACAGATCGATTCCCGGCGGGTGGAGCGCATCCTGCGCAACCTCCTGGCCAACGCCGTGGACCACTCCGAGGGGCGCCCCGTCAATGTCACCTTAGGCACCAGCGATACCGCTGTGGCCATTGCTGTGGTGGACCACGGGGTGGGCCTCAAGCCCGGCGAGGAGGATATGGTGTTCAACCGCTTCTGGCGGTCCGATCCCTCCCGCGAACGCCGCACCGGAGGTACCGGCTTGGGCCTGGCGATCGCGTTGCAGGATGCCCTGCTGCACGGCGGGCAACTAGAAGCCGTCGGGGAATACGGCGTGGGCTCCTGCTTCCGGCTGACGCTGCCCCGGGAGGTGGGCCAACCCATTGGCAAACCCCCCGTTGCCCTGGCCATCGAGGCGTTCGGGGACAGTCCAGCAGGAGGCGACCAATGAGTAAATCACGGCGACCAACCGCGGCCATCACCGCCGCCATCACCGCACTGTCCCTCACGACCGCGGGTTGCACCACGCTGCCTGGGGACTCGGCGCCGGAAGCCGTCAGCTCCTACGCGCCGACCCCGGACAGCAACAACGTCATCACCCCCACCAAGGATGAGGCCTCCGACCTGCTGCTGCGCAACTTCTTTCGGGCCAGCGCCCACCCCTTGGGCAACTACCAGGCCGCCCGGAAGTTCCTCACCCCCGCCGCGGAGAAGCAGTGGGACTCCGGCCAGGACACCCTCATCCTGGACCGCATCGATATCACCTCGGAGGGCGCAGCCCAGGACGGCCGGATCACCTACCGGGTGCGCGGCAACGTCGTGGGAACGCTGGGGCCCGGCGGCGTGTACAACCCCGAATACACCGCCTACGAGACCAGCTACCAGATGGTCCGGGTGGACGGGCAGTGGCGCGTGGACAACCTCCGCGATGGTGTGCTGCTGGATCGGGCGGACTTCACCGAGGCCTACGATGCCCGCAACATCTACTTCGTCGAACCGAAGCTGGATGCCCTCGTCCCGGACCGCCGCTGGGTCTACAACCGGCAGCAATCCCTCGGCTCCTCCCTCGTGTCCCTGTTGGCCACCGGCCCGCAGTCCATCCTCGCGAAGGGAGTGAAGTCCTACATCCCCGCCGGGGCCACAGTGCAAACCTCCGTGCCGGATGGCGGAGGATTCTCGGTGGACTTCACCGGACTCACCGAGCTCCAGGCACGAGACCGGGAACTGCTGGCCGCGCAGGTGGTGTGGACGCTGGCCACGAACGACGTGCGCGGGCCCTACTCCATCACCGCCGACGGTGCCCCCCTCACCGAAGCCGTGGGCAACCCCTGGACCGTCAACGACGTCTCCCAGTTCGACCCCCGCCGGGAAGTGGCCATGCCGCTGCGCGCGGTGGTCAACGGCTCGGTGCAGGAGGTGCAAAACGGCAGTGCCCAGCGCGTGGAGGGGTGGCTGGCCACGGAGAACGTCGAATCGGCCGCCGTGGCCCCCCAGGAATCCGTGTTTGCCGTGGTCAGCGAGGCCGGGGCAGAGCGGCGCAAACTCATGGTGGGGCGCGCCGACAATCAACCGGTGGAGGCGATCCAGGCCGGTTCCCTCACCCGCCCCTCCTGGGGCTCCAACAGCGCGGCCCTCTACACCGTCGCGGATGGGCGCCGCATCATGCGCTTCACCCGCTCTGCCACCACCGGTGAAATCTCCCCCACGGAGATCGACACGTCCGCCCTGGGTTCCATCGGCATCTCCAGCACCGCCGGAAACGACGCGGGGGAGGGCCGCATCAGCGTCTTCCAGGTTTCCCCGGATGGCGCCCGCGCCGTGCTGCTCGTCAACGGGCGGGTCTACATCAGCGTGTTGGAGGACAACGGCAACGGCCGCACGGTGATGGGCCGTCCCGTGGAGATCGGGGTGCCCCTCGGGGATAGCGCCGTCTCCGCGGGCTGGCGCACGGACAACACCGTGGTGGTGGGCACCCGCGCCAGCGACGCCCCCGTGTGGACCATCGCCGCCGACGGATCCGTGGCCACGCAGATGACCAGCAGGAACCTCACGGCCCCGGTGGTGGCGGTCGCGTCCGTGGGCACCGTCACCTACGCCACGGACAGCCGCGCCCTCATGCAGATCGACAGCGCGGAGGCCGAGACCCGCTTCTGGCGCGAGGAACCTACCCTGCAGGGCCAGCGAGCCGTGCCCGTGTTCGCCTACTAGTCTCCAAGGGGAGGGGGGTGCGGGTAAGACATGGGGTCCTTGTGGCAAGCGGCGGCGGGGCTGCTGTGGCGAACGGATTGCGTGTGCTGCGGGCGCATCGTGGAGTGGGGCCCGGGGGAAGCCCTATGCGAGCGTTGTGCCTGCCGGTTAGCGGCGGCCCCGCGCCGGGTATTCGCCCCTACGATGCCCATCCCCATCTACGCCTGCGGGCCCTACGGTGGGGCCCACCGCATGCTCGTGCTCGCCGCGAAGGAGCGCCTGCGGGCGGAGGCCGCGGAGATTATGGGCCGGATGTACTTGGGAGCCCTGGACTACCTCGCCGCCGGGGGACTCGTGCCCAGTGGGCGGCAGGAGCCGGTGGTCCTGGTTCCCGCGCCCACCCGACGCAGCTCGGCGCGGGCGCGCGGCGGGGACGTGGTCACGCGCGCGGCCGGTGCCTGCGCCGCCTTGGCGCCCCGGGTAGCGGTCGTGCCCGCCGGCCGGTTGGCGGAGAAGGCCGTGGATTCGGTGGGATTGTCCCGTGCGCAGCGCAGGGAGAATGTCGCCCGGAATCTTCTTGTGGACGCCAACGCGGCGCGCGAGCTGCGCCGCCTCATCCGCAGGGGAGCGAGTGTCATCGCCGTGGACGACGTTGCCACGACGACGGCCACCCTGGGCCAGTTCTGTCTTCACCTCGCGACCCGGGGAGTGCGGGTCCGCGCGGGGCTGGTGATCGCGGCCGCGTGAGGTGGCGTCCTAAAAAAGAACCGACATGAATAACCGGTGACCGCAAAGTGGCCCGAATATGGCACCGGGGTTAGGGATTGGCAACCACCCCGGGGACGGCGGTGGATAGAATGAGCGTGGAACACGCATCACCGGTTGGCGGTGGGCAATCCCGCACTCCCGCTGCCGGTGACCAAGACCGGGAGGTAGAGCATGTCGAGCGCGAACACCAAGGCCCACTTCGCAGCGCCGGAGGAGAACCTGACCCCAGAGGCCCAGGTAGAGATCACCGGCCGCAACGTGGAGGTCCCGGAGCACTTCGCCGACCGCGTGAACACCAAACTGGCCAAGATCGAGCGCCTGGACCCCACCCTGAGGTACTTCCACGTCGAGTTGCTCCACGAACCCAACCCGCGGCGCTCCGATGAATCGGACCGCATCCAGATCACCGCCACCGGCAAGGGACACATCGCCCGCGCCGAAGCCAAGGAGGACAGCTTCTACGCCGCCCTGGAAGTGGCCATCGGCCGGATGGAGCGCTCGCTGCGCAAGGTCAAGGCGCGTCGCAAGATCGCCCGCTCCGGGCACCGAGCCCCCATCTCCGTGGGGGAGGCCACCGCCGCGCTCGTGGAACAGGCCAAGCCGGAAGAGCAGGAGAAGCCCGGCAAGTACGACGTGGACGAGTACGCCGATCAGTACCGACCCGGTCAAATCGTGCGCACCAAGGAGCACCAGGCCACCCCCATGACGGTGGACGAGGCACTCAGCGAGATGGAGCTCGTGGGCCACGACTTCTACCTGTTCATGAACAAGGACTCCGGGCGCCCCTCCGTGGTGTACCGCCGCCACGCCTACGATTACGGTCTCATCGCGTTGAAGGAGGGCTAGCGCCCGCTACACTGTAGCGTTGGCTAGCTAGACAACACAGGGGCCCTAATAGGCCCCATCAACCGCCAACAAGGATGAGCGAGACACGTGCTAGGACTGAACAAACTTCTCCGGATGGGTGAAGGCCGTGCCGTCAAGCGGCTCGGAGCCATCGCAGACAAGGTCATCGACCTCGAGGACGAGTACGCCGAGCTGAGCGACCAGGAACTCGCGGACAAGACCGAGGAGCTGCGCACCCGCGTCCAGGAGGACGGCGAAAGCCTAGACGACGTGCTCCTCGAGGCCTTCGCCACCGCCCGCGAGGCATCCTGGCGCGTGCTCGGGCAGAAGCACTACCGGGTACAGATCATCGGTGGCGCGGGCCTGCACTTCGGTTACGTGGCGGAGATGAAGACCGGCGAGGGCAAGACCTTGACGTGTGTGCTCCCCGCCTACCTCAACGCGCTGGCGGGCAAAGGCGTGCACGTCGTGACCGTCAACGACTACCTGGCCAAGCGCGATGCCGAATGGATGGGGCGCGTCCACCGCTTCCTGGGGCTGAGCACCGACGTAATCCTCGCGGGCAAGTCCCCCGAGCAGCGGCGCACCGCCTACAACGCGGACATCACCTACGGCACGAACAACGAGTTCGGCTTCGACTACCTGCGCGACAACATGGCGCACAACGTCCACGA
Source organism: Corynebacterium heidelbergense (assembly GCF_028609845.1). Taxonomy (NCBI): domain Bacteria; kingdom Bacillati; phylum Actinomycetota; class Actinomycetes; order Mycobacteriales; family Corynebacteriaceae; genus Corynebacterium; species Corynebacterium heidelbergense. The sequence continues at coordinate 1,836,357 of NZ_CP063191.1, read as the reverse complement.
CCTGGTTCAGCGCGGCCACAACTACGCCATCGTGGACGAGGTGGACTCAATCCTGATCGACGAGGCCCGCACCCCGTTGATCATCTCCGGGCCCGTTGACGGCTCTTCCCAGTGGTTCTCCGCCTTCGCGGCAATTGCGCCCAAGATGACCCGGGACATCCACTACGAAGTGGACGAGCGCAAGAAGACCATCGGTGTCAAAGAGGAGGGCGTGGAGTTCGTTGAGGATCACCTCGGCATCGAGAACCTCTATGCCCCCGAGCACTCCCAGTTGGTGAGCTACCTGAACAACGCCATCAAGGCCAAGGAGCTGTTCACCCGGGACAAGGACTACATCGTGCGCAATGGAGAGGTGCTCATTGTCGACGAGTTTACGGGGCGCATCCTGGACGGCCGGCGTTACAACGAGGGCATCCACCAGGCCATTGAGGCCAAAGAGCACGTTGAGATCAAAAACGAGAACCAGACGCTGGCCACCGTCACCCTGCAGAACTACTTCCGCCTGTACGACAAGCTGGCCGGGATGACCGGTACCGCCGAGACGGAAGCCTCCGAGCTCAAGCAGACCTACAAGCTGGACGTGGCGGCCATCCCCACGAACAAGCCCAACCAGCGCATCGACCACGTGGACCTGGTGTATAAGACCCAGGAGGCCAAGTTCGAGGCTGCCGCAGACGACATTGCCGAGCGGGTGGAAAAGGGCCAGCCCGTGCTGGTCGGTACCACCTCCGTCGAGCGATCCGAATACCTTTCCCGGCTGCTGCAGCGGCGTGGGATCAAGCACAACGTGCTCAACGCGAAGTACCACGAGCAGGAGGCCCAGATCGTCGCCCAGGCCGGGCGAGTGGGAGCCGTGACCGTGGCCACGAACATGGCCGGCCGTGGTACAGATATCGTGCTCGGCGGCAACCCGGACATCATCGCGGACATCAACCTGCGCAAGCGGGGGCTGGACCCGGTGGAGACTCCCGAGGAATACGAGGAGGCCTGGGACGCCGAGGTCAGTGCTGCTCGAAAGGCCAGCAAGGAAGAAGCGGAGAAGGTCATCGAAGCCGGCGGGCTGTACGTGCTGGGCACCGAGCGCCACGAGTCCCGCCGCATCGATAACCAGCTCCGCGGGCGCTCCGCTCGCCAGGGGGATCCCGGGGAAACCCGCTTCTACCTTTCCATGCGCGACGACCTCATCACCCGCTTCGTGGGCCAGACCATGGAAGCGATGATGACGCGGCTCAACATCCCCGACCACGAGGCCATCGACTCGAAGATGGTCTCCAACGCCATCAAGAACGCCCAAGCCCAGGTGGAGGGCGCGAACTTCGAGATGCGCAAGAACGTGTTGAAGTACGACGAGGTGATGAACGAGCAGCGCAAGGTCATCTACCGCGAGCGGCGGCAGATCCTCGAGGGGGAGGACGTGGAGACCCAGATTCGCGGGATGTTAGAGGACACGATCGCCGCGTACGTGGACGGGGCCACCCGCGAGGGTTACGTGGAGGACTGGGACTTGGACGAGCTGTGGCACGCCCTGGAGTCCCTCTACGGCCCCTCCTTCAGCCACGAAGAGCTGGTGGAGGGCACGGAATACGGCGCGAAGGGGGAGCTGTCCTCCGGCCAGCTACTGGATGCGCTCGTGAAGGATGCCAACGACCAGTATGACGAGCTGGAGGAGGCGGTGAGCTCCATCGCCGGCGAGGAGCAGATGCGCGGCATGGAGCGGGCCACCCTGCTGAGCGTTGTGGACCAGAAGTGGCGCGAGCACCTCTACGAGATGGACTACCTCAAGGAGGGCATTGGCCTGCGGGCCATGGCGCAGCGCGATCCGCTGGTGGAGTACCAGCGCGAGGGCGGGGACATGTTCAACCGGATGAAGGACGGGATCAAGGAGGAGACGGTCCGCCAGCTCTTCCTCACCCGCAAGCAGCTGCAGCGGGCCCACTCCGTGACGGTGAACGACCCGGCCGTAGACGAGCAGCAGACCACCCAGGGCGCCTAGATCAGGCGCACGGAGGTCATCACCCACCCCGAGGGCGCCCGCCGGGGACCATAGAGCCCCCCGGCGTGGCTCTGCTGGCGCCGCGGCCGATAGAACTGCAGATACCCGGCAACCGCCCGGATGCGGGACCCCCGGCGCACGGACGCGCAAAAGGGCACCTTGGGGGCGGCAGTGCGGTGGGCGGGGGCCTGCACGCGCACGCTCACCACGCTCGCGCCAGATTGCCGCCGCGGAGTGGCCCCAGCGTTCCGGGCCGCCAGTTCCCGCTGCAGAATGAGGCGCTCGATGATCTCGCCCGCGAAGGGCCCCTTGCGCAAACTCGCCGGGGCCCGGTGGCCATCCCAGGCCTCCAACCACACCTGAACCAGGCGGGCGACGTGCCCCGGTGCCGGAGGTGGCAGGGGCGAGCGTTTCGCCGTCGTGCAGTCGGTGTAGATGGGGGCCGGTACCATGCCGCCCCGCCCTATCCCGCCCCGCGGCCGACGCAAGTAGGTGAATCCGGGGAGGGCAGCACACGCCCTGTCGGTGGCGTCCTCCCCCATCGAGACATCCCCGGACCGCTCGGCCCCCAGCACCCCGGTGCCAGACGTCATTGTCAAAAATCCCCCTTATCTTTTCCCCCCGGATAGCTGTTCAGGAGCTTAGCAAAACCCACCGGGCAGCGCGCTGCCTTTTCGAACCGAAGATTTGGCAGAATGTGAAACATGCGTGGACTCATTGTGGATTATTGCGGCGTGCTGGACGGAGCCGAGGAAGACCGCCGACGGTGGAAGAAGCTGCTGGAAGCGGCGAAGGCGGACGGCGTCTCCACCGCCATCCTGTCCAACGATGAGGGTGGACCCAACGCCGCGCCGATCCGCGCCTGGCAGAAGAACGGCCTGGTGGATGATGTGATCCTCTCTGGCGAAGTGGGCGCGGAGAAGCCCAGCCAGGAGGTCTTCGACATCGTCGCCGAGCGGCTAGAACTGGGCCGGACCGAGCTGGTGCTGGTGGACGATTCCATCGTGAACATCAAGGGCGCCGTGGAAGCGGGGCTGATCGGGGTCTACTACCAACAATTCGATCGGGCCGTTGTGGAGATCACCAACCTGTTCGACTTGGACGGTGAGTTCTGACCTTGCGGATCTACATTCCGGGGACCTTCGACATGCTCGCCGTGCTCCACAGCAGCGGCGCGATGCCCGTGCGCAGCGCCGTGGCCTTCGCCCTCACCCCGGCGGTCCGGGAGTTCTACACCGGGGGAGATGAGGAAGAGCTGGCCTACACCGCCTTCCTGGACGCCGCCCGGGCCTCCCTGCGGCTGTTGTCCGCCGAGGCGGAGGAGCGGTTTCCCCACCGGCGGGTGGTGATGAGCGCGGATGTGGACGATGCCGCGATCACCTTCGCCCCCGAGGACGGCGAGTCCGTCGTGCGGCTGGATCCCCCGGTACTGCGGGCCGAGCAGCTCGCGGCCATTCACGTGGACGATGCCGATGCGGAGGCGGACACGCGCGCGGCCATCGAAATCGTGGATGCTGCGGACCTCGGCGACGAGGACGCGGAGATCACCCTCGGGAATGCCGAGGACAACCTCATGTCCTGGTACGACGCAAAGGAACTGCCCTTCCTGCTAGAGCTGCTGTAGGGATCACATCTCCCATTCGTTGTTGGAGCGCAGGGCCGCCAACAACTTCCGCACCGCCAGGACGCGGCGGGCCGTGGCGCCGGTGGCCGTGTCCAGCGCGCACTCCGGATCGGCCGGGGGACCCAGGTGGGTGCAGCCCCGGGGGCAGGCCTCGGCCAGGGCGGAGAGGTCCTCGAACACGCCCACGACGGTCGCGGGATCCACGTGGGCGAGGCCGAAGCTGCGGATCCCGGGGGTGTCGATGATCCAGCCGTCCCCCTCGGGCAGGCGCAGCGCCACGGACTGCGTGGAGGTGTGCCGCCCCTTGCCCACTTGGGAGACTTCGCCGGTCTCCCGATCGGCATCCGGCACGAGCCGGTTGACCAGCGTGGACTTGCCCACGCCGGAGTGGCCGAGTAGGGCGGAGATGCCGGGGGTGATCTCGGCGCGCAGCTCCTCCAGGTCGTCGTCGATGCCCGTGCGCAGGACCCGCACGTCCAGGTCCTGGAATTCCGCGGCGAACTCGCTCGGGTCCGCGAGGTCCGACTTAGTTAGGCACAACACGGGGGTCAGGCCCCCCACAAAGGCGGCCACGAGGGCGCGCTCCACAAAACCGGCCCGCGGCGGCGGGTCCGCCACGGCGGTGACGATGAGCAGCTTGTCCGCGTTGGCCACCACCACCCGCTCGTAGGGGTCCGTGTCGTCGGCGGTGCGGCGCAGCACGCTGCGGCGGTCCTCCACCTTGACGATGCGGGCCAGGGTGCCCTCGGCCCCGGAAGTATCCCCCACCACGCCCACTCGGTCCCCCACCACGATGGGGGTGCGCCCCAGCTCGCGGGCCCGCATGCAGGTGATCGTCGCCGTGTCCAGGACCACCCCCCAGCGGCCGCGGTCTTTGGACACGACGAGGCCGAATTGGGCGTCCTTGTGGGCGGGGCGGTCCTTCGTGCGGGGCCGGGAGCCCTTGCCGGGGCGGATGCGAACGTCCGTCTCGTCCCAGCTTCTGCGGGTTCGTGCCGCCATTGCTAGCCCTCCAGCAGCCGGGACCACATGGAGCGGAAGCCCGGCAGGGTTTTGGCGGTGGTGTCGATGTCCTCCACTTGGATCCCGGGAACGGCCAGGCCGATGATGGCCCCCGCCGTGGCCATCCGGTGGTCCGCGTAGGATTCCCAGATTCCCCCGGTGAGTGGGGCGGGTTCGATGGTGATGCCATCGTCGGTTTCGATGGCGCGCCCGCCAAGGCGGTTGATGTTGCGGGCCAGGGCGGCCAGGCGGTTGGTCTCGTGGCCGCGCAGGTGGGCGATGCCGTAGAGGTGGCTGGGCGTGCTGGCCAGGGCCGCGAGGGCGGCGACGGTGGGGGTCAACTCCCCGATGTCGTGCATGTCCCACGTGATGCCGCGCAGCTGGGGGCCGTCGGACTGAGGGGCCTGGACCAGTAGTTCGCAGGTGTCGGCGCAGTACTCCGCACGGGCACCCATGTCCTCCAGGATGGTGCGGAATTGATCGCCCGGCTGGGTGGTGCTCTGCGGCCATTCGGCGATGCGCACCTGTCCGCCTGTCACTGCCGCGGCGGCCATGAAGGGGGTGGCGTTGGAGAGGTCCGGTTCGATGTGCCAGGTGCGCCCGGCCACGGGGCCCGGCGCCGCCTCCCAGCGGTTAAAGCTGCACTGCACATCCACCCCGGCCTCCCGGAGCATGTGCACAGTCATTTCCACATGGGGTTGGCTGGGCAGCGCGGTGCCCTCATGGATAACGGTGACCCCATCCCGGTAGCGGGCCCCGGCGAGCAGCAGCCCGGAGACGAACTGGGAGGACGCAGAGGCATCGATGCGCACCTCGCCGCCGGGCACCTCCGGGTGCTCCCGGGAGTTGCGCAGGCTGAAGGGTAGGGCCTCGGCCTGGGTGGCGGTGGTTACCTCCACGCCGAGCGCGCGGAGGGAATCCAGGGTTGTCTTCATGGGCCGGTGGCGGGCCTGCTCGTCGCCGTCGAAGCTCACGGTGCCTGCGGCAAGCGCCGCGAGGGGCGGGACGAAGCGCATGACGGTCCCGGCCAAACCGCAGTGGATTTCGCCGCCGGTAAATGCCTCCGGAGCGATGACGCGGAGCGTGCTTCCCTCCTCGGTGATGTGCACGCCGAGGGTGCGCAGCGCGTCCATCATCAACTGGGTATCGCGGCTGTGGAGCGCGCCGGTGATGGTGGAGGTCTGCCCGGCGGCGAGGGCGGCGAGGATGAGCGCCCGGTTTGTCATGGACTTGGATCCCGGGATGCTCACGTTCGCGGTGACCGGGGCTCCGGCGACCGGCGCGGACCACAATTCGTTAGACATGGAAACCATTGTTCCACCTGTGGCGGCGGCTTCGGGATAATGGGCTGTTATGTGTGGCCGCTATGTGCTGTTTTCGGAAATCGACGATGTTCGCCCGCTGTTGTCCCGGCGGTTGGGCAGCGCCGAGGTGCCGGTGGTGGGGGAGCAGTCCGGTTCCGGGATGTGGCGGCCGAATTACAACGTGGCTCCCTCTCATGTGGTGCCGATCGTGCGGCCCTTCCGTCAGCGGCCGACGATTGGCCCGGCCCGGTGGGGTTATCCCCCGAAGACGGTGTTCAATGCCCGCGGGGAGACAGTGCTGAGCAAGCCCCTGTTCCGCGGGTCCCGCCCGTGCCTGTTCGTCATGGATGGCTGGTACGAGTGGACGGCCGACGGCGCCGCCAAGCAACCCTGGTTCACCTCCTCTTCCGATGGCGAGCCGCTGTTGGTGGCGGGAATGTGCAAGCTCATCGCGGGGCAGTTGTACGGCACGATTGTGACCACCGCGGCGCCGGAGGACATGGCCTGGCTGCATCATCGGATGCCTCGGGTCCTGTTGGAAGGCGAGGAGGATGAGGCCGCGGAATGGTTATTGGGGACGCCCACAACAGTAGCGCAGCTTGCGGCGCGCCCGGGGGCCCAGCACTGGCCGCAGCTAGAGAGTCAAAAGGTTTCGCGGGCGGTGGGTAACGTGGCCAATAACGGCCCGGAGCTGCTGGAGCCGGAATAACGCGCGGCCCGCGTGGCGTTGGTGTGGAATGCACGAGAGGAGAGCGATGGCTCCGACTATGACTAGGCGGACCGAGGACAGCGACGCGGAGTTGCTGGCCCGGTTCGAAGCAGACGCGCTGCCGCTGCTGGATCAGCTCTACGGCGCGGCGTTGCGCATGACCCGTAACCCGGCCGATGCCCAAGATCTGGTGCAGGACGCCTACATGAAGGCCTATCAGGCCTTCCGTTCGTTTCGCCCCGGGACGAACTTGAAGGCGTGGATGTACCGCATCCTGACAAACACCTACATCAACGGTTACCGTAAGGCCCAGCGGCGACCGGTGGAGGCGCCCACGGAGGACGTTGCCGATTGGCAGTTGGCCGAGAGCGCCTCCCACCACTCCACGGGGTTGGAATCTGCGGAGGTGGAAGCCCTCAAGCACATCCCGGACGTGCGGATCCAGCAGGCTTTGATGGACCTCAGCGAGGACTACCGCATGGTGGTCTACTACGCGGATGTGGAGGGCCTGCCCTACAAGGAGATCGCGGAGATCATGGATACCCCCATTGGCACCGTGATGAGTAGGCTGCACCGCGGCCGGAAGCAATTGCGCGCGGCTCTGAAAGACGTGGCAGCGGAACACGGCATTGGCACTGTGGGGGCGGGTACCAAGCGGGAACCTCAGTCGGTGGGTCCCGAAACTACGAGGACACGTGAGGGATAGAACAATGGCAACTGACAAGCACGATGATGGCGCCTACCTCTCCTCGGTGGACCCGACGAGGTCCGACTGTTCCAACCTCATGGACGTTCTCTACGAGTATGTGGATGGCGGCTGCGACGAGAATCTGCGCGCCCTACTGCAACACCATGTGGATAAGTGCCCCGAGTGCTTGGAGATGCTAGGGATCGAGATGGCGGTGCGGCAGCTATTACGCTCTACCTGCAACGAGACCGCGCCGCAGGAGTTGCATTCGCGGATCCGCGCCCAGTTGCGAGTGCGCTACGAATACCGCGAGTAAGCATGAAAAAACCCGCCGATGCTGTCGGCGGGTTTTGTTCTTTAGGAGTTCGGGCGACGGCCGTGATTGGCCTTCTTCTTCCGGCGATCCTTGCGCTTACGGCCACGCTTGCTCATCGGGCGTCTCCTTGACGGTTTTGGGGGCTACTGAGAATACGCTTCTCGGGATTTTAACGTGGGTGCCGGGTGGCCCCAAAAACGCGCAGTCGGTTAGACCGTAGCGCGAGTGCGGGTGCGGGAGCGGCCGCGGTTGTTGCGACGCTTCAGCGCGCGGCGCTCGTCTTCGGACATGCCGCCCCACACGCCGGCATCCTGGCCGGACTCGATGGCCCAGGCAAGGCACTGGGAGGTCACGGGGCAACGGTTGCAGACCAGCTTGGCCTTGGCAATCTGAGCCAGAGCGGGGCCGGAGTTACCGACCGGGAAGAATAGTTCGGGGTCCTCGTCGCGACAGACAGCTTTGTGGCGCCAATCCATTGTGGTGATCCTTTCTAGCGGCGTGCAGCAGTTGTGGCTCCGTGCAGAGCCGGTGAAGTGGGTGTGACGGTGCGATAAGGCCTTTCCCGCCCGCATGGGTTATGGTGTAACCATCGAATGGATCCGCCAGCTCACAGAGCCGGTGATGAAGGATTCGAATTGCGAACGAGCCTTACCAGCAAGCCCGGTCCCAGGCGGCCAGACGTGGTGTCAGTCGTGGGCACCGATTCGGTTGAGGTCTCGTCAAGACCACTTCCGGGCATGGAAAGAGCATCCGGCAAACCGGATGCGCTGTCCCCTTTTGGCTACTCGGAGAAGTATTGCACGGATGTTTCGGGGTTGCTAGGGCCGCGTTAAAAGTGTGACCAAGCTCACTATTGCTGGCCGTTTCGATACCGGGGGTAGACTGCCTAAACCATGAGCCCGAGGTCTTCCAGCACCCCCCGCCCCGCCGCCACCCCGCCGCCGCCCGTTCGCTGGGCGGGCATTCTCGGCATACTCGAGGGCCTCGCGGGCGTCCTCTTCGGCATCTTCCTCGTGATCCGCGAAGCCCAGGGCTTCCACGATCCCGGCGCCAAGATCAGCGGCTACGGCACCGCCCTGTGGTTCTTCTTCGTCTGCGGGGCCGTCCTAGCCGCCGGGGTCTTCCTCTACCGCGGCAGCTTCTGGGGGCGCGGGCCCATCGTTTTTTTCCAGCTTTGCTTGCTGGGCGTGGCTTACTACATGTTCCGCTCCGGTGCCCTGCACCTGGGTGTTCCCACGGCATTGTTCGCCATCGTTGGGCTCGGCCTACTGTTTAATCCCCGCTCCGTGGACTGGGCCGCGACGCGCCACAAAATTTAGGCCAGCGCCACGACGCGATCGCCCCGCTTTTCCACGATGACGTTGTTCACCACCTTTAGCTCCACCGGCCCCGCGTAACCGGATCGGTCCACCGGGATGGTCCGCTCTACCGCCCCGGTCGACCAATCCACCACTGCTAGTCCCCCTGCGACGGGCACCAAGAGGCGCTCGGCCACGGTGTCCCCAGTACCAATGGCCCCGGGCACGGAGAACACCGGTTCCATGGACCCCGGCTGGAAAGCCACCAGACGGGACCCATCCCACCACGTCATGTGATGCGGCAAATCCGCAGTCCACGGCTGCCGAAGGCCTTCCTGCGCTCCCAGGGAAGTCGGATCGGCCGGGACCTGGCTAAACCGGCCATCTTCCCCCAGGATTTGGAATCGGGAGCCCACGGCGTCCTCGGCATCGCGGGCCCGGATCCCGTTGCCGGGCACGTAAATCACGGCCTTGTCCTGGCCGATCGCCACCAACTCGGAACCGGCGGGAACGGTGAACTCGTGATACTTCTCCGGCACATCCGCCTTCGCCGGAACCGCGTGGAGCAAGCGCACCAACTTGTTCTGCTGGCCTGGGCACTGCTGGACCGTCGCCAGGAGCTGCTTGCGGGTGGCCGCCGAGGTGAACTCGCACTCCCCGTGGGGTTGTTGCTGGCCCGGCTGGGCCGGGGCTTCCTGGCTGCCCACCTCCGTCGTGCGAACCAGGTCCGAACGCCACAGCTCCACCCGCTGCGGGGAGATTAACCCCACGTGGTTGTTGCTGCTAAACACCGAGACCTCCGGGGAGCCCAGGGCATCCCGGCTGTGGGCGTACTGCCCGGTCCCGGCGGTGAAGCTCAAGCCCTCCGAACACCCCTTGGGGCTGCGGAAGATGAGCACCACCCGTTCCCAGTCCGCCGCCGTCCCGCAGATCGGGCGCTCCCGGCGATAGCTCCACACTTGCCGCCCGCCCTCGGGATCGCGTAGGACCGCACGGTTATCGGCGACGGTCAGCACCCCCGACGTGGTCGTCGTCAGGCGCGCCGAACGATCCGGGGCCTCCCACAGCGCCCGGAGCTGCTCGGGCACGGCAGTAGCGGGGGGCGCGGACGCGGGGGCGGGGGTGGAAGCCAGCTCGTGTTCCACGTCCCTGGCCTGGCTGTACCACCAGCAACCCCCGGCCGCGAGGAGTGCTAGGGCAAGGATGAGCAGGGTCGCGAGGATATCCCGCCCGGATCGCTGTTCGGGCCGTGGCACGGCGGTTTTCCGGCACTGGGGTGGTGGCGTCGACAAGAAAAAAGACCTATCTGGCGTGGGACTTCCGGGCCGGAGCCGTAGCGGACTGGGCCCCCTGCACCTTTCGCGCCGGGCCCACCCGATCCGTGACCCCTGCGGGAAGATCGAATGTCTGCCGGAACTCCGGGCTGGCGGAGAACCACTGCGGCGGATCCGCATGGTCTAGGCCCAGTGCGTCGTTGATGGCGTTCCACCGGGTCACCTCATCCCAGCCCACCAGGGTCACCGCGATCCCGGACTTGCCCGCCCGCCCCGTCCGGCCGATCCGGTGGACATAGGTGCGCTCGTCCTCCGGCACCTGGTAGTTCACGACATGCGTCACCTCCTGCACATCGATCCCCCGGGCGGCCACGTCGGTGGCGACCATCACGTCCACCTCATTGGTGCGGAACTGCGCCAGCGACGTCTCCCGGTCCCGCTGCCGCATATCCCCGTGCACCGCGCCCACCCGAAAACCCAGCGCCGCGAGATCCTGGGCCACGAACGCCGCCTGCCGCTTCGTGCGGGCAAACACGATCGTGCGGCCCCGGCCCGGGGATTGCAGCAACCGGGCCAGCGCGGACATCCGATCCAATTTGTGGGACTGGAAAACGATCTGCCGGGTGCTCTTGTGCGTGGCCTCCGTGGCCCCGCTGTCGGCCTGGATCATCACCGGCTGGCGCATGAATTTGCGGGTCAGGGCGACAATGGGGCCGGGCATCGTTGCTGAGAAGAGCATCGTCTGGCGCTGGGGGCTGGTGGCCGCGAGGATGGCCTGCACGTCGTCGAGGAAACCCTGATCCAGCATCTCGTCGGCCTCATCCAACACCGTGATCTCCACCAAGGACAGATCCAAAATCTTTTGCCGGTGCAGATCCAAGAGGCGCCCGGGGGTACCCACGACCACATCGCTGCCGTTATCCAGGGCCCGCTGCTGGGCCTCGAAGCCCACGCCGCCGTAGATGGGGGTGACGGTCACCGCCCGACCGCCCACCGCGAGGTTCCCGGCGGCCATCTCCAGATCCCCGGCCACCTGCAGGCACAGCTCTCGCGTCGGCACAACCACCAGTGCCCGCACGGAGCCGTCCAGCTCGGTAATCCCCGCATCGTCGAACACGCGATCCAGCAGGGGAATACCGAACCCCAAAGTCTTGCCCATCCCCGTGCGGGCTTGGCCGATGACATCCTGCCCCTTCAACGCGATGGGCAAAGTCAGCTCCTGGATGGCGAAGGCGTGGCGGATACCGTGCCCGGCCAGGGCGTCCACAATCTCCGCAGCCACGCCCATCTGGGTAAACGTCGGCCCCTGGGGGGAATGGGCGGCGGAACTGCGCACCGGGCCTCCTCGTTAGCCAGTAGACAATTAATCGTTATGATGGTCAGACTACTGCACGGACAAAACCCCCTAAGGATGGATAGCTGCTGATGCAGATCAAGATCGGTTTGGTGCACAATCCGCGCGAGTTGCTGATTACCAGCGACAAGAGCCAAGAGGAGATCCTGCCGCAGCTGGAACAATTCCTCGCCGCGGCAGAGGACAACAATGCCACGACCACCCTGGAGGATTCGAAGGGCTCCAAGTTCATCCTCTCCCGCCCTCAGGTCGCCTATATTGAGGTCGGAACCTCCGAACGCCGCTCCGTCGGCTTCATCTGATCCGGGAAACCCTCGCTGTGGCAATTCGATGAATCGCTCCCCCCTGCCGCCGCCCACCCCCAGCCGCCCCACCCGGCGGCCGGGGGTGGATCGCGCGCGCCGGGAACAGTTCGACCTGCCGGCCCCGCAGCGGAGGGCCCGGCCCAAGCGCTCCGCCCGGGGTTTGCTGGAGGAGGGGCGGTGGAAAACCCTCGTCCTCGTCGTCGCGGCGCTGGTCAGCGGCCTGTTGCTGGGAGATGCCCTGCACTCGGGGGGTGGCGAGGGTTCCGCCCCCACGGCCGCGGTCGAAAGCTCCGGGGATGGGGCTGAAGGCCCGGTGCCGGACGGACAGTACACCGGCTACAAGGTGGGGGACCTGCCCCACGGTGGGCCGCTGACGGAGACGGCGAGCGGCAAGTACCGGACTGTGGGGGAGCCGGGCCAAAAGGTGGGCAAGGGGGAGAAGGTCTTCACCTACGTCGTGGAGGTGGAAGACAGCATCGATTCCTCCACCTTCGGCGGGGATGGGGCCTTCGCCGCCATGGTGGACGCAACCTTGGCCAACCCCAAGGGCTGGACGCACGACCCCAAGTTCGCCTTCCAGCACATCACGGAAACAAACGATCGGCACCCGGACCTGCGGATCCAGCTCAGCACGCAGAAGACCACGGCGGATACTTGTGGGGCGGAGTTCGCCATGGAGACTAGCTGTTTCTACTCCGATGGCGGGCGCGTAGTGCTCAATGAGGGCCGGTGGGTGCGTGGGGCCCTGCCCTTCGAGGGGGACCTGGGGGGATACCGGCAGTACATGATCAGCCACGAGGTGGGCCACGGCATCGGCTTCGCCAACCACCAGCCCTGTGAAAAGAACGGTGCCCTGGCCCCGGTGATGATGCAGCAGACCCTCAGCTTGAACAATCGGACGCTGAAAAAGATCGAGCCGAATGAGGTGTACGGCGATGACGACACGACCTGCCGGCCGAACCCCTGGCCCTTTCCGCTGCAGGGGCGGTGAGCGGCGATGAACGACCGCGTTACCGAGGACTTGGGTGCCGCGGGCCCCAGCGCACCCATGCCGCCGGAGCACATCCTGGCTAGCTTCCAGGTGCCCGCGGCCCACCCCGTCCTGCTAGAGGATTCGTGGGGCCAGGGCTGGCGGTGCGAGCGGGCGGTCATTTCTCGCAGCGCGCCGCAGGATCAGGCGGCCTGGGTGGCGCGGGTGATGACTCGGGTGCGCCCGGCCGGGGTGTCCGTGAGCCGCCCCATCGTGTCGAGTGATGGGCGGTTCAGCGTGTCCGGGTGGCGGGCGCGAACCTTCCTCTCCGGGCATGGGGCCCCGCGCTTCGACGAGATGGCGGCGGCGGCGCTGCGGATGAATGAGGCGCTGGTGGGGGAGCCGCGGCCGATGTTCCTGCTGCCCCCGGACCCCGGACAGTCCTTTGGGGAGGAGGAGATTTTCCGGGCGGCCGATGCCGCGGCCTTCGCCCCGGATCCGAGCGTTTGGATCACTGCGGTGTTGGACCCGCAGGCGGTGCCCCGCGAGGATGTGGCGCAGGCTTTGGTGCGCGCGGCCCGGGCGGCGGGGTTGCGGGGGAAGATCGGGGAGCGTGAGCAACTGGTCCACGGGGATATCGCCGGGTGCGTGATCTTCGATGGGGTGGCGGATCCCGCGGTGACGGACTTGGTGCCGATGTGGCATCCGACGGCGTGGTCGGTGGCTCTTCTGGTGGTGGATTCGATGGCCTGGGCCGGGGGGCCGGATGCGCTGCTGGATCGCTGGCAGCATTTGCCGGACTTCTGGGAGCTGGCCCTGCGGGCGGTGATGTATCGCCTGTTTGTGCATGCCCTGCACCCGCAGTCCCGCGCAGTGGCGTGGCCGGGGTTGGCCCGGGTGGCGGATGTGGTGGTGGCCCGGATGGAGGCGATGCGCGCCGAGGGGCGCGGCTAGGGGGCAAGACGGGTGAATCGGGCGGCCCATTCGCGATGTCCCGGCCGCGTGCCACACTGGGTGGCATGAACCCGCTACCGCCTTCCGATTCCGCCGATAGCCCCGAGGCGCGCATGGGTGCGGCGCGGCGTCCCACCGTGATTGTGGATGCCAACCCACCGAGCGCAGTACCGACCCCTCGCACCTGGTCCGGGGTGCCAGCGGGCCTGGTCACCGGGGATTCGCGCCTGGACTACGCGCGCCCCTATGCAGTTTTGGGTGGGGCGGGGACGGGCAAGACGAGCTTGCTGGTGGATGCCGTCGCGGACTTTTTGACCCAGGGCGGGAACCGGGCCGAGGAGGTACTGTTCCTCACCCCCAGCAAGGAAGCGGCGACCCGGGTGCGAACGGAGTTGTTCGAACGGTTGCGCCAAGATGAGCGCTACGCGGCCTCCGGATCCCCGGTGCGTTCCGTGCACTCCTGGGCGTTTGCGGTGTATCGGGCGATTCGGCAGCAGCAGAATCGGCCTCTGCCACGCCTCATCACAGGTGCGGAGCACGACGCGCTGATCCAGCAGATGTTGCAGGGGCAGCGGATTGACGGCAACCGCTACTGGCCCGAGGAGATGGTGCCGGCGCTGCCGATGGTGGGCTTTGCCCGGCAGTTGCGCGACGTGATTCTGCGCGCCACGGAGCGCGGCATCGGCCCGGCGGAGCTCTGTGAGCTGGGGGAGGCTCATGGGCGGCCAATGTGGGTGGGGGCCGGGCGGTTTATGGAAGAGTTTGCCCAGATCCAGCGGTTGAGCGGCTCCGAGAACCTCAATGCATCCGAGTTGCTGCACGCGGCGGTGGCGGCGGTGGATGCGCCGGGGGAGGGCCGGGATTTCCTGCTGCGGATGAAGCAGGGGTTGCGGTTGATTGTGGTGGATGACGCCCACAACCTGGACCCGGCAGCGGCGCAGTTCGTGGAGAACTTTTTCACCCCCGGAACGCGGACGCTCATCGCGGGGGACCCGGATCAGTGCGTCTTCCACTTCCGCGGGGCTGACGAGGCCTTTCTTTCCCGACACGCGGCCGACGAGGAGCACCGGGTGGTGCTATCTGCGAGCCACCGGCTGGGTCCTGCGGCAGTGGGTGCCGTGACCGCCATGACCGCCGGATTGCCCGCGGTGAGCACCCGGGTGCCGCTGCGCGCCGCGGCGCCGGACAACCCGGGGGAACTGGAGTTGTATCGGGCGCCCAGCGTGACAGCGCAGGGGCTGTACGTGGCGGATGTGATCCGCCGGGCCCACGTGGCCCACCACGTGGAGTGGGACAGGATCGCCGTCATTGTGCGCGGTACCGGGCAGATCGCGCCGCTGCGCCGGGTGTTGCTATCCCACGGGGTTCCGGTGACCGTGGATCCGACGAGCACCGTGCTGGCGGAACAGCCGCTCGTTCGCACGCTTCTGCTCGCCGCGGAGGCGTCGATGCGCGAGCTGAGTGTGGCGGAAGTGGATAGCCTGCTAGCCAGTTCCATCGGGGAGGCGGACCCGATGACGCGCCGGCGGGTGGAGCGGGCCATCGCCCGTGCCCTGGCCAAGCAGCACGCCACCGGGTCTGCGGACCTGCCGCGCCGGGAGGAGGACGGGCTGCCCTTTGGTGTGGCGGAGTGCCTGGCCGCGCTGGTTAATCGCCAGGCTAGCCCGGAGCAGGAACGCCAGTGGACTGCGGCCTTTGGCCCGCGGGAGCTGGGGATGCTGGAGAGCGTGCACCGGGTCTTGGACGCCGGGAGGCAGGCCTACGCCCAGGGGCGCAGTGTGGAGATGGTGCTGTGGGAGATCTGGGAGAAGACGAAGCTCTCCGCCTCGCTGCAAACGCAGGCGCTGCGCGGGGGAACCGCCGGGTCCCAGGCGGACCAGGACCTGGACGCGGTTATGAGCCTGTTCGACATGGCCGGGGATTTCGTGGAACGCAACCCCTCTGCCTCCCTGGGGACGTTCCTGTCCACGGTGCGCGCCCAGGAGTTGCCGACAGGGGGGCGCGACCGGCGGGGGGTGCGGCCGGGTGCGGCGGAAATCCTCCCCGCCCACGCCGCGGCCGGACGGGAGTGGGACCTCGTGTGCGTGGTGGGGGTCCAGGAGGACAGTTGGCCCGCCGGGCCTACCGTGGGCGGGCTGTTCGGCCAGCAGGAGCTGGTGGACCTCATCGACCGGGGGATCAGCCCGGACACCTACGTCTCCCGGCACGTGGCCGCCTTGCACGAGGAGCGGCGCCTATTCCTGCTCGCGCTCTCCCGGGCTCGGCAGCGCACCGTGGTCACCGCCGTGGACAGTCCCACAGGGGAGGGATACGAGCCCTCCCGCTTCGTAGCTGAACTGGCGCAGACCGCGGCGGTGGTAATCACCGGCAAGCCGAGTGGGGAGGGCGAGGATGAGCACCCCGCAGAGAGTGCGTTGCCCCGCGTCCTGGCTCTGGAGCCGGTGCTCGCGGAGATGCGCCACGCCGTGCGCAATCCCCACTTGCCCTACCCGGACCGGCAGGTGGCCGCGCAGAACCTGGCCCGGATGGGGGCGAAAGAGGTGTACGCGGCCCTGCCCCACCAGTGGCTCGGTGCCCTGCCCCCCTCCACGGCGGACCTCATCCTCGATCGGCACGGGGAGCTCCGGCTGAGCCCCTCGGGTCTGGAAGCCCTGGCCAACTGCCCCTTCCAGGTGTTCATGAACCAACACCAAGGGGTGGGAGAGTCCACACCGCAAATGCGCATCGGGATCGCGGTGCACGCGGTGGCGGAAGCCATCATCACGGGCCTCGGGGAGGACGATGCCGTGGCGGCCATTCACGCAGTGCTCCCGGACCTGGTAGAAGCCCCTTCCGAGGCGGCGCTGGAGGAGGCTGCCGACAAGTGGGAAGCCGCGGTGCGCGGGCTCCACCGGTGGATCACCAAGACTAAGGACGAGCTGGAGCACGCCGATCCGCCCGGCAGACTGCTCAGCGAGCACTGGCTGACCGGGGAGGTGGGCCAGACCGAGGAAGGCACACTTGTGCGGATCAGCGGCCGCGCCGATCTCATCGCCATCGCGGGCAATGGAGAGGCGACGGTGTACGACTTCAAAACTGGAAATCACACGCTGACCAAGGATCAGGCGGCCGAAAGTCCCCAGTTGGCCAGCTACCAGTTTGCGCTGGCCCTCCAGGGCCACCAACCGGCGGGTGCCGCCCTGGTCTACCCGGCCGTACCCGTCAAGTCGGGCCCCTCCCTAAGGCGGCAGAACGCCAGCACGGCGGAGGAGCGGGAAGCCTTCGCGCAGTGGCTCTTGGACCTGGCACCCGCAGTCAGCGGCCCGGTTTTCCGGGCTATCCCGGGCAAGCACTGCGTGCGCTGTGACCTGACTTCGATCTGCCCAGCTCAACCCGAAGGAAAGGCGGTAGTGTGATGCACCCCGAACACATTTCCGGGCCTGGCGTCACCCCGGAACGGCTATCCAAGCTGGTGGGCCAGAAGCATCCGCCCACCCCGGAACAGGCCGCCGTGATTTCGGCCCCACCCACCGGCAACTACCTGGTGGTCGCCGGGGCCGGGGCCGGAAAAACCGAGACGATGGCTGCCCGGGTGGTCTGGCTGGTAGCCAACGGATACGTCAACCCGGAGAACGTGCTGGGCCTGACCTTCACCCGCAAGGCCGCCACGGAACTGCGCCAGCGCATTCGCAGCCGGCTCCAGGCCCTGGCCAACAGCGAGTTCATGCAGGATCTGCCCGCCGAGGATCCCCGGCGCGCGGCCCTGCAGAACATTGCCCCGGCAGTGTCCACCTACGACTCCTACGCGGGCACGATCGTGCGGGAATACGGGCTGCTCATCCCCGTGGAGCCAGCCACCCGCATTATCACCGAGGCCGAGCGCTGGATCCTGCTGCGCGATGTGGCCCTCGAATGGCAGGGGCGGGTGCGGGCCTACGCCCAGGTGCCAGAGCTGATCAAGGCGGTGAAGCAGCTATCGGACGAGATGGATAACCACCTCATCGAACCGGCGGAGGTAGCGGAGGAAACCCAGAGCGCCATCGACGAGCTGCTGGCGGTGGCCGGGACCGCAGCCGATGGCGTGACCCCCAAGCTGAACCAGGACAACGAGAAGTTCCTCACCGCGCAGCGGACCCGCCTGGAGTTGCTGCCGGTGGTCGCGGCCTACCGGGCGCGGCTGGACGAGCTGCAGTTGATGACCTTCAGCCAGCAGATGACGAAGGCCGCGCAGCTCGTGGTGGCCCACCCGCAGGTGGGGGAGGCCCAGCGCCGCCGCTTCCACGTGGTGATGCTGGACGAGTACCAGGACACCGGCCACGCTCAGCGCGTCTTCCTGCGCAGTCTGTACGGGCAGGGCAGCACGCCGGCGCCCATGGTGACTGCGGTGGGGGATCCCATGCAGTCCATCTACGGATTTCGCGGGGCCACGGCTTCCAACCTGGAGAACTTCCGCACCGATTTCCCCGTCGGCGATGAGCCGGCCCGCAAGCTGGAGCTAACCACCTCCTTCCGCAACCCGGCCGGGGTGCTCGACCTGGCCAACGAGGTGTCCGCCTGGTCCATGGAGGTCGCAGGCATGCGGGTGGGGGAGCGCCCGGTCTCCCCGCTGACGGCCGGCCCCAACGCGCAAGAAGCCCAGATCAACGTGGGCTTCTTCGACGAGCGCGAGCAGGAGCTGGACTGGTTGGCCGACGAGCTGGCGCGGCACTGGGAGGAACACCTGCGCGCGGAGGGCGGGACCTTCAGCGCGGCCGTGTTAGTTCGCCGGAACATGGACGCCCCGCCCATCTACGCCAAGCTGCGGGAGCGGGGCGTGCCCGCCGAGATGACGGCGGGCCCCGGCCTTCTGGACCAGCCGGAAGTGGCCGATGTGTATGCGACCCTGCGCGTGCTGGTGGATCCCACCGATGACGTCGCCATGCTGCGGCTGCTCACCAGCCCCAGGTGGAACATCGGTGCCGCAGACCTGGCGGTCCTGTCCGAGCGGACCGCCCAGATCCAGCACCGGGGGAGCCAGGTGGCCGCCGAACCCCAGGAACTGCCCGCCCACCTGGCCGGCATTGACTCGCCCTTGGCCGAGACACTGGCGGAGCTCATCCCCAACCCCGCTGAGGGCACGGTGGGGTTGGCGGAGGCGGCGGCGGATTTTTCGGACGCCGTGGACCAGGGGATGAGCCCGGCCGGGGCCCAGCGGATCGCAGCCCTCGCCGCGGAACTGGGCTACCTGCGCCGGCACAGCCTGGGCAAAGCCCTGCCGGACTTGGTGGCGGACATCGAGCGCATGATAGGGATGCGGGTGGAGGTGTTGACCCGTTGGCACGCCGACGCGGAAAGCGCCCTGGGGACCAGCCACCTGGACCGTTTCGCGGAGGTTGTGCGCGGATTTGCGGAGGTGGGGGGCACAGATCCCGCCGCCCTCGTGGACTACCTGCGGGCCGCCCACGACCAGGAGGCGGGCCTGGAGCCGGGGGAGGTCAGCAAGCGGGAAAACACCGTGCAGATCCTCACCGTGCACAAGGCCAAGGGGCTGGAGTGGGACATCGTCGCCGTGCCCCACTGCGACCGCAGCGCCTACGACGACGCCACCTGCCCCAAATCCGCGCGGACCTGGGCCAGCGCCCCGGCACTGGTGCCCTCCGCCCTGCGCGGAGACGCCGACGGGCCCCACGCCTTCCCCGTGCTGGATACCGCCGAGGTCGGCACCCACACCGACCACAAAAAGGCCGTGATGGACTTCGTCTCCCGGGTGCGGGCCTACGGGGCCAAGGAGTCGGACCGCGTCTTCTACGTGGCTATCACCCGCACCCAGCGGGTCCTGCTGGCCAGCGGTTCCGCTTTCTCCCCGCAGGGCGGACAGGGGGCCAAGGACCCGGCAGTGGCCCTCACCCTGCTGCGCAATGCGCTCAGTCCCGATGTGGTGTTTAGCGATCCGGGCACGCCCCCGCTGGCCCATCCCGGACGACCGGTGGTGCACTGGTCCGCACTGCGGGCGAAGGTGACTTCCAAGCACCTCAAGGCCGTCGAGGACGGCCAGCTCACCCGGGAGGATGAGCTCATGTTCCCCAGCGCCGCCCACCTGGATCTCAGCGCGGACTACGCGGCGCGGCGCGATGCGGAGGCGGCGCAGGGCGATCCTGATCCGCGATCGCTCCCGCATTGGCCGCAAGAACCTCTATCCCAGCGGGACCCGGACTTCGCGGAGGCAGTGGCCCTCGTCACCCGCGCAGACCCCAAACAGGCCCCGGCCTCCTCCTCCGAGCTGGCGCAGCAGTGGTGCGCTGAGACGGAGCTTTTGCTGGAGGAACACGCCGCCGAACTGAGGGAGAAGGTGGTGGTGCCCCTCGGCGCCCGCCTCACCGCCACGGAGGCCGTCTCCCTGCGACGCGATGAGGAGGAGTTCGCCCGCCGTCGGCGGCGCCCCGTTCCCTTGCGTCCACAACCAATGGCCAAACGGGGAACCGCATTCCACAACTGGGTGGAACAGCACTACCACATCACTTCTCTCATGGACTATGACGAGCTGCCCGGCGCCTCCGACGCTAGCCTCCAGGACCCCCAGCTCGCCGAGCTCAAGCGGCAATTTCTCGCCTCCGAATGGGCCAACCGGCAGCCGGAGAGCGTGGAGGGGGCCTACTCCGTCACCATCGGCCGGTATGTCTTCGAGGGTCGGATCGACGCCGTTTTTCACGACGCCACCGACCCGGCGCGTGGCTGGCTGGTCCTCGATTGGAAAACGGGCAGCAAGCCGGGGCCCGCAGAGATGCCCGCGGCCATCATGCAGTTGGCGGTGTACCGGCTGGCCTGGGCGAGGGTGCTATCCGCCGAGCTGGGCGTCCACGTGCCCGAGCAGAATGTCCGCGCCGCCTTCCACTACGTGAAGGCCAACGAGACCTTCGAACCGGATACACTGCCAGATGCTGAAGAATTAGAACGGTTGATAGATGGATGACAGGTTGCGGGACCGGTTCCGTGCCGACCGAGAGGTCGACGAGCTGCCGCACCACGCGCTGCTCAATATCGTGCGCATCCCGCAGACGGAGCAGCAGAGCCCCTGGTGGCTGATCCTGCGGAGGATGGCCTACGCCGTCGTGTTGTTGCTGCTCACGGCCATCACGGTGTACATGGACCGGCAGGGTTACACCAAGCTGGACACGTTCGTGGATGCGGTCTACTACGCGGCCGTGTCCCTGTCCACCACCGGTTACGGAGACATCTCGCCGGTGACTCAGCACGCCCGGCTGATGAATATCTTCCTCATCACCCCCATGAGGGTCATCTTCCTCATCCTGCTGGTCGGCACCACCCTCTCCGTCCTGACGGAGGAATCCCGCAAAACCCTGCAAATCCGCCGCTGGAGGAAACGCATGCGCAACCACACCATTGTCATTGGCTATGGCACGAAGGGCCGCTCCGCCATCTCCGCGCTGCTCGCGGACGGGGTGTCCCCCGCCCAGATCGTGGTCATCGACTACGACCGGGAAGTGCTGGACCTCGCCGAAGCGCAGGGGCTGGTGACGGTGTACGGTTCCGCGACGCGCTCGGATGTGCTGAAGCTCGCCGGGGTCAACCGGGCCCGGGCCGTGGTGGTGGCCCCCAACAAGGACGACACCGCGGTGCTCATCACACTCTCCGTGCGCGAGATCGCCCCGTCTGCCACGATCGTCGCGAGCGTGCGGGAGTCCGACAACTCCCACCTGCTACGCCAGTCCGGGGCGGACTCGGTGGTGGTGTCCTCCGAGACCGCCGGCCGACTCATGGGCCTGGCCACTGTGACCCCCTCGGTGACGGAAATGATGGAGGACCTGCTCAGCCCGGACGAGGGCTTCTCCATCGCCGAGCGCCTCGTGGTGGAGGAGGAAGTCGGGGGCAACCCCCGCGTGTTGGAGGACATCGTCCTCGGCGTGGTCCGATCCGGGGAGCTCTACCGCATCGACTCGGCGGAAGCGGAGACCATCGAGCCGGGCGATCGCATCCTCTTCGTGCGGGGCAACCCCACCCCAGAGGAGGAGCAGTAGATGGCCCCCGCCTCTCCAAGGGCCGTGGACCTCAGCGGCCTGGACCCGGAGCAGCTACGCGCCGCCACCGCCCCGCGCGGGCCCGTGTGTATCATCGCCGGAGCCGGGACAGGGAAGACGCGCACCATCACCCACCGCATCGCCCACCTCGTGGACGGCGGCTACGTCAACCCAGACGGAGTCCTCGCCGTCACCTTCACCTCCCGGGCTGCGGCGGAAATGCGCGAGCGCCTGGCCATGATGGGGGTGGCCCGTGTGCAGGCCAAGACGTTCCACGCCGCCGCCCGCCGACAGTTGAGCTACTTCTGGCGCAGCTATGCCGGCGGGGACCTGCCCTGGGCCCTGCTGGATTCGAAGTACCGCCTGGTCTCCCGGGCGGCCCGGCGGTGCGGGGTGGAGCCCTCCAAGACGGTGGTCAAGGACCTAGTCGGTGAGATCGAGTGGGCCAAGTCCTCCCTGGTCGTGCCGGAGGAGTACCCGGCGCGGGTGGAACCGGATCGGCGGGACTGCCCGGTGCCGCCGGAACAGTTCGTCGCCGTTTTCAACGCCTACGAGCAGTCCAAGACCACGGGGGAGGGCATCCTGCTCGACTTCGACGACCTCCTGCTGCACATGGCCGCGGCGATCGAGACGAACCCGGGCATCGCCGACGAGTTCCGCTCCCGCTATCGCAGCTTTGTTGTCGACGAGTACCAGGACGTCACGCCGCTGCAACAACGCGTGCTGGAGGCCTGGGTGGGCCAGCGGGACGACCTCACGGTGGTGGGGGATGCCAATCAAACGATCTACAGCTTCAATGGGGCCACCCCCCGCTTCCTCATGGACTTCTCCACCCGCTACCCGGAGGCGGTGACCGTCCGCCTGCACCGCGATTACCGCTCCACACCCCAGGTCGTGGGCCTGGCCAACGACCTCATCGGCCGCGCGACGGGCCGCATCGCAGGATCCCGCCTGAGCCTGGAGGGCCAGCGCGCGGCGGGGCCAAAGCCCACCTTCGAGGAGTACGCGGATCCCACCGAGGAGGCGGAGCAGGTCGTCGCCCGCATCGGAAAGTTGCTCAAGCGCGGCGTGGCGGCGTCCGAAATCGCGGTGCTGTACCGCATCAACGCCCAATCGGAGAGCATCGAGCATGCCCTGGATACCGCCGGGATCGGTTACCAGGTCAAGGGCGGCGAGGGCTTCTTCGCGCGGGCGGAGGTGCGCCAGGGCATGGCGGCGCTGAAGGCCGCGGCCGGGGAGTTTCAACCGGAGGAGGGGGACGTGGCCCAGGCCGCGCGGGCCAGCCTCGTGCCGGTGGGCCTGACCCCAACCGAACCGACGGGCGCGGAGGAACGCCAGCGCTGGCAGTCCCTCAATGCGCTCGCGCAACTGGTGGAGGAGATCACCACGGCCTCCCCGCAGCTAACCTTCCCCACGGTCTTCGGCATGCTCCAGGAGCGCGCGAGCGCGAAGAACCCCCCGCGGGTGGAGGGCGTGACCCTCGCCAGCATTCACGCGGCGAAGGGCTTGGAGTGGGATGCGGTGTTCCTCGTAGGCCTCACCGACGACATGCTGCCCATCCACTACGCCACCCGAGGCCCCGGCGCCCAGGAGGCCATCGAGGAGGAACGCCGCCTGCTGTACGTGGGGGTGACGCGCGCCCGGGAGCACCTGCACCTGTCGTGGCCGGTGGCTCGGCAGGCGGGGGGTCGGTCCAGTCGGGTGCGCTCGCGGTTCCTGGACGATCTGGTGCCGAATGTGGCTGGGGACGCCAGCAGCGGCGCGCCGGGCCGAGGGGGATCCGCGCGCGGGAGGGGGACCGGCGGCAAGGGGGAGAAGCTGGGCGCCCCGAAACACGCCTGCATGGTGTGCGGGGCTCGGCTGAGCACGCCGGAGATGCGGATCTTGTCCCGGTGCGGCGAGCACGCGTTGGACGGCGATCAGGTGGTGGTAGAAGCGCTGCGGCAGTGGCGGTTGGAGCAGGCGAAGGCCCTGGGGGCTCCGGCGTACACCGTGGTGACGGATGCGACGATCCGTGCGATCGTGCAGCGGATGCCGACGACGGCCGAGGAGCTGGTACAAGTGCCGGGGATGGGGCCGGTGAAAATCGAGCGCTTCGGCGAGGACATTCTGGCCATCACCCGGAACTACGCCTAGGCCCGGGCGAGTTCGCAGCCCGGGCAGTCGGGGGCGGCGGGGATGGGCTCGCGGGTGGGGTCCAGGGCGTGTGGCGCGATGCTGATGCGCTGGGTGAGCTCTGGGCTCAGGGGTGCTGGCGGGCAGCCGGCCTGCCGCCAGGGGTCCAGGTGCGTGAGCAAAATGCTGCGCACGAGGGCCCCGAGCAGTTCGCTGAGGGTGTGGGTGGTGCCGGTGGGGCGGGCGGCGGCCTGCAGGCGGATGCTGCGCCACAACGCGTCTTGGTGCAGGTATAGGTGGTCCAGGCAGCTGAGGCAGGGGGTGTGGCCGGGGAGGACGAGGGGGCCGGCGACGGCGTGGCCGTCGAGGATGCCGAAGGGGTAGTGGGGGATTCGCCGTTCCATGAGCTGGTAGGTGAGGTCCGCCGGCGGGAAGAGCATGCCGGCGAGCAGGAGCGGTTCACCCCCGGGGCGGCGGACGGGGGTGGTGGGGATGCCGTCCCGCTGGAGGATGTCCGCGACGTCCTGGCTGACGCGCCCGGTGTGCAGGTAGTGCCAGGGCCGGTGGGCGGTGGGGGTTGGCGGCGCGGGTTGCAGAACGCCTGCGGCCAGCAGTTCGCTCACTATGCCCGTAGCTTGGCTGGGGCGGATGCCGCAGTGGCTGAGGCTGGTGGCCAGGGCGTGGCTTTCGGTGGGGCGCCGGGCACGGTCCAGGACGTACACGACTTGTCCGGGGCTCACCGTGGTGGGCAGCGGGAGGATGCGGGCGGTGTGGGGGTGCGTGCCGAACTGGACCGCACCTCTAGGCCGGACGAGCAGGGCCAGGCCGGGGCGCAGCCGACACAACAGGGGGCCGGGGCCGGTTACCGCCAGCTCCGCTGAGGCCCGCGTGGGGGGTGCTGATGGTTCTGGTTGCGCGGTCATGGCCCCGGTGGTTCCCCCCTTTGTCGCTATTGTTTCCCACCTCTTCCCCCCTGGGGGGGCGGGAGACGTTCTCGGCGGTTGAGTATAACCACCGCCGACGTGGGAACCCCCGGGGCGGCGCCGGGTTTTCCACAGGTGGTCCTGGTGGGGGGGGCCGACCTGTCCAGTTAGTTCTTGTTGCCGGGTTCCTCGCCGTTGTTGTCGTTGTCCCCGTTGTTGCTCTTGTCACCGTTGTCGTTGGTGTCGTTGTCGTCCCCGGCTGACGGTTGCTCTTCGGTGTCAGGCTGTTGGTTGTCGCGCTCGAGTTTCTCGATCTCCCCAATGGGGTCGAAGGTGGACATCTCGTCCTCGTCGAAGGCGATTTTCCCAATGTATCCGGCGGGATTGTCCAGGTCCTCTGCCACCGGCAGGAAGTCCGGGTGGTTCCACACGGCGTCTCGGCGTTCAGTGCCTACCGCGTCCTCCAGGCGCCGCCAGAGCTCGGCGGCTTCGTTGGCTTTGGGGGCGGTTAGGCTGATGCCCACTGTTTTCGTGAGCGCCTCCATCATGGGGGACCCGTTGTTGCGGAAGGAGGACCACGCCGCCCCGAGCATGGCGGAGTTGGGCATGCGGGATCCCAGGGCCGCGCCGACGACGTAGTCCACCCATCCCTCCACGAGGCTGAGGCTTGTCTCCAGGCGTTGGCGCGCGTGCGCGTTAGAGCTGACGACCTTCGGGGAGAGGTCGGCCCCCTGCAGGCGTTCCATGAAGCCCTTGAGGGATTCGGGGTCGTTGAGCATCTCCGGGTTGAATTCCCCGGAGGCCTCCTCCATGGCGGAGTTGTCCAGGGCCAGCCCGGCCGCAAACTCTTCCACATCCAGAATGAGCCGCTCTGCCAGCCAGGGGACGTGCTGGAACAGTCGGAAGTGGGCGGCTTCGCGGCAGGCCAGATAGATGAGGGTTTCCCGGCGGTCCGCGCCGAGGGT
Source organism: Corynebacterium heidelbergense (assembly GCF_028609845.1). Taxonomy (NCBI): domain Bacteria; kingdom Bacillati; phylum Actinomycetota; class Actinomycetes; order Mycobacteriales; family Corynebacteriaceae; genus Corynebacterium; species Corynebacterium heidelbergense. The sequence goes on along the minus strand of NZ_CP063191.1, from coordinate 1,810,569 downwards.
TTTGGCCATCTCCTCTAGGTGGTTGGTAGCGATGGCGGCGGTGCGTCCCTGCGCCAGAGGCATGCCCCACTGGGTGGAGAGCACTACGCCCTTGGCCAGCTCGCCGAGTGTGGTGCCCAATTGAACACCGAAGTTCATGGCGTTTGCCTGCTTCATGATGCCCGCCATGGGACCCATGTGTTCCTGCATTTCCTTGGGGACGCCCCCCATCGCGGCCTTCCCGAGGTTTTCCGCGAGGGGATCCACCAGTCGCTTCCAGGTCGGTAGGGTCTCCTCCAGCCATTGCTCTGGGCCGAAGGCGACGGAACCGGTAGCTCCGGCGGGCAGCGCAGTGGCTTCATCGAGCCATAGCTCGGCCAAGCGCACAGCTTCCGCGACGGCCTGAGAATCCGTGGGCTTGGGCCCCTTGGCGTCCGCAATGTGCCGACGGGCGATCCGCTCCGACATCGCGTAGTTCACGGCCCCGTTGCCGTCGGAGTTGTTCAGGTCGGAGCCGAAGCCGCTGATCATCGCCCCGAACTGGTTGAGCATGTCACCGAAGTTTCCGCCGAAACCCCCGTTGCCCCCGCCCGGGCCCTGCGGGCCCATGCCGAAGAAGAATCCGAAGGGGTTCTGGTTCGGATCATTGTTGTGGCGGTCGTCGTCCGAGTCATCGTTGGACGAGGAGGAGCCAAAACCAAAGTTACTCATGTTCCCAACCCTACTGAGAAGGAATTGTTTCGTCGCCCGCCTCGGGCCATCCCGGCGTGCGCTGTGAGCGAACAACTCATCGGCTCGGAGGGGGAGCCTGGCCTGGGTGCCGGGGCGGGCGGAAGGTAAGGTGAGACGGGTGAAAATCTGGAACCGGCGATCGCGCACCGTCGTCCTCGGTGCCGTGCCCGTAGCGGCTGTGATGTCCTTGCTGACATTGCCCACGGTTCCCGGCACGGACATCGATCTGACGGTCCCCTACGCTGCCGAGGGGCCGGGCCCAACCTTCGACACTCTGGGGCAGGCGGAGGGGCGGCCCGTCGTAGATATCGTTGGCGCTGAACAGGACAAGACTTCCGGTCATCTCAACATGACCACGGTCTCGGTGCGCACCAAGATGACGTTGGCCCAGGCGATGAGCCGGTGGCTGTTTACGGAGGACACGCTCGTCCCCATTGAACAGGTCTTCCCCGCGGGCAAGTCCCCGCAGCAGGTGCAGAAGGATAACGAGCAGGCCTTTGCCAACTCGGAATCCAATGCGACTATCGCGGCGATGAGCTACCTCCGGCGCCCGCTGGAAACGATGGTGATCAAGACCAGCGAGAGCTCTCCGGCTGCATCGGTGATGAACGTCAATGATGTGATCACGTCCGTAAACGATAAGAAGGTCACCCTGCCCTCGGATGTCGCCGCCGCGGTGCGAGAGCATGCGCCGGGGGACACAGTGACGGTCACGGTAGATCGGCGGGGCAAGAGCGTGTCTTTCCCTGTGACTTTGGCCGAGACTCCTGAGGAGTTTCGGCAGGGCCGGGAGAAATCGGCGTTCCTGGGGGTGACGACGGTGGCCCAGCCTGCGGGGGGGTTGCGGGTGGAGTACAACCTCGCCGATATTGGCGGCCCCTCTGCGGGGTTGATGTTCTCGTTGGCCGTGGTTGATAAGTTGTCGCCCGGGGAGTTAACGGGCGGCCGATTCATCGCGGGAACGGGCACGATCGATGCGGAAGGCAAGGTCGGGCCCATTGGGGGGATCACCCATAAAATTCAGGCGGCTAAGGACGCCGGGGCCAGCGCGTTTCTCGTACCGGCCGACAACTGCGCGGAAGCCGTTCAGGAAGGAGAGAAAGGAATCGAGCTGATTAAAGTCGATTCGCTTTCCGATGCAGTGGGGGACTTGAAGGACCTCGACGGGGGTAAACAGCCCAGCCATTGTGAGTAGCTGAGCGACCCTGCCTGGGAGCGGGGTGACATCTTGTCCAGCGGTTGTCTGCAGGGTGTTTTACCCTAGGCGGTAGCCGGTGTGTTTAAGCGGTACGACTGAAGTGGGGTTGTGGCGGTGGGTCGGTTGATGCGGGGTGTACATTGTGTTCCCAAACGTGGAGTGGCCTGGTCTTTGGCTGTGGTAATTGCGGTTGTGGCGGGCGGTTTCACCTCGGCGGGTGATGCAAGTGCGCAGCCCGAGCCTGTTGGGGATGGTGTTCCGGTCGAGGTGGTGTTGGATGCTTCGGGGTCGATGTTAACTCCGGATGCAGGTGGGGAGATGACGCGCATTGATGCGGCGAAGCAGGCGACGTCCTCGCTGATCGATGCCTTGGGGCCCCAGCAGCGGTTTGGGTTACTGACGTACGGGACACAGACGGGTAGTTCGGACGAGGAGAAGGCGGCTGGTTGTGCAGATGTGACTGAATTGCGACCGGTTTCTCAAGGGGATGTGGATCGGGCGAAGGCTGCCGTTGCGAGTGTGATCCCACGGGGTTATACGCCTATTGGGGCGGCGTTGCGTAAGGCAGCGGCGGCGTTGCCGTCGTCGGGTCCGCGCAGCGTGGTGGTCGTTAGCGACGGGGTGGATACGTGTGCTCCGCCGCCAGTCTGTGAGGTGGCTAGGGAGCTGAAAGGTCAAGGGGTTGATCTCGTTGTCAATACAATTGGATTGAACATCGATGAGCAGGGGCGGCGGGACTTGGAGTGTGTGGCCCAAGTCACAGGTGGGTCTTACGCGGATGCGGGGGACGCGGCGAGTCTTACTGAAAAGATGAAGGTAGCGACGCGCGCAGGGGAGGGCTACTCCGGGACCGGCCAACGCATCGATGGTGCTCCGGGTAAATGGGATGGCAGTGGTGGTGCAGACACTTGGGTGGACGGCTTAAACTTCGAATCTGCCCCGGTGGTGCACCCCGGCTTGCCAACAACTCCGCTGCTGATCAGGACCGAACTTCCAGCATTCCCGCAAGACTTTCCCGCTACTGGCGCATCCCGGTCCGGCCAGCATGCCATGGCTCGGACCTACAAAGTCCATCTCGAAGAGGGTGACGTCCTCTACGTCGGCGTGGTCGCCCCGCCTGTCGAAGGAACTGCCCGCCTCAGCGAAGGGGAATATCGAGGAACAGTTCGGGTGAATTACGTGACTCCCAACCCCAACGGGAGGCCTTCCGCTTCACCTGGTGGATACGATAGTGCCCCAAGCACGGGAAAGCCGGCCTACGTGGACGAGACCATCGTGGCCCAGAATTCCGGAGACTACGGGATCGTTGTCGTCCGGGATGGACCTTTCTTGGCCGACCAGCCCTTGCCCGTCCAGGTCAGCCTATCCGGCCACAAGGCGGTTCGAAGCACCACTCCAGCCCGAGCGATTACCGCGACTGATCGCGAGAACGCCGTGAAGGACGTCGGCCCCAATCCGAAGCCGGTGACGGGCGGTACTGGTCCCGATACCGCCGTCCCGATTGAGGCTAACTCACCTATCGAATCGGACCTCATACCCGGCGAGACTCGCTTCTTTTCCGTGCCCCTCGAATGGGGCCAGGATCTGGCTATCGCAGCTAAAGCCGTCGACCCCGAGACACCCAAAGGACAAGCAGGGTGCTTGGAAGCGGAAGCACTGGCACCGACATTCTCCAAGGTCGTTGACAGGGGCACTCGCGATTGCAGCCCGCTTTCAGGTACCCCTTCAAACAATCGCGGGGCTGCACTGAGGCGGTACATGGCTTCGACACTAGGGTTTGATCCGCAAAACCCCAATGGTGTTGTGGCGGGCCGACAAGTTATTGGAGTGACCCTGCAAAGCAAGCCAGGGCAAACGGGTGCCTCGGCCGAAAACCGGCAGCCGATGAAGTTCCACATGAGAGCGGTTGTCACTGGCACCCCGGTCAGTGGTCCGGAGTTTCAGCCCCTGACCGACTCGGCTAACCAGAAGCAGCCCAGCAACGGGTCCGACCCGGCCGGCCAGTCGCAGCCGGATGCGGCGGGCAAGTCCGATTCCAAGCCGGTGTGGTTCTGGCCTGCTCTGGCTCTCGGGGGATTGGTCGCGATCGGCCTAGTGGCGGGCACCCTTCTGATGATCAGGCGCCTCGGTTAATCCGGATCGAAGGATGCTCGCAGGGCCGCGGTGACCCCGGGGGCAAGGTTCTCTCCGCCCAGCAGCTCCACCCTGTCCTGAGCGAAGAGGTCCTGCTCCAATTCCTCCGCCGACGGGCGCAGTTGCACGAGGGTGAGTTCGGGTCCGGTGCCGGCGTCGTCCAAAATTCCCGAGAACAACCGAGCGGGGCGCGCCACCGCATCCGACGCAGAATTGACGAACCGAATCTCCTGCGCCAACACAGCACCGACCACGGCCTTCGGCCACCGTATCGCGGCAATGAACTCGCCCAATTCTTCTGAGCCGGGCGGAATGTGCTCCGGAATATCCTCCTGCAGCACCAAAGCTAAGGGATTGCGCCTCCTGCGGTCGGGATCCTCCACCAAATCCACCGCGTCCGAGACAAGCTCGAGGGGGACGAGGGCGAACAGTGATGGGGGACGATCCCACCCTTCAGCCTGGACGAAATCCACCGCTTCCAGCACAGCCGCGTTCAGAACACGGGGATTGCCGATATCCACGGGGTGGAAGAATTCACTCATCGCCCAGGGGCCCCTTCCTCGTTCTGGCGTTTTCGGGTTTTTCCCGCCCAAAGGATTCTACGTAAGGTGGGGGAGCACAAACGCTCACGTCCGGACGAGCTATCCCTCGTCCTCTGGGGGTGATGTGTGGCCTTGCATAACCAACAGGAGAAGAACACACTGTGACCACCACGCCTGGCTCCGCCTCCGACGGCAACGGCCGGGGGCGCGCGGGACGCGCCTCCCGCGCAGCTCGCTTCGTCCCCTCCAAGCGCTCTAAACTTTTGGGCATAGTCGCTGCGGTGGTGGCGGCCGCCTTCTTGATTATCCCCATCGTGGTCTCCGTGTTCACGGACTTCCAGTGGTTCCGGAGCATCAGCTACCAGGGCGTCTACGTCGGTGTGATCATCACCCGCGCGGTGCTGTTCTTCGTGTTTGGGGTGCTTGCCGCGCTCGCCGCATGGCTGGCGACGTGGGCGGCATATCGTCGGCGGCCCCACGAGCTCACCGCCATCACCTCCGCGAGCCCCCTCAGCGCCCAGCGCTCCCGCATCGCGCGGAATGTGCGGCCCCTTCTGGTCGGTTTTCCCATCTCCGCGGGCTTGGCCGCCGGGCTCATTGCGCAGGGGAACTGGCGTACGGCGCTGCTGTGGGTCAATGGGGGAGACTTCGGGGTGCAGGACCCGCAATTCCACCGGGACCTTGGGTTCTACGCCTTCGACCTGCCTATGCTGCAGTTCGTTGTGCACACCCTCAGCCTGCTGCTCATCATGGCGTTCATCGTCAACGCCGTGCTCCACTACCTGCTGGGGTCCATCACCACCGGCAATCCGCGGGTGGGGGAGAAGGCCTCCATCTCCCCGGCAGCGCGCCGCCAACTGGCCTTCATCGCCGGGCTGTGGATGCTGAACAAGGCAGCGAACTACTGGCTGCAGCGGTACTCCCTCATGAACCGGAACCAGGGAACCTTCACGGGGGCCTCCTACACCGACATCAACGCCGTACTGCCGGCCCAGATTGTGCTGCTGGTGATCTCCCTGTTCGTGGCGGCCCTGTTCTTCTTCACGCTGGTGGTCCGGGACCTTCGGATTCCGGCTCTGGGCGTCGCGCTGATGGTGGCGTCCTCCCTGACCGTCGGCATTGCCTGGCCGGCCGCACTGGAACAATTCTCGGTGGCCCCGAACCGCGCCGAACGAGAGCGGGAATACATCGGCCGGAACATCGAGATGACCCGATTCGCCTACGGCATCGGCGACGACAACGTCACCTATGAACGCGATTGGGGCGCGAAGCAGCCCGACAACGCCGAGGCCAAGCGCAAATCCATCGCCAAGGACGAGGCGACTATCTCCAACATCCGGCTGCTGGATCCGGACGTGCTGAGCCCGACCTTCACCCAGCAACAGCAGCTCCGAAACTTCTACGGTTTCCCCGACGAGCTCTCCATCGACCGCTACGAGGTGAACGGGCAGATGAGGGACTTCGTCGTCGCCGCCCGTGAGCTGAATCCCCAGACCCTGACCGGCAACCAGAACGACTGGATTAACCGGCACACGGTCTACACCCACGGTAACGGCTTCATCGCGGCCCCCGCCCGCAAGGTGGACGAGGTCGCGCGGGACGCCGGTTCTTCCCGCGGCGGATACCCCGTCTACACCGTTGCCGACCTCCAGTCCCTGGACCGCAAGGACCAGGGCGGGGAGCTCAAGCTGGACCTCAAGCAACCGCGCATCTACTTCGGTCCGCTGATCGCGTCCTCCTCCGTCGCCAACTCGGACTACGCCATCGCCGGCAACCGGGACGCGGCCAATCCCATGGAGTTCGACACGGACACCAAGAACTACACCTACGAGGGCGATGGTGGCGTGGACGTCTCCAACCCCATCAACCGCCTGATGTACTCCATCCACTTCCAATCGATGAACATGCTGCTCACCGACCGGATCGGGGAGGGCTCCCGCATCCTCTACGAACGGGACCCCCGCGAGCGCGTGCACAAGGTGGCCCCATGGTTGACGACGGACTCCAAGACCTACCCCATCGTCGATGGCGGGCGCATCAAGTGGGTCGTGGACGGCTACACCACCTTGCAGAACCTCCCCTACGCCCAGCGGACCTCCCTGACCAACGCGACGGCCGACCGGGCGACCCCTAACGGCGTGGCGCAGACCCAGTTGGTCAACGACCAGGTCAGCTACATCCGCAACAGTGTGAAGGCCGTGGTGGATTCCTACGACGGCAGCGTGGACCTCTACGCCTTCGACGACGAGGATCCGGTGCTGAAAGCGTGGATGGGGGCTTTCCCCGGGGTGGTCAAGCCGCGGTCGGAAATTTCCGAGCAACTGATGAGCCACCTGCGCTACCCGGAGGACATGTTCAAGACGCAGCGCGAGCTGATCTCCAAGTACCACGTCTCGGATCCCTCCGTGTTCTTCCAGAATGATGCCTTCTGGTCCGTGCCCGCCGACCCCACCGCGCCGGAGGGGAAGAAGGAGCTGAACCAGCCGCCGTACTACGTGGTCGCAGCGGACCCCCGCACGAAGCAGCCGAGTTATCAGTTGACCACCGCGTTCGTGGGCCTGCGGCGTGACTTCCTGGCCGCCCAGATGAGCGTGTCCAGCGACCCGGAGAGCTACGGCAAGATCAACGTGCGGGTGCTGCCCACGGGGACGCAGACGCAGGGCCCCCGCCAGGCGCAGGACACGATGATGTCCTCCGACCGGGCGGCGCAGGAGCGCACGCTGCTGAAGGGCACCACCACGCTGACGAACGGCAACCTGCTGACGTTGCCCGTCGGCGATGGGCAGATCCTCTATGTGGAGCCGGTGTACGCCAAGCGCGCGGACCAGGCCTCCGCCTTCCCGAAGCTGCTGAGGGTGCTGGTGACCTTCAACGGGCAGGTGGGTTACGCCCCCACGATTGCGGAGGCGCTGAGTCAGGTGGGGATCAATCCCGCTGCGGCCTCGGATGCGGCCCAGGCGGGGGCTGGGAATGCTGCTGCGGGCGGTGGGAACGGTGGTCAGGGCGATCAGGGCGATCGTCCGGAGAACCGTCCGGAGAATGGTACGACGCCACCTAACAGCAGCGTGTCCTCCGCCGCTGCCCAGAGGGTGCGCGAGGCCATGGATCGGGTGAAGCAGGCCCGGCAGAACGGCAGCTTCGAGGAATTCGGCAAGGCCCTCGATGAGCTAGACGCCGCGGTGAGCGACCTGCAGAAGCAGCAGGGATAGGCGGGCTGGGGCGGCCCGCCCGCGGGTGGGGGCGAGCAGGCGATTTTAGTTCGGCTGGAAGTTGCGTTAGAGTATGGGAGTCGCTTCGGGCGGACACACTGTGTTTGCCGCGATTCTGACCCGTCGCGGGGTGGAGCAGCTCGGTAGCTCGCTGGGCTCATAACCCAGAGGTCGTAGGTTCAAATCCTGCCCCCGCTACTAAACGAAAGCCCCTCGCCAGTGGAGACACCGGCGAGGGGCTTTCGCATGTGCTGCAACGGCTGCGTTCCGGCGGCCCCGGCTCCTTGGCTCTGTCGACCCTGGTTCTCTAGCGGCCCCGGCCCCGTTTGTTAGTCGCCCCGTGCCTTGCCGCCCCCGGCCCCGTTTTTACCGGTTTTGTGTCGCGGATCAGGGTTTTTCAGTCATGGGAGCGGTAAAAATGCGCTCGAAGATGCAGTCGAGCGTGGCAGAACTGCGGTCTTGGGCGATTTGGCCCGTGTTTTTGCCCGTGGTTTTTGACCCACCGCAGCGGGTTAGAGGAGGTATCAGTAGTCGGGTACGCCGCCGGTCATGACCACCTTGTTCGCTGCACTATCCCACCTGAATTGGGCTTCGGTCTCGCCAGAGGCCTCAGCGTTAGACTCGCCTGGTCTAGGAAAGCGCCAGGTCACACGAATCGAAGAGCCGTCAATGCGTGCGACGTCGGCCTTGGCGTAGGCCTTCTTTGTAGCGACGCCGATGTACTGCCCATTGTGGAAAAGCACGATCTGTATAGGCGAGGATCCTGTTGGCATTCGAATCCCTAACGTCACGTATCCGAGGGGAGCGCAGACGTTTGCCGCGTCAGTGAAGCCAGAGTTTTCGGAGCGGTCGAATGCCCATCCGGCATCTGGGTCATCGTTGTTGGGAAAAGGTGGCGGAACATCCGGCTCATGGGCTTTGAACGACTGTAGCGCCGTGTCCGCCGTGCAGGGGCCTCTGTTGTCTTGCGTAGCGGGTGCAGGTCTGGAGTCGGGAGATCCCTGTCCGAGAGTGGGGGAAGGTCCCGCAGCGGTGGGTGAGCCGTCTGTAGTGGGCTGCGACTGCGACTGGGAGGGCGCGGCAGAAAACGTACCAGCAGCATTCTGGCTCGAGTCCCCGTCTGAACAGGCAGAAATTAAAGCGGTGGCTGCGAGAGCTGTGAGGAAGACCGAAGTACGTTTCATGTCCCTCAAGCTACTCTCAGCGGAGATGTGGTTGGAAGCAGTTGGGGAGTGGTCCCGTTAGAGTTGCGTAGCACCGGAGCAGCGCCCGGCTAGAACCGTTTGGCAGGGATATCCTCGGTGGCCTGCTGCCGGGGGCGGGGCACCAGGTCGATGACGTTTATACCAGCCGAGTTCGTGGTCGTACTTGGCCACCTCTACTGGCCTCAGGATCTCAAATCCTCCAGGACACCAGAGGTTTCCATGACGTTTCCTAACCGAGAGAGAGCTAAGTTCGAGATGAGTGGCAGATGATCAATTGTCATGCTGGGGGACACCTAAGACCTGCGGCAGGGGTAAGAGCCAGCCGAGGTGGGGCTGGTGCGGGGTTGCATGACACGGGTAGTCAGGCAGGTTGAGTGGCTGGGTGGGGCCTGATGGTCTTGTATTCGATGGGGGGTTAAGCGGCCGAGGCGGTCTTGGCGTCGGCGGTGGCGGTCGGTGTGTTGGATCCATCACACAGTCGCCGTTTGTAGCTCGTCTTTGGTTGCCAAAAATTGTTGGTCGAGAACGTTTTGTGCATCAGGAAGAAGAGGCTTCCTATGGCGGCGTTGCCCCCGCACGCACCGGCTTGCCCCAAGGGTCCGACGAAGTCGTGACGGTTGATCGCGTCGTGCATCTTCAGCATCGGAATTGGAATCTTTTCTTGCTGTGTAGAACACATCCGGCAGCGTCACCTCGTCTGGCGATGGCGCTGTTGAGAACGTGGACCGCGAGGCGGGGCTTCATGGGCGAGCTCATCGAGGCGCTGACGCTTCGTCCTCAAGTAGACGACCTCGATCGCACATGGGTATACCGTTCCCTCGCCGGTTGTGTGGCCAGTGGTGTTGGTCAGTCGCGGGTTTGGCGTGGTCTGATTGTTCGGGGCGACGGCGGTGAACTCGCGGTTGCCCCGGTCATCGTGGACGGGGGTCCGAACGCCTGTGCCTGCCCCTGCGACGTCGGTTGATGGTGCTGGTCTATCTGGTGGCCTGACAAACCGCCACGCGGTCTGACGAAACATCGACTCGACGGCGAGTTCGCCGATGAGTGGGCTGAGCCTTCTCCCGGCAGGTTCGCCTGGGAGAGGTAGGCTGCGGCGCAGCGCGGCACCTCGTTTTCCTGCTCGAGTAGTCGTACCCGGCGCGTAAGCTCCTGGTGCTGTAGGGACCCTGCGGCCGTGGTGCTGGGCTTGATCCTGGCTTTCACATCGGCCTTACGCATCCCCTGCGTCAGCATTGTTGGGTGGATCCCGGCGTCAGAGGGGATCTGCTCGATCCTCCTGCCGTCCTCGCGGGACCGAATCGCGCCGAGAACATGGTCGTGGAACTCCTGGGGATAGGTCTAGGCACGGCGGCAGCCTTCCAGGCTCATCAACGGCAAGCCACGTCAGATGTCACCTACCCACGCACCAGCCCCTCGCCCTAACCGAAAGAGGGGAATCGAACCTACAGCAAGCCGTCCGTTCTCGTGTCAGCTGTCACTCGCTAAGACGCAAAGTCAAGGGCGCTGCTCAACCAAAATCAGGCGAGCTGTCTCGCTACATAGTCGCCAGAAAGGAGTGCCTGGGGATGAGTTGATACCATGTTGCCGCGGCCAGCCAGTCCGGACAGGGATCACAGAAAGTGGCTTGTCGAAGGTGCGTTGCTAAGAGACTTGGACTAGGTGCCGCACTACGAAAATAATCCCCGCTCCCAACCGAGCAGTAAGAGCCACAGAGCGTTGAGGTGCATCGGGAGCCCAAACCCGCATCGCAATGCGGAGCGAAATCATGACTGGGCGGTAGTCACCCTAGTACCTTGGTCTTCGTGCTGTCAGCTTTCGCGAACGGTTGCGAAGGAAAGTCCTTGGATGGCCTCTTGCTAGCAATCCGGCTGTAAGCTACCCTCATGCCTGCAGCCCATGAACCTGGTAACACTAGGCCGGGTACCGTGCTGCGGGTCGTACGGGGTCTGAAGAAGGCTCGGAAAACCCAGTCCGCTGATGGTTACCGCAAGGAATATCGGCTCGAGCAACCGGCTATTTGACGGAATTGTTAATTGAGCGGGTCAGCGGGCGCATAGAGTATGACCGAGAAAAAGGACGCATCAGGTCGAAGAAGAAACTGGCTATGAGATCGCTTGCTGCTTTTACTACGACAGTATGCTTGCTCGGGGTGGGAACTGGCAGCGCGAGTGCAGCTTCAGCGTGGAAGGGGCCGTACGATAGCCACGGTACCTGTATCTTGGCGTCTGGCGAGAACCGCGGGCTCCACTTTCTCATTGTCAAGGTGGCTTGTGAGCAACGTAATGATGGAAAACGGTGGTGGATGTCTCGATGGTGACACGTAAGCGCTTTTGTAACGAATGGTAAAAACGCTCTCACGATTCGGCCTCGTTGGAATTGCGGGCGCGCTTTTTGATTACGGCTCCCGAGCTTTGCTCATAAATGTCTCCGTTAATCCAACCTGTGCCAGGGCGCTTTCTTATGCTATTGGCAGTACGGTAGCTTACCTATTAAATAGCTATTTCACGTTCGATGGCGAACGCAGTAGCGCGGAAAATCGGAGAGCTATTGTTGCCTATGCCACATGCTTCGCGCTAGCTGTAGTCGTGGATCATCAAGTTAGAACACTTGTGGATTTGTCCGATAAGACATTGCTGGTGGCCTGGGTTGTTTCGCAGGCCGTAGCAACTTTAGTGAACTTTTTATTGCAAAGCTTCTGGGTGTTCCGTCGACCGAGTAGTCATTCGATTAATCCTTAGTACTGTGCCTGTGAAATTGGTCGAACGGCTGGTTCGCGGTTAGAGTGTATCACGGTTCTGCGGTGGCTAACCGTACCGTCGAATCTCTTTAAAGGGGGTCTGCCGCTGTGTACATCGACGCTAGTATGATGTAGATTCGAATGGTGAAATCTTTGGTTCCCACCTCTATAGTAGAAAAAAGTTTAACCTGTTAATTTACGATAAGTGTCAGTAGGCTAAATTTTATATCACAGTTTCCTAGAAGCTTCGGGGATAGACTTACTTCTTGAAATCTACTTCTATGGTGCTCCTGTAGTGTAGACTTTACGGTTCAAGCTGTGCCGAAACAGGTTTTACCGCCTTGAGATGCGCTAGTGTTTCCAATGTGATGGCGTAACGGACTCGGCCCTCGGAGCTGGATAAACGGCGCTATCTTGTTGTGATGGCATCTGTGTGCTCTGCATTGTGAAGCAGAAAGTTTGCGCTGGAGGTTTGGTTGTTATATTGGCAGCACCCGCGTCGATGCAGTGCAGTCCACCGCACACTCTGAGGGCATTGGTGAAGTCAGAACTCCCAGTCAGGTAAAAGCCATCGGTAAGATAAGTCAGGAAGGTGGCGGAACATCCGGCTCATGGGCTTTGAACGACTGTAGCGCCGTGTCCGCCGTGCAGGGGCCTCTGTTGTCTTGCGTAGCGGGTGCAGGTCTGGAGTCGGGAGATCCCTGTCCGAGAGTGGGGGAAGGTCCCGCAGCGGTGGGTGAGCCGTCTGTAGTGGGCTGCGACTGCGACTGGGAGGGCGCGGCAGAAAACGTACCAGCAGCATTCTGGCTCGAGTCCCCGTCTGAACAGGCAGAAATTAAAGCGGTGGCTGCGAGAGCTGTGAGGAAGACCGAAGTACGTTTCATGTCCCTCAAGCTACTCTCAGCGGAGATGTGGTTGGAAGCAGTTGGGGAGTGGTCCCGTTAGAGTTGCGTAGCACCGGAGCAGTACCCCCGGCGGAACGGTTCGCCACGGTCTGCGTCGGTGGTCTGCTGCCGGGCGGGAGGGAGGTGGGAGGTGACACCGCTTCGAAAACACGGCAGCACAGCCGGTATCTGAGCGTTTGCGCGTTTCCGCTCTCGGGGAGCCCCCGATTTACCGGTTTTGCGCTCACAGGGCCTCCGTTTTTACCGGTTTTGTGTCGCGGATCCGGGTTTTGTTGGCATGATAGCGGTAAAAACGCGGGCTAGGGGGCGATTGATACCCGCCCCCTCCGCCATCCGGCCCCCGCGCCGTCCAGCCTGGGCCGCCGTCCAGCCCCGGTCGCCGCTAGCCTCAGTCGACATCCAACCGGTAGAGCCACCCGTGGCGATCATCGTCCCGGCCCATCTGAATGCCCACCAGCTCATCCCGCAGCGATTGCGCCAGCTCGCCCCTCGGCTGCTGCTCGCGGAACTCCTCCCCACCGTCGATGCCGCACAACTCACGGATCGGGATCACCACCGCAGCCGTGCCGCACGCAAAGACCTCACGAACCGACCCGCTTGCCACCCCTTCGCGCCATTCCGCCAAGCTCACGGACCGCCGTACAACCTTCATCCCGCGGTCTTCCGCCAGCTGCAGCAAGGACTCCCGAGTGATGCCGGGCAGAATCGTGTCCGACTCGGGGGTCACGACGGTCCCATCGCTCATCACGAAGACGATGTTCATGCTGCCGCATTCATCGACGTTGCCCTCGGTGTCCAAAAACAGCGTCTGGTCGCAGCCGTGCTCCAGTGCCTGCCCTTGGGGCAACAAGCTCGCCGCGTAGTTGCCGCCGCACTTCGCCGATCCGGTCCCGCCCTTCCCCGCCCTGCGGTAGTAGTCGCTGACCCAGATCGACACCGAGTCGTTCCCGCCCCTGAAGTACGCCCCAGCAGGGCTCGCGATCACGTGGAACCGCGCTTCCCGCGCGGAGCGAACCCCCAAAAAGGCCTCGCTCCCAAACATAAAGGGCCGCAGGTACAGGCTCTGCCCTTCCGCGCCGGGCACCCACTCGTTATCTACATCGACGATCTGCTTCAGCGAAGCCAGAAAATGGTCAACTGGCAGCTCCGGCAGGGATAGCCGGTGCGCGGATCGTTGAAACCGCTTTGCGTTGTCCTGCGGTCGGAAGGTCCAAATGGATCCGTCCGCGTGCCGATAGGCCTTGAGGCCCTCGAAGATTTCCTGGCCGTAGTGGAACACCACGGCGGAGGGCATCATCGCGATTGGCCCGTAGGGCTCTACCCGCGCATTGTGCCACCCTTGCCTCTCATCCCAATCCATCCCCACCATGTGATCGGTGAAGGCGGCGCCAAACTGGGGATTTGCCAGGATGGTCTGCCGCTGCGCTGGAGGTACTGGCGTCGTATTCAAATAGCGGGTAAATGCAACTGGCTGGGAGGGGAGGAATTGTGCAGAATGGCGAATCATTATTGTCCTTTGGTGCCCGGAAGCCCGGGAGGCCCAATCGAGTTCCGGGGCCACAGAACCTGGGCAGGAAAAGTCGGGCGAGAATGTGCCGGAATGATCGGCCCCAATCCGCCTGGGTATGCTGCGGGGCCTTCAGGTAACGGCCGCGGTGTCCGCTCAAGGGGTAGTGAGGGAGAAAAATGGCCGCGCGCCGGTCCTCAGTCTGCGGGCCATGTTAGCCCACCGAACTTTCCTGCCAAAAGTTCACTTCAGCACCATCATCCGTTCACCCTAAGGTCACCCTCCAGGACCGGCTCACGGGTAATTTCCCCTCTGTTAGTTCGGTCCTCCCAGGCGGAGCGCGACATTCTTTAGCCGCCGTCTCAGCCCGGTCGACGATCTTCAGCCCCGTTCCAGAACGAAAGGCGCCCTCTCCCGTGAGCATCCCCGGCATTCGATCCCCCCACCACCCCCGGAAGCGCCGGGCGGTGTGGGCAGCCAGCCTCACCGCCATCGCAGCAAGCACCGCGCTCACCACCAACCCGGCGGCGGCCTCCCCCCTCGACGGGCTGCAGGTTCCTCAGGTCGCGGGCGCTCAGGGTGTTCCCGGCTACCCCCAGCCCGTCCAGCACCCCGGGGCTCCCGTGCCCACGCCCTTCGGCCCGGAATTCCTCGGCGGGTACATCTCGGACATCAGCTCCTACCCGCCGGGCAGCTACCAGGCCGTCATCCAGGGTTTCGATGATCTCCGCGCCAATCATCCGGAGGTCATGGCGCAGAACCTCGAAACGACCGTGCGGATCAACAATGCCGCCGCCTCGGACCCGCAGCTCATCGATCGTGCCCAGCGCGATGCGGCGGCGGATCAGGCCGGCATTCTCACTGAATTTGCGGACGCTCTTGGCCCGGAACTCGGCCAGCACTTCCGCGACGCCCTCGCAGAAAACCGCCTGCCGAAAACCAATTTCCTCCTGGGTAACGGGTACTTGGCCCGCGCCGGGGGAATAGCCAGCTCCAGCTACTTCGAAAAGCAGAACTTCGGCTACGAACGCCCCTTCGTCGTGGCCCCCGACCGCATCCAGCGCTACCAAAAGGGGTCCCGGGACTTCTACGAGACTTCCCCGTCCTTCCCGTCCGGCCACACTAACCAGGCCGCTTGGGTCACCACGCTGTGGGCCATCATGCTCCCGGAGCTCGGCCCGCAGATCCTGGATCGCGGTGCTGAAGCTGGCTACGATCGCCTGGTGATGGGCGTCCACTATCCTCTGGATGTTATCGGGGGCCGGATGACCGGAACCGCCGCGGCCGCCGATCGATGGAACGATCTTCATATGCGCGACGCCATTACCCAAGCGTCCGCCGAACTGCGCGCCGAGCTGGAATGGCGCGCGGGCAAGCCGCTGGACCAGGCCATCGCCGCCTCCGGTGCCTACCACAGCACCCCGGACGCCGTGGCCGAGTACACCCACCGAATGACCTACGATTTCGGGCCGATCACCAAGCAAGTGAACGCCCCCATCGTTCCGAAGGCCGCCCCGGACCTGCTGCTCACGAAGTTCCCCCAGTTGAACTACGAACAGCGCGCCTCTGTGCTCCGGCAGACCGCAATCCCCGGCGGCTACCCCTTAGACGACATGAGCGCGGCGGGATCTTGGCAGCGGATGAACCTGGCCGCCGCTTTCGCTGCGAAGGTCAGCGTCAACGGCGACGGCAGCGTGAGCGTTCAGAAGGCTTAAACGCGCGCGACACGGGTGGCCCTGGGTTCTCCTAGCCCAGGCGGCCGCGGCCCAACTGCAGGAGGGCCTTGGCGATCTCCACCCCTTCCGAGCCGAACTCCTCCCGGAACATATTGATGATGGCCACTTCTCGGGTGTAAACCAGCTTCGTCCCCCCGGACCCCTGCCGGGTCCGCCCGATGGCTTTCGATACCTCGCTGCGCCGGTGAATCGCATCGATGATGAGGCGATCCATGCGGTCGATCTCCTCGCGGTAGGTTCGAATCTCCGAATCGGACAGTGGGTCTTGCGTGCCGGAGGGCATGCGGACCGTGAAACTACTGTTCGAAGGCTGTTCGAGGCCCTGCTGATCGCCATGTCCCGCGCTCGTCATAGGGTTGATTGTACGGTGACCCGGCACAGGGGTGGGTGAACCCAACAGAGAGGTGAGGATAGACGTGGGCGAAGCTTTCGCAGGGAGGAACGGCGGCTGGGGCGCGGCCGGAGGTGGCACCCAGGCGCGCCGCCAAGCGGGAGTGGCCCGCCACGTGCGCGGGGCGGGGCACACGCAACTGGCAGCGGACCGGGAAAAACCGGGCCGGGAAAAGCCGAATCGGGAGAAGCTGCTGGAGGGGTTGAATCCGCAGCAACGGCAGGCCGTCACCCATACTGGCAGCCCGCTGCTCATCGTCGCCGGCGCGGGCTCCGGCAAAACTAGTGTGCTGACCCGCCGGATCGCCTGGCTACTCGCCGGCGGTGCGGTGGCCCCCTGGCAGATCCTCGCCATTACCTTCACCAACAAGGCCGCCGCGGAGATGCGCGAGCGCGTGGCCGCGTTGATCGGCCCCGAGGCGTCCCGGATGTGGGTCTCCACGTTCCACTCCATGTGCGTGCGCATCCTGCGGCACAACGCGCACCTCGTGGAGGGGCTGAACCAGAACTTCACCATCTACGACTCGGATGATTCCAAGCGCCTAATCACCATGGTGATTAAGGACCACAACCTGGATCTCAAGGAGTTCGCCCCCCGGGGAGTTCTGGCGACGATCTCCAATTGGAAGAACGAGTTGGTTGACGCGAAGGCGGCCCTGGA
This sequence comes from Corynebacterium heidelbergense, assembly GCF_028609845.1. Lineage (NCBI taxonomy): Bacteria > Bacillati > Actinomycetota > Actinomycetes > Mycobacteriales > Corynebacteriaceae > Corynebacterium > Corynebacterium heidelbergense. The sequence continues at coordinate 1,793,635 of NZ_CP063191.1, read as the reverse complement.
GGAAGCCAAGCGGGATGCCAACACCCACCTCATCACCGTCGCCCAGCTCTACACCGATTATCAGGCCCGCCTGCGGGAGGCGAACGCCGTGGACTTCGACGACCTCATTGGGGAAGTGGTGGGCATCCTCCGCACCAACCTGGAGGTGGCGGATCACTATCGGCGGCGGTTCCGCCACGTTCTCGTCGACGAGTACCAGGACACGAACCACGCCCAGTACGTCCTGGTCTCCACCCTGGTGGGCAATCCCGAGGCCGGCGGCGCTGAACTGTGCGTGGTGGGCGACGCAGACCAGTCCATCTACGCCTTCCGCGGCGCAACCATTCGCAATATCGAGGAGTTCGAGCGGGACTACCCGACCGCCACCACCATTCTGTTGGAGCAGAATTACCGGTCCACCCAGACCATCCTCTCCGCCGCGAATGCCGTCATCGCGAAGAACCAGGGCCGCCGCGCCAAACGCCTGTGGACGGACCTGGGCGGAGGCGATCCGATCGGCGGCTACGTCGCCGACAATGAGCACGACGAGGCCCGCTTCATCGCGCGCCAGATCGACGAGCTGTCTGACAGCGGGATTTCCTACGGCGATATCGCCGTGATGTACCGGACGAACGGGGCTTCCCGGCCGCTGGAGGACGTGTTTATGCGCTCTGGCCTGCCCTACAAGGTCGTTGGGGGCACCCGGTTTTACGAGCGCCGGGAGGTGCGGGATGTTGTGGCCTATCTCAAGGTTCTGGAAAATCCTAGCGACGCCATTGCCCTCCGACGCATCATCAACACCCCCCGGCGGGGTATCGGGGATCGCGCCCTGGCTCAGGTGGGCCTGCACGCCGAAAGCAATGGCATTAGCTTCAGCGAGGGCTTGCGGGACGCAGCGGAGGGGAAGGTCGCTAAGCTCTCCGGCCGGGGCCGCAACGCCATCGCCGGGTTCCTGGAGATGATGGACGGTCTGCGTGCCGAGACCTCCGCTGCGGAGATGACCGCCTCCGACGGCACCGGTCTGGGCCTGCCCGACCTGGGGCGCATTATCACCGCCATCCTGGACTGGACCGGTTATAAAGCTGAACTCGAGAAATCCTCGGACCCCCAGGACGGGGCACGGCTGGACAACCTCAACGAGCTGGTTAGCGTGAGCCACGAGTTCTCCCGGGAAGCGGCGAATATTAAGGCCTACGAGGAGATGCCCTCCGGTGCCGAAGAGGAGGCCAGCGGCGCCAGTGACCTCGCAGAGGGGGAAGCTCCCTTGGGTAGTGTTCAGGCATTCCTAGAGCGGGTCAGCCTGGTGGCAGACGCCGACCAGATCCCCGATGAGGACCAGGACATGGTCACGCTCATGACGCTGCACACCGCCAAGGGGCTGGAGTTCCCCGTCGTGTTCCTGCCCGGATGGGAAGATGGCCAGTTCCCGCACATGCGGTCGCTAGGGGATCCGAGGGAGCTGGCGGAGGAGCGCCGGTTGGCCTATGTGGGGATCACCCGAGCCAAGGAGAAGCTTTTCATCAGCCGGGCCATCTCCCGTTCCGCCTGGGGGTCGCCCACAACGAACCCCCCGTCGCGTTTCCTCGGGGAGGTGCCGGAATCCCTATGGGATTGGCTGCGGGAGGCGCCGGAGTGGGGAGCCAGCGGAGCCTACGGCACGGGCTGGGTATCGGAAGGCTTCGGCAGCTCCGGTGCGGCGGAGGTCACCCCGAGCACCCCGCACTGGGCCCGCCCCAAGCCGCCACAGCAGCGCCGCGGCCCTCGGCCGAGTCCGCGTGGCAGCAAGTCGGGTGCCGCACCGCTCAAGCTGGATGTGGGGGATAGGGTCAACCACGATAAGTACGGGCTCGGAACCGTCAAGAACGTAGACGGAAGCGGCCCGCACACCACCGTCATAATTGACTTCGGGGGCGAGCGGACCGTGCGGCTGATGCTGTTCGGCGGTGTGCCGATGGAAAAGCTGTAGCCTGAGAGGCGGGCTACAGCAGCTTTGTTCTCTTAAACGGTGATGCCGTGAGCGGCGAGCCACGGGATCGGGTCCACCGGGTTGGCCCCGTCCGGGTGAATCTCGAAGTGCAGGTGAGAGCCGGTGGAGAAGCCCATGCTGCCCATGCCGGCGATCTTCTGCCCGGCGGTGACCTTCTGGCCCACCGCCACGTCCAGGGTTTGCATGTGCCCGTAGACACTCACGGAGCCGTCCTCATGCTTGATGCGGATCCACTGGCCAAAGCCGGAGGCAGGGCCGGAATCGATGACGGTTCCATCCTCCACGGCCAGGATGGGGGTACCGATGGCGTTCGCGATGTCAATGCCATTGTGGAACCCGCCCCAGCGAGGACCGAAGGGGGAGGTCATGGTGCCCTCAGCGGGCTTGGCGGCCATGGGAGCCCGGGCCGCGAGATCGGCGGCGGCGCGCTGGGCGGCGAAGCGCATGGCGGAATCCAACTGGCCTGCGAGGTCCCCAGCGGGAACGGCCTGCGGAACCTCCAAGATCTGGGGGGCTTCCCCGGTGGCGGGGGCCGAGCTGGAGCCGGCGGCCCCGGCACCCTCGCCCTGGGCCAGGATGGTGGTATCAGCGGCGAGCTTCACGTCGCGGGAACCAGCGTTATGCTGCGCCCCGGTGCTGGCGCCCGCTGCACCTCCGGCCGCTCCTGCTGAGGTCACGGCGGAAGCTGCAACTGCAACCATCGCCACGCGGCGCTTCGCGGAAGTGTCTTGCTTGCGATGGGAGCCCACGCGCCGCGCTCCAGAAGTCTTCTGCACGATTCGTTACCTTTTCGTCGTCTGCTCGTCTGATTGTGACCACTTCGTTATCAACGAGACGTAACACTAGCCTTAGACCCCCCACTGGGCAAGCCAAATCACGAAAAAATAACGGCCGGATAGTCTCGGAAGTTACACGGCATTATTCTGGCCCCACCGCACCGCCGTCAAAAAGCCCTCCGAAATGCGGTTTTGCGGCCACGCCGCCCTATGAAAGATGCACACTTTGCGCAAGCAAACGGGGATAGGTGATCGTTGTCTCCCCACTAGTTCCAGGCCGCAGCCGGGAGGCGAGTCAGTCGCCCGCCTGCACCAGGCGTACGGGCACAATGGGAGGGGTGAGTAGAGACGCCAACGCCAACCGCCCTGGATCCCGCCGCCTGTCCGCGCGTCGACCGGCAACGGGGCGCACGCGCTCGGCAAACCGCTCCGCTGCCCAGCGTATGGCCGATCGCCATGCCTCCCGCGAGGCCGCCCAGCGCAGGATCCGCGAGCGGGAGGAACGCCAGCAGCAAGAACCCAAAAAAGCCGAGCGCCCCTCCCGGCCTGCGCAGCCCGGCGAGCCGGAGCGCTTCCCCCTTCCGCAGTCCACCTCGGCTGCGGCCGGCAGCTCCCCTGCCCGGGACCCCCGGGTGCGTTCGACGGGTCCCGCCCGGTCCACCCCACAGACCCGCCGGGGCCGGTGGTGGGCCACGTGGGGCCCGCACGTCCGGCGTTTTGCCCCACCCTTGGCCATCAACCACGGGGTCACCTTGGCGGTCATCGCGGCCATCGCGGTAATAATCGGTATCTCCCGTGGCTTCAGCGTGGTTCCTGCGGCGATCGGCTCGATGTGGATGGCCACCATCCTCGCCCCGATCAAGTTGCAGGGTGCCGAGCTGGGTTTCCTCCCCATGTTGCCCGCGGCGGTCGTGGTCTACGGCTACTCGCGCCGGATTACAAAGATCCTCGGGGATTCGATCAGCATCCGCGGCTTGCGGGCCTTCGCGGCGTTGGCCTTGGCCATTCCAGTGCTTCTCACGCTTGTTGCGTGGTTCATGATCTGGGACGCCAGCTCGGTGTATCCCGTCGCCGCCCCCAACCTGGCCGTGGCTCTCATCTCCGCCCTCTTGGTCAATGGCGCGGCGGTTGGTTTGGGGATGCGTTCGCGCATCTGGCGGGCTCTGCTGCTGCGCCGCGGCTTGCCAACCTGGCCCGTCGAGTCTTTTCGCCTGGCGACGAGCTGGCTGAAATGGATGGCCGCGGCGGGAGCTCTGGGAGCGCTGGCCATCCTGGTGGGAAACCTGGGTGCGTTGACCCGCTCCTATGGGATCACCGACTCCACCCTGTCCGTCGTAGGGCTCACGGTCGTGGGCCTGGTGTACCTGCCGAACATCCTCATCGGTGCGATTGCGGTGCTTCTCGGCGGGGAGTTCTCGGTGGGCAACGGTTCCGCCTCCCTGTTCGGTGTGAACAACGTGAACTTGCCCTCGGTGCCAGTACTGGCCGCAGTCCCGAATCACGACATTCCGGGCGGGGCCCTGTGGTTGGCGATTCCGGCGGCGGTCACGGCTTGGACGCTATACCGGTTTTTGCGCGACCGGTCCTTCATCGAGGCTCCGATAGCTACTGCGGCGGGTGCCGGTGCTTTCGCGGGATTCTTGTCGTACTGCATCGCCTGGTTGTCCGGCGGGGAGCTGGGCGTGTTCGGCCAGACGGGGCCGCTGGCCTGGTTGGCGGGCCTGGAGGCTGCGGCGTGGCTGCTGTTGCCGGGGGTCGCGCTGATGGCCTATCTCTCCCGCACCGGCCAGCGGGTCCTGGAGGACGTGGAGGAGCCTGCTGAGACCGGGGGCGAGAACGTCTCTGACGAGGGCGCCGAGACCGGCGAGGATTCCGAAACCACAGATGATGCCGAAGATGCGGTAGACGTCGATGAGGTCGACAGTGAGGAGGCCGACGCCAGGAACAACAGCGCCGCGGAAAGTCCCGCCGAAGAACCCAACTCCGAGCAGGTGAGCGCGGCAGAGGAATCGGACGCGGCGGAGGAATCGGACACCGCAGAAGAAAGCCCCACCCCGGACAGCGAGCAGGACGAAACACCCCCGGAGGGGACGGGTGAGGCGGCGCCGGGTGGGGTGGCGTCCCAAAGCAAAAAGAGCACCGAGGATGAGGAGGAGGGCACCACACCGTGACCGACACCCACCGCCCCCAATTCCCACCGCTGCGCCCGCGCGAGGGCGAACCCCTGTCGGTGGTGGTGTTGGCCTCCGGCTCCGGCACCCTCCTGCAGGCCCTCATCGACCACTTCCACCCCGCTCACCACGGGCCGACACAGGCCCCGGTACGGATCTGCGGCGTGGGAAGCGACCGGGAATGCCCCGCTCTGCACCGCGCGGAGGCCGCAGGTATCCCCACCTTTGTTGTGCCCTACCTGCCTGGCACCACGAACCGCAGCGAATGGAACCAGCACCTCCGCACAGCTCTGGGCCGCTTCGCCCCCGATCTTGTTGTTTCTGCGGGGTTCATGCGGATCCTCGGCCCGGAGGTTCTCGCCGATTACGCCGGGCGCATCATCAACACCCACCCCGCTCTGCTGCCGGCCTTTCCCGGCGCCCATGCTGTCGCAGATGCGCTGGACTACGGCGTCAAGGTCACCGGCAGCACCGTCCACCTCATCGACGCTGGCGTGGACACCGGCCCAATCTTGGCTCAGCGAGCAGTGCCCGTCTTCGAAACCGATAGAGTGGACGTGCTGCACGAACGGATAAAAACCGTGGAACGCGAGGTGCTCGTGCATACCCTGCAAGCGATCGCGGAACACGGCATCACCCTTGATGGACGAAAGGCCCGGATCCCAGACAATGTCACCAAACCCTCCCGCTGACCACCCCAACCCCGCCCCAGCCGCAAGCGAGGACCCGAGCCGGAGGCCACTGCGCCGCGCCCTCATCAGCGTCTACGACAAAACCGGCCTGGAGGAACTGGCCCGCGGGCTCGCCGAGGCGGGGGTGGCAATCGTCTCCACCGGATCCACGGCGAAGCACATCGCCGCCGCCGGGGTGCCGGTGACGCAGGTGGAGCAGCTCACGGGATTCCCGGAGGTGCTGGAGGGCCGAGTCAAAACGCTGCACCCCAGGGTGCACGCCGGGATCCTCGCGGATACCCGGAAGCAGGACCACCTGCGGCAGCTTGAGGAGCTGGACGTGGAGGCCTTCGAGCTGGTGGTGGTGAACCTGTATCCGTTCACCGAGACCGTGGCCTCTGGGGCTAGCTACGACGATTCGGTCGAGCAAATCGATATCGGGGGACCCTCCATGGTGCGCGCGGCGGCGAAGAATCACGCCTCCGTTGCCGTGGTCGTGGACCCGGGGGCTTATGGGGAGGTCCTGCAGGCCGCAGCGGGCGGCGGGTTCACCCTGGCCCAGCGCACGGAGCTGGCAATGAAGGCTTTCCAGCACACCGCCTCCTACGACGTCGGCGTGGCCACGTGGCTGACCCATCAGGTCAGCGAGAGCCAGGGCGATGGGCAGGGGAGCGAGTTCCCGGAGTGGGTGGGCAACGTCTACCAGCGAACTAGGACGCTGCGCTACGGGGAGAACCCGCATCAGGCTGCGGCGGTGTACGCGCGTCCGGGCGGGCAGGACGGCGCCGGACAGAACGGCATTGGGCAGAAGTCCGCTGGGCTGGCCGGGGCCGAGCAGCTCCACGGCAAGGAAATGAGCTACAACAACTACACGGACGCGGATGCCGCCTGGCGCGCCGCGTGGGACCACGCCCGTCCCGCCGTGGCCATTATCAAGCACGCGAACCCCTGCGGCATCGCCGTGAGCGAGGAATCCATCGCGGCCGCCCACCGCGCGGCGCACGCCTGCGACCCCATGTCCGCCTATGGCGGGGTCATCGCCGTCAACCGGCCCGTCAGTAAAGAAATGGCAGAGCAAGTCGCCAACGTTTTCACCGAGGTCATTGTCGCCCCGGATTACGAGGATGGCGCCGTGGAGATGCTCAGCCAGAAGAAGAACATCCGGATCCTTCGCGCCGGTGCGCCGACCGCGGTGGGCACGGAAACCCGGGAAATCTCCGGGGGCCTGCTGATGCAGCAGCGCGACGCGATTGACGCGCCGGGGGATGACCCGCGCAACTGGACCCTTGCCGCCGGCGAGCCCGCGGACGAAGCCACGATGGCCGAGCTGGAGTTCGCGTGGCGCTCCGTGCGGGCCGTTAAGTCCAATGCCATCCTGCTCGCGAAGGACAACGCCACCGTGGGAGTGGGAATGGGGCAGGTCAACCGCGTGGATTCCGCCAAGCTGGCCGTGGAGCGCGCCAACACGCTGGGCGGCGACACGCAACGGGCCCGGGGGTCCGTGGCGGCCTCCGATGCTTTCTTCCCCTTCGCCGACGGTTTCGAGGTGCTCAGTGCGGCGGGGGTGCGGGCCGTTGTGCAGCCCGGCGGTTCGGTGCGGGATTCGGAGGTTGTGGACGCCGCCAACCGCGCGGGGGTCACGATGTACCTCACCGGGGAGCGCCACTTCGCCCACTAGACGGGGCAGGGCGAACTCCCGCTCGACCAACCTCCCCCAAACTCTTCACCCCAGCGGAATAAATCAACAGAAAGGCCTGGTTAACACCACTATGAGCACTACGGACACAACCACTACCCCTAGCCCCGAGGACATCGTCATCGTCGGCGCCGCACGTACCGCCCAGGGCCGGATGCTCGGCTCACTCGCCAGCAAGTCTGCGGTGGACTTGGGTGCCGCGGTCATCACGGCAGCCTTAAAGCGCGCGGAGGTTGCCGCCGAGGATGTCGATTACGTCTACATGGGGCAGGTCGTGCAAGCGGCGGCGGGGCAAAACCCGGCGAAGCAGGCCGCTGTGGCTGCCGGGTTGCCGATGACCGTGCCGGCCATGACCGTCAATAAGGTCTGTTTGTCCGGTCTGGACGCCATCATCAGCGGCGCGCGAATGATCACCGTCGGTGATGCGGAAGTCGTTGTCGCCGGGGGCCAGGAGTCCATGAGCAACGCCCCCCACCTGGCGGCGGGTGTGCGCGCCGGGAAGGGTTTCGGCAGCTTGGAGCTGCAGGACTCCCTGGACCGGGATGGCCTGTCCGACGCTATCCAGGGGACCTCCATGGGCCTGGAAACGGATGAGGGGAACAAGAAGAAGGGGATCACCCGCGAGGAGCAGGACGCCATCGCCGCGCGCTCCCATCAGTTGGCGGAGAAGGCAATGCAGGATGGCACCTTCGACAAGCAGATCGTTCCGGTGGAGGTGCGCAAGCGCAAGGAGACGGTGACGGTCTCCGAGGACGAGGGCGTCCGTCCCGGGACGACGGCGGAGGGGCTGGCCAAGCTGCGTCCCGCATTCTCGAAGGACGGCACCATTACCGCCGCTTCTGCATCGCAGATTTCCGATGGGGCTGCGGCCGTGGTGCTGGTGAAGCGGTCCTACGCCGAGGACAACGGGCTGACCGTCCTGGCAACGCTCGGGGCGCACGGGCAAACTGCGGGCCCGGACACCTCGCTGTTGTCCCAGCCCTCCCAGGCCCTGAGTGCAGCCCTGGCCAAGGCCGGCTGGGAGGTTGGCGCTCTCGACTTCCTGGAAATCAACGAGGCCTTCGCCTCGGTTGTTGCCCAGTCCCTTAAGGATCTGGATTACCCCCTGGAGAAGACCAACATTCACGGTGGGGGCCTGTCGCTGGGGCATCCCATCGGATGCTCCGGGGCGCGTCTGGTGGTGGCCGCCGCCTACGAGCTGGAATCCCGGGGCACCGGCAAGGCGGGTGTGGCCCTGTGCGGCGGTGGCGGGCAAGGCGACGCTTTGCTGCTGACGCGCTAGATCAGCGGTACTCCATGGGCGTCCACGTCATAGCCGCGAGATCTAGTCAGCAACAATATGGCCTCCGCGAACGCCCAGACGCCCACACCGAGGAGGAGCGGCAGGCCAATGAGGAGGATTATGGTCAGCCAGCCAGACACGGTGAGTCCCAATTGCATGCAACCGCGTTTTTTGTGGCCTAGATAGAAGTTGTGGACGCCCAGGGGGCCGAAGAAAAGGGCCAGTAGTCCGGCAGCGACGTACGATTTGGGCTCGTAAACCGGCCTGTCGGCAGGTGCCTGAATGGGCAACCCAGAGGAGTCGTAGGCCTGGGGGCCGTACGCCGAAGCGCTATACGGTTCGGGTGGGTAGGCCGTGGGCGGATAGGGCGTTGCGCCATAGGGGGAGGGGCCGTAGGGGGGAACACCCGGGCGCGGGTACGGCTGCCCCGTCGCCATGAAGTAGGTATCTCCGGGGGAATGATTGTCCCAATAGCTCGTCGGCCGCCGAGCGGGGCCACCGGCTCCGTCGGGGTAGAGGTAGGGGTTGTCGGGAGCACTCATGAGGCCGAACATACACAGCCCAGATGAGCTTCGCCGGGTTCTTTTTAGCTCAGCAGGAGGACAAACACAGTCATCGCTGGGATGCTCATCGCCGTTGAGACCACTGCGGTATCCCTGGCCAGGATGGTATTCACTGTGAAGCGCTGGGCATAGGTGAAGACGTTCTGCCCGGTGGGAAGCGCGGCGACCACCACCATCGCCAGCAGCAGGCTCCCCTCAGCGTGAAAGAGAACGGCCCCGAGGGTCCAGGCGATAAGGGGATGCACGACCGCCTTGATGAAGGCCGCTGCCCACACGCTGCGTCGGGGGCTCTCCCCGGCGGCTAACACCCGTACCTCCGCCATGGACATACCAAAAGCAATGAGGGCCACCCCGACAGTTGCACTGGCGATGATGTGTACGGGCTCGGCGAGCACGTGCGGCAGATGCCACGTCGTTTGCCGTTCGATCAAACCAATGGCGATGCCGGTCGCTGCAGAGATGATCAATGGATTGCGGATGATTCCCAACAGGACGTCACGGAGGATCCTGCCAGCCGAAGCGGTTTTCGCCCGCTGCCTTCCCGGGCCGCGGCCATCGCTGGGGGTGGTCAAGTCCAGAAGTACAACGGAAAGTGGGCCGAAGAAGGCAACCTGGAAGAGAATGACAGGCAGAGTGAGGGTTGGATCCTTGAGCAGATGGGCTGCCAACGGAATGCCCAGATTTGAGCCGTTGCAGTAGGCGCAAGCCAGCATCGCAACCAGCGCTTCGTTCGTCGCCCGACGGGCGATCCACCGAGAACCGCAGTACCCAATCGCCGCCGCGGACAGGGTACTGAGTGCTACCACGGCCAAGTTTGGGCCGAAAAGGGCTGCTACGTCGGTTCGGCTGAGGAACTCAACAAGAGTCGCGGGTAGCGCGATCCAGAACACGAACATGTTCAGTGGATAGACCGCGTGTGGCCCGAGGAGCCGCTGTTTGCCGATGAGGTAACCCAGCGCAATGATGAGCACCACGACGGCGAAGCCGGAGAGGACGTTGAGCATCGTTTACTTGCGGATGACGATGGCTCCGGCCCATCGATCAGCGAAATGCTGCCCTCGGGGATCTCTGCTGATTTGGGTTCCTGCGACTATTTCCAGAATCAACGGGAGAAGGGAACCCCCGGGGATGAAGCTGGCGAAGCTGGAGGTAAACCACAGGTTGCGTTTGGCAGCCTCTCCAAAAGTTAGTCGACGCCCCTCTAGGTGCTGCACCCGCATACCCAGCGCCATTTTCCCTAGGGAAGCTCCGAAGCGACTTTCCATTCCCACTCGGTACAGGAGCCACAACAGGAACCCGAGAATCGAGGCAATGAAAATCGGGGCGATGACGAGGAGGAGGCTCGTAGTGTCCTCTGGATCCCGCCCGTCTGGATCGGGGGTAGCGAGTACTCCGCACAGTATGGAGAGACCGAGGATGGCGAATTGTACGAGACCATCGATACACAAGCCCCAGAATCTCCTCCAGGCACTTGCCGGTGGTGGGGTCGCCTCTCGGGGTCCTTCCCCAGTGGGGAGGAAGCCCTCCTGTTGCTGTGGGAGGCCGTAGGGATTGAGGTTATCCCCCGGCTGAGGGTTTGAAGTGGGGTAAGGGGCAGGCATCGGGCCGAGGTGTTCGGTTGAATTCGGTTCCGGCTCGTGGGCAGAACCTTGGCCCGCTTGGTAGTTAGTCACTGGCGTTCCTTGCTGGAATGAGAAAAGGGCCCGGAAGGGGGAGTCCGAGCCCAGGAGTTCCACAGCCCGAAAACTGCGGTGGTGCTTAGCTACTTGCGGACGACGAGCGCCTTAGCCCACTTGTCGGGCTGATGCTGGTGCCGCGCATCCCGGGAAAGAGTGACCCCAAGGACGATCATGATGGCGATCTGTGCGATGGAGGCGATTGTGGACGGGAGGGCAGCGATGAGGTACCAGATGTTGCGGATAAAGGAGCGGCCGGCTGGCAGCTTGCCGCCATCCTCGCCGATGACCTTCAGGCCGAGGATCTTCTTCCCCAACGTGCCCTCGGCTCCGGTCTCCATTCCCACGCGATAGGCGAACCAGATCACAACACCCAGAATGGAATCAAGAGCGTACTTCCACGAGGGTATAGCCGCTGCCGCGTTGTCGTTCCCGTTCTGGGCCGCCCGGAATGCGGCCATGAAGTCGCCCCCGAGCAGCAGCATGCTGATCAGCAAGCCAACGATTCCTACGAGCAGAGCATCAATGACAAAGGCCCCTAAGCGAATTCCCGCACTTGCAGCTTGGCCTCCCTGGAGCTGGTTGTTGGCCTCGGCATTGGGGAAGGCGCCATACGGCTGCCCGGTGGTTTCACCTGGCTGTTGCGCGGGGTTGAAGCCTCCTGCGGAGCCGGGGTACTGGCCGGGGTTGTTGGAAGAGGCGTAGGGGTTGTCTGGGGTGTCAGAACCATAGGGGTTCGTCATTACATCTCACTTTCACTTACGTCTCGGGTGGGGGGCCGGGTGGTCGCGCGGCCGGATGGAATTCTACTATTTCGGATTAAGCTCTGGAGTTCTCGGTGAGTCCGTCGGGATCCACCCCATAGTTGGGCTGGGTGCCTTGCGGGTTGCCGGAGTCCGTTGCAGAGTCGTTGGAGGGACCGGCTTCACCGTTGGGGGCCTCGTTGTGGTCGCCAGGTGAGGCCGCCTGCGGAGCAGCGGGGCGTTCGTTGTTTTTCACGGTGGTGGAATCATCTGAGCTGTCGGGGGATGTCATGTCTAACTACCTTAGAGGAACCTGAGCGCCGGTGCGCTTGGGACGTTAGTCACACTCTTCGGGGAACGTTCCACGCGCTTTCGGGAGGGGGAAGCAGCTCGGAGGCTGCTCGGTGGTTACTTATTGACCACGCTGCTATCCGCCCAGCTATCGCAAACATGGCGGCGGTAGGGGTTTGCGGCAATGTTGATGCCCAAGGCGACCTGGATGACAAATCCGGCGGCACCCACGATTGCCATTCCCGTTAGGGGGCCGCTGATCTGCAAAAAGATAAGGAGGGGCAGCGTGGCGGCAAACCAGGCATTCCGCTTGAGCGCCTGCCCATAGCTGGGGTGCTGGTAGTTCCGGGAGACCACCCGCAGATTGGCAAACATCTTGCCAAGGGTGGCCCCGAAGTGGTGCTCCATCAGCGTCCGGTAAATCAGCCATAGAGCAACGGCAACCACCTGGGACATGACGACGTTAGGTATGGAGACGGCCCCGCTGAGGACCTCCCCGAATTCCCGCAGAGATTGAACGCGCTCGAGCCTGTAGGAGAAGTCTTCAGTGGGTGCAAGTTTGGGGAAGATACTGTCCAGTGGGAACTGCGCGAGCCCAATGAAGACAGTGTCTAGCACGTAGGCCAGAAAGCGCATCCAAGCTCCGGCGGGACGACCCGCGAGGGTCGTAGGGTTGTTGCTCGGATAGGGAGAGCTCTGGGGATGGGGCGGTCCGTACGCCGACGGAACAGATGGAGTCGGCTGGCCCTGGTTCTGCGTGTGATGGCCGTAGGTCGGCGGCACTGGACCGGGTCCGGATGGCCCGTAGTTGCCGTAGGGATTTGGCTGTTGGTTCATCGTGCTCCTGATTGTGCTGTGCTCCGATGATGGCTGAGCTCGTACCTCACAACTCCACCACATCCCCGGGCTCCCTGCCACGTAGGGGATCGGGCAGGGGCCTAGAGCTGGAAACCAGTGGTTATCGAAGGCCCAGCGGCTGGTGAAACGGTAACTAAAGGACACAAAACCCGCCCTCCACAAGTGGAAGGGCGGGTTTTGTGTGTCTGTGTAATCGTCGTTCGGAAAAGCCGGATCAGCGGCTGTGGAACGGCAGCAGCGCCATTTCCCGGGCGTTCTTAATCGCCGTAGCGACCTGACGCTGCTGTTGCGGGGTCAAGCCGGTGACTCGACGGGAGCGGATCTTGCCCCGGTCGGAGATGAACTTGCGCAGCAGGGCGTAGTTCTTGTAGTCGACGGTCTCGATCCCCTCAGTCTTGAGCGGGTTCTTCTTCGGGCGACGGGTCTGCTCCATCCGCGCCTTCTTCATGTTGGTGCGCTTCATTTGTGACAGTTCCCCTTACCAGCTGGACTTACGGACGCCGGGCAGCTCACCGCGGTGCGCCATCTCGCGGACGCGGACGCGGGAGAGGCCGAACTTGCGCAGGTAGCCGCGCGGACGGCCGTCGGCAGCATCGCGGTTACGGACACGCACGGGGGAAGCGTCGCGGGGCTGACGGTTCAGCTCCCACTGGGCCTCCATGCGGTCCTCATCGGACGTCTTGGGATTGCAGATGATCTTCTTGAGCTCGGCGCGACGCTCCGCATAGCGGGCGACGATTTCCTTGCGCTGCTCGTTCTTGGCGATCATGGACTTCTTCGCCATATCTATCGCTCCTCGCGGAATTCGACGTGCTTGCGGACGATCGGGTCGAACTTCTTCAGCGTGATTCGATCCGGGTTGTTTCGCTTGTTCTTGCGGGTGACGTAGGTGTAGCCAGTGCCAGCCGTAGACTTCAGCTTGATGATCGGGCGGATATCGTTACGTGCCATTGTTAGATCTTCTCCCCACGGGCTCGGATCTTGGCCACGACAGCCTCGATGCCATCGCGGTCGATGGTCTTTAGGCCCTTGGTGGACACGTTCAGCTTGATCGTGCGACCTTCGGAGGGCAGGTAGAACGACCGGCGCTGGATATTCGGGTTCCAGCGGCGGCTCGTGCGGCGGTGCGAGTGGGAAACGGACTTGCCGAACTGCGGTTTCCGACCCGTGACCTGGCAATATGCCGACATGGGTTTTCTCCTTCCGCTGGCAGCAGGCGAGTGCCGCACCGGTGGTTCTCCGCGGTTAGACGGGCCGGGAGAGGGCCGGGGCGCTGCGCTGACCAGCGATGACGTTTACATAGACAACAGCGATTGGATAGCTTACTTCAGCCTGCGCCGAGGACCTAATCGGTGTTTCGCATGCTCGAGGCCCACTCCCACGGACGTTGCTTCCATGCGCGGTACCCAGCGATTTCCAGTGGAGGGCGGGGAGGATATAAGGTGAGCGGTTGTGCCGAGGGAGCGCCAGGTTGTTGGCGTTGTCCCTCCAAAACACAACCGAACCCAACGCAGGCACGACCCCACCCTGTTGATGGGGACCGACCTGCTGTAGCAACCTGAGGGATCAGAACATATGAAGAAGGATATCCACCCGGATTACCATCCAGTGGTGTTCAAGGACGCGAGCACCGGTCACTCCTTTTTGACCCGCTCCACCGCGACGTCCCAGCGCACCGTGGAATGGGAAGATGGCAACGAGTACCCGCTGATCGTCGTGGACGTCACCAGCGAGTCCCACCCCTTCTGGACCGGCGCGCAGCGTGTCATGGACACCGCTGGCCGAGTCGAGAAGTTCCAGCGCCGTTACGGCTCCGTTTCCCGTCGCAAGAAGAAGTAAGGAGGGTAGAGAACAATGGCAGTTCCCAAGCGCCGCATGTCGCGCGCCAACACCCGCACTCGCCGTTCCCAGTGGAAGGCCGATAACGTCGCCCTCCAGACGGTGAAGATCCAGGGCCGCGAGGTGCAGATCCCCCGCCGTCTGGTCAAGGCCGCCAAGCTCGGCCTCATCGATCTGGACTAGGCCACCGGCTCCGAATAGGAGACCGACCTCTTGCCCCCGCTGCTTATCCCATCCACGTGAATGGACGGGATAGCAGTGGGGGCTTTCGCGTTCGGGGGCACAGGAGCGCCCCCGACGGTGCGCCACGAGCGCCTCCGTGAGCGTTTACTGTGAATTTGCTGTGTGCGATGGGGATCTTGGGGTGGGTGGGGACTAGAGAAGAGGCGGTAACCTCGCAGCACAAGGCAAGCCCTTCTGGTGGCAAACCCCCAAGTTGATCGCCCATACTCACTACGTAGTTCGATTTGTGCGTCATTCACGCATTCCTCCGCTGCCGTGGGTGGCCCACGCCAGGGCTCCCCGGCAGCCGGGCGAATTTCGGTGAAGCGGGGCAAGAGGAAAGGAAGCGAAGAGAACATGGCCAACGGTCACGGCGGTAGTTGGGGTCCAGGAACTCACAATGAGAACACCCACAGGGGTTCGGTTCCGGCCGGGCAGCCGAACACTCCCAGGGGTCCCCAACCCGGAATCCAAGAAACCGCCTCCATGCCCGTCGGCCCCGGTGGGGTAGCGGGGGCGGGCACCTACGGTAACCCCGGATGCGCAGGAGGAGCTGGGCCCAACCAGCCCTATCCCGGTGCGGGTGTGGCCCCCAGTGCCCCCAAGTCCCGGCGATGGTCCACCCCGGTAGTAGCGCTGCTCATGGCGGGGACTGCCGTACTGGCGACCGTCGGAACCAACCTTGCGATGGAATCGGCGGGCACGAAGAACGTCTCTAGCTCCTTCGATCGGCCGCTGCCCGCAGGCGATCAACGCCCCCCGCAGGCCGGGTCAGTGGAGGAGGTCTCCAGCCGGGTGCTGCCCAGCGTCGTGTCCATCCAGGCCTCTGGGCTGCGGGGCGGCGCCGAGGGTTCCGGCTCCATCCTCACCTCTGATGGCATGATCATGACCAATAATCACGTTATTGGGGACGCCGGCAGCCGCGGTGATATTAGGGTCACCTTGAATGATGGGAGAACCCTACCGGCGAAGCTCGTGGCCACCGATCCGCAGACCGATATTGCCGTGATCAAGGCCGTCGGCGCTAAGGACCTTACCCCCATGACACTGGGCAATTCCGATTCGCTGGTGGTCGGGGAGAGCGTAGTAGCCGTTGGCTCACCGCTGGGTCTTAACGCCACGGTGACAACGGGCATCGTCTCCGCAAAGAACCGCCCCGTGCAGGCCACCGGGGAAGGCGGCGGTGAGGCCTCCCTCATCGACGCAGTGCAGACCGATGCGGCGATCAACCCCGGCAACTCCGGGGGAGCCTTAGTTAATATGCGCGGTGAACTCGTGGGGATCCCGACGGTCATCGCCACCCTGGGGCAAGAGGGGCAATCCGGCTCCATCGGGTTGGGTTTTGCCATTCCGGTCAATCAAGCCCAGCGGATCGCCAAGCAGCTGATGGATAGCGGCAAGGCAGGCCACGCCATCATCGGTGCGCAGGTGAGCCGCTCAGACACAGCCGGCGGGGCAGAGATCGCGGCAGTGAACCCCGGCAGCCCCGCAGAGAAGGCAGGGTTGAAGAAGGGTGACGTGGTCGTCAAGATGGATGGCCGTCCCATCGAATCAGGGGTGGCTCTCATCGCGGCCGTTCGCTCCCACCAGGTTGGGGATGTGGTGAACCTCGTAGTGCGCGACGGCAAGGACGGGCCGGAGCGGAACGTCTCCGTCACCCTCGGCTCGGAGTAGCTTGCCTGCTACCCCCGGGTGAGCTGCCGGATCCTGGGGGAGAGGCCCCCAAAAACCCCGTTCGTCTGTACAGCCCTCCGTTGGGCGGATACGGTGAAAGTGTCCTTCACCAGCGCTTCGCCCCCGCCCCGACGCGATAGCTCTGGTGAGCTACGTTTTACCAGGTCAAGGAGACAAATCCGTGTCGCCCCGTTCCGGCCAGAGCGCCTCCCAACGAGTTGCAATTCCCAGCGTGGACAACGTGGACCACTCTGACCTCGACCGCCTGGCCGCCGAGGTCGTCGAGCCCGATGCAGCCCACTTCCGCACCCTCGACGCGGAACGGCGGGTGCGTCACGACGCTGGGTCCTCCGCCGATCATCACGCCCTCGTCGTCCTCATCTCCGATAACCCCTCCGATCCGCAGGCCTCCGGCGATCTCGTCGCCGAGCTGTTGGCGGAGGAATCTTTCATCGTGGACGCCGTACTCACCGTGGAATCACGAAAGTCCATCATCCGGAACGCCATCGAGACCGCAGTGGTGGGGGGAGCGGACCTGGTGGTCACGATCGGCGGAACCGGGATGGGATCCCGGGATCGCGCCCCGGAGGCCACGCGGACCCTTCTGGACCGCAAGATCCCCGGCATCGCGGAGGCCATCCGCTCGTCGGGACTGTCCGCGAACAGCATGGACGCCGCCCTGTCCCGAGGGGTAGCGGGAGTATCCGGTTCCACGGTCGTGGTGAATCTGGCCGGGTCCCGCGGCGCCATCCGAGACGGAATGGCGACTCTGTGTCCGCTGGTTCGGCACGTTCTGGACGAAATGAGTTCCTAATGGCAGGGGACGAACAGGCCCAGACCGGTCCTTTCGGGGGGAGGCGGCCCCGCCGGGTGACGGGGCAGCTTGGCTCGGACAAGCCGCACACTAACGGCCAGCGGGCCGCCCAGCGCACGCGGAGTGCCGCGCCGGGCAGGGCGATGTCGAGTGCAAGTGCGGCGGATCGTGGGTCCCTCGACGACAACCGGGAGGTGTTGGATTCTGCCGCGGAGAGCATGATTGCCGAGGACGCCGAACACTTCGACGCTACCTACTGGCGCGAGCAGCGACCGCCGCATTGGCAGTAGGGGAGCGGGTGCTGCCGGGCACGGCTCCCGGGAATGCTACTTCCCGAAGCGCTGCACCCCCGCTGGCGTGACCGCCGCATCCACGCGCATATCCCAGCAGGTGGAGGGCACCTCGTCCACGAGCTCGTCAGAGCCGACAAGCCCGATCACATAGGGCCGCGCGCCCGCGGAGCTGGCGAAGACCCGGTCGTAGAACCCGCCGCCCTGGCCTAGTCGAATCCCCTCGCCATCAATCGCCAGCGCAGGGACGATCGCCGCCGCGACGTCTGTCGCCCGCCAGTCGGGCACCGGCTGGCCCTGGGGTTCCGGGATGCCCAGGCGGTTGCAGGCCAGGTCCCCCGGCCCCCGAAACGGTACCCACAGCAGCGTCGGCTCGAGGGTCCGCTCGTCGATCCGCGGCAGCAGGACTTGATACCCGGCGCTGGAAAGCACCTGGGGCAGCGCAGTGCCGCCCGGCTCTCCCTCCATCGGCGCGAACGCCAACACCGTGGCTAGCTGTAGCGAACCGGCGGCGCCACTCGACCCGGCCCCTTCCATCGTTTCGGCCAGATGGGCGAGCATCCTGCACTGAATCTCACCATCCCGTACGCGGCGAGCCTCGGGGTTCAAGCGCCGACGGGCCCGCCGGATCTTGGTTCGTAGACGGCGCTTGTCTTCGGCAATGGCATCGTGCCGCTCAGCCATAGCAGTGTCTCCGTTCGTCGACTCGCTCACAGTCTCTTCCACGAGTCCTCCTCTCGGCGCAGTGCAGTCACACTTGCGCACGGGTGTGACTGCCATCACACTAGCTAACGATTCCCGCAATCAATTATGCAGCTCAGGCCCGCTGCGCCGCTATTGGCGTCCAACCCCATACCCCCCTCACCGCCCGCCCACCCGGCAGCGAATCACCCCGCCGCAACCCCGCCAGACGGTAGCATTCACCCCATGACTTCCAACGACTCCACGAACGCACCATCGCAGCCGGGCCACGTCCGCACCGTTGTGGTGCCAGCAGCCGGGCTGGGCACGCGCTTCCTGCCGGCCACCAAGACCGTCCCCAAGGAGCTGCTGCCAGTGGTGGAAACCCCGGGCATTGAGCTCATCGCCAAGGAAGCCGCCGCCGCCGGCGCCACTCGCCTGGCCATCATCACCGCTCCCAAGAAGACCGGCATCATGGGTCACTTCGACAAGCACCCCGAGCTGGAGGAGACCCTTGCCGAGCGCGGCAAGACCGAACAGCTCGACCGCGTTCGCGCCGTGGACGGCCTCATCGACGCCGTCGCCGTCGAACAGGAACGCCCCCTGGGCCTGGGACACGCCATCGGCCTGTCCGAGCAGGTCCTCGACGATGACGAAGAGGCCGTTGCTGTGCTCCTCCCGGATGACCTGGTCATGCCCTTCGGCGTGCTGGACAAGATGATCGAGGTGCGCAAGCAGTACGGCGGATCCGTGCTGTGTGCCTTCGAAGTGGATCCGGAGGACGTGTCCAAGTACGGCGTGTTCGACATCGAGCCCTCCGATGACCCGGACGTCAAGCAGGTCAAGGCAATGGTGGAGAAGCCGGACGTGAAGGATGCCCCCTCCAACTTCGTGGCCACCGGGCGCTACCTGCTGGGTCGCCAGATTTTCGACGCGCTGCGCAACACCAAGCCGGGCAAGGGCGGGGAGATCCAGATCACGGACGCCATCGAATCCCTCATCCAACAGGGCCACCCCGTCCACATCGTCGTCCACCACGGCGCCCGCCACGACTTGGGCAACCCCGGCGGCTACATCCGCGCCTGCGTGGACTTCGCCCTGCGCGACGACACCTACGGCCCCTCCCTGCACCGCTGGTTGAACAAGCGGGTCGCCGAAGAAAACGCCCTGGACAGCTTCGAAGAAACCTTCCAGGAGAACTAACCCCCGCCCACCCGGCGTGGCAGCCCGCGTAACAGGGGCCGGACAAGGCACACTCGAAAGCACGTAACTGCTTTCCGCCGCCGGCCCCTTTTTGCCGTACCGCCGGGAGTGCAGGCCGCCACCTGAGAGGGGAAGGACCCGCGCGTACCCATGAGATCTGTGGAAGAACAGCTATCGGTGATCAGCGCCGCTGCGGTGACTCCCGAGCCCGTGCGCATCGCGATCTCCGAGGCACTGGGGCTGCGCTGCGCTGAGCAGGTGGAGGGAACCCGGTCCGTTCCCGGTTTTGATCAGGCCGCGATCGACGGGTTCGCCGTGCGCGCCGTGGATCTGCGGGGCCTGCGGGATCTGCGGGACACTGATTATGCCCACGATGTTCTTCAGGACGCCGATGACGGGGCGTCTCTACAGGACCCCGAGGAGATCGACGGGGAACCCGGTGAAGTGGGGGAGGAACGCCCCGATGGGCCGCGTCGCCGTGGCCCGGCCATGACGCTGCCCATCGTGGGGGAGGTGACCGCCGGCTCCCACCGGCCCGTCCGCTTGCAGCCCCGACAGGCCGTGCGGGTGTACACGGGTGCCCCGATCCCCACGCTGGCGGACGCCCTGGTCCCCATGGACTGGGCCGAGGTGCACGGTCGACACGTCGCCCCGCTGCGGCCGGTCGCGCCGGGGGATTTCGTACACCGCAAGGGCTCGGACGTGCAGCCGGGGGACGTGGTGGTGGAGCAGGGCGCGGTGATCGGTGCGGCGCAAGTGGGGTTGTTGGCGGCGGTGGGCCGTTCCAAAGTGCTGGTTTACCCGCGGCCGCGGATGTCCGTGCTCGCCTTCGGTGCAGAGCTTGTGGACATCGACCGGGAGCCCGGGCTGGGCCAGGTGTTTGACGTCAATTCCTACGCCCTGGCCGCTGCCGGGCGGGAGGCGGGCGCCGATGTGCACCGGCTGGGCATCATGGCTGGGGAGTCCCGGCGGTTGAAAGACACGATCGAGGGGCAACTGATCCGCTCGGAGGTGGTGGTTATCGCCGGGGCTGTGGGCGGGCAGGCCAGCGACCGTCTGCGGGAGGTGCTCGACGAGCTCGGCGGAATGGAGATCACCCGGGTCGCGATGCACCCGGGTTCCGTCATGGGGTTCGGTACGCTGGGCCCGGACAAGATCCCCACGTTCCTGTTGCCACCCAACCCCTCCGCAGCGCTGGTCGCCTTCGAGGTCATGGTGCGCCCGCTGGTCCAGATCATTCGCGGGCAGCGCCAGGCCACCCGCCGCATCGTGCAGGCCCGGACGATCGCCAGTATCGAGTCCGCCCCGCACCGCCGAGGCTTCATTCGGGGCCAGCTCATGCGGGATAGGGAGACCCGGGAGTTTCTCGTGGATCCTCTGGGCGCCGCCGACCGGGGGGAGCCGACGCACCTATTGGGCAGCCACGGGCAGGCAAACTGCCTGATCATCGTGCCGACGGACGAGACCCACGTGGAACCCGGTCACGTTGTGGACGTGATGTTCCTGACCAACCGGACTTAGCCCATGGGAGGCTGACCCGATGGGAGAGGCTGCGTGATGCTCGCCGCGTTGTTGTCCGGGGCTGCCCACCCGGGTTGGCCGATTTCTACTCCGGTGGTGCACACCCGCCCGGCGCAGGGGCCTGGGTTTCGAGTGCGCCTGCGCCCCTTGCGCCGTTCGGACGGCGGGGCCTGGTGCGCGCTGCGGCGGGGGGACATGGAGCGGCTGCGTCCCGTGGAGCCGACGGTGGCGGGGGATTGGGCGGAGTTTCACTCGCCGCCGACCTGGCGGCGGATGTGTGCGTCGCTGCGGGCGACGGCGGTGCGCGGGGCCCTGATCCCAGCGGTGATCGAAGTCGACGGGCGCTTTGCGGGCCAGTTGACGCTGGGGAACATCCAGCACGGGGTGGTGAGTAGCTGCTGGATTGGCTACTGGGTGTATTCCGCCGTGGGGGGTGCAGGCGTGGCTACGGCGGCGGTGGCGCTCGGCACGGATCACGCGGTGGGCCAGGTGGGGTTGCACCGGGTGGAGGCCACAGTGATGGAGGGCAATCACGCCTCTCGCAGGGTGCTGGAGCGAACCGGCTTCCGGGTGGAGGGCAGGCTGCAGCGCAATCTTCACATCAACGGCCGCTGGCAGGATCACCTCCTGGTGGCGCAGACCGCGGAGGAGACCGGCCTGGCCCACGGCGGGGGCGTTGTGGCCCGCTTGGTGGAGGAGGGGCGGCTGATCCGGGGGTAGGCGGGCGCCCTCCGGCGTGGCAGTTCCGCTCGGCGTGGCGGCGCTACTAGGTTGGGGGGTCAAGTACGTGTTCGTCGAACTCGACCGTCCCGCTCCACCACCCGTCGTCTCCGCAGGAAGGACCGCTCGCCGTGTCCGGTTCCCTTTTGCTCATCGCCGCCGTTTGGCTGCTGTTGCTCGCACCGCTGTTGCTGCGCCGACAGTCCCCGGTGCGGCGGACGTCCCCTGCGCTGGCGGAGACCCGGGTGGTGCACGAGGGGGGGACGGAGCTGGCCAGTCGGCGCCGTCGACCCTTGCCCGCCGAGGGGCACTATGTGGACGAGGATGAGGACATCGAGTTCGTCGATGCCGAGCCCGAATATGTCATTGTTGACGACGCCACCAACACCAGCGCCGGTTGGCGCTCCCGCTTCGGGGGATCCCGGCGCAGTAGCAACCGGCGCCAGGAGGCTGCCGAGACCGGGGATAGCCACGGAGATGATCTCGGCAATGAAGCTGTGGCAGAGCCCTCTACGGACCTAGTTCCGGTAGCCGAAGCTGCCTCCGGGCGCGACGGTGCGGAGGCCGCAGACCTGGCGGATGCCGGGGCCACCGAGGCGGGGGACTTGGCGATCCTGGACGGGGAGGTCGTGGCCGAGGACGACGGCGAGGCAGATGAGCTCAACAACTCGGGTGCCCGCGCCGTCCGCGCTAGCAAGATCACCCGCGAATCCCGAGAGGCTCCCGAGGCTGAGAGCGGCGAGGACGCGGTGGAGGAGCCGGGTGCCCGCCCGCGCCAGCGTTTCGCCTCGGTCTCCGAGGCCTACGTTCGCGGCGTGGACGTGCATGCGGAGCTCACTCCCCTGGAGGAAGCGGCTGCCGGTGCCGGGGCTTCCACCGAGCTGGAGTTCTTCACCCACTCCTCGGAGTTGAGCCAAGAAGACATTGCCTACATCGAGCGCCGCCGTGGGCGCGGGGTCTACGACCCGGTCGCCTCGCAGGTGTTGGCGCAGCGCAGGCTGCGCCGCCGGAAGCAGGTGCTCACTGCCCTGCTGGTGCTGTCCGTTCTGTCTATCGGGTTGGCGCTGTGGATTGGCGGCTCGGTGTGGCTGGCGGTCGTGGCCATGCTGGGCGCCACGGGGGTGTACCTTTACTACTTGCGCAAGCAGGCCATTGAGGAAGCGCAGCTGAGGGACCGCCGTCTGTCCCGGATGCGCCGGGCTCGGCTGGGTGTGCGCAACACGGAGGACGTGGATCTGGGTGTTCCCGACCGGCTGTTGCGCCCGGGGGCCGTCATCCTGGAGACGGACGAGGAAGCCCCGGAGTTCGAGCACCTGCGTGCCGTGGACGGCGCGGACTTCTTCGGCCCGGAGGTGGAGGAGGGACCCGCCCTCGATGCCACTGCGGCGGCGCCAGTCGGCCGTACCCACATGCGGGCCGTTTAGCCGGACTGTTAGGGGGATAGATACCTATGAACCATCCTGCGGTGCGGGACGCCGCCCTGCTCATCCTGCGCGTTGTCCTGGGCGTCGTGTTCATCGCCCACGGCTGGGACAAGGCCTTCCTCACCGGCATGAACGGGCCCACCGGGACCATCGCTCAGTTCGAACGCCTGGGCATCCCCAAGGCCCAAATGAGCGCTTGGGGAGTGGCCGGTTGGGAGATGGTCGGCGGAGCCCTGTTGCTGTTGGGCCTACTTACTTCCGCCGTGGCGGGCCTCATGGCTCTCTTTCTGGCCGCAGCCGTGTATGTGGCGAATATCGACCACGGCCTGTTCGCCCGCAATGGTGGGATGGAGCTGGGCCTGCTGTGCATTGCGGCGCTCATCGTCGTGCTGGTTTTCGGGCCGGGGCGCGCTAGTTTGGATAGGGCGCTATCGAGGTTCTCCTAGCAGGAGGACTCCGCCGACCGTGGAGGGGTTCGCCGCGCCCCGTCCGGCTGTGGCTGAGCCCCCCGGCGGGTAACCAAGCGGTAATGATCCGAACTAGTGAAGGCAGGGCTGTTCAGCGTGGAGTGTTCTGACGTGCGTACCACGCTCTCTGCGCGCCTCGATGGCGAACGCAGCCCCCACGATGAGGAGATCGCGGACGCCCACCTGGCTCAATGTGCCGAATGCCAAGCGTGGTACGCCTCCGCGACAGCGCTGGGACGGCACCTGCGGATGGGCGTTGCCACCGCTGACAGTGGGGGGCCAAAAACGTCCGCGGCCGATCTGGCCGAACAACTCACCGGCTTCGCCCCGGACACCGCCGGATCAGCGCCGGCGGACCCAACGCACGGGGTGCTGAGCCACAGCGGTGTGCGCACCCGCCAACTGCCGCTGCTGTTAGCCCGACTGTTTCTCGTGCTGGTCGCTGTGGGCTACGTGGCCTGGGGAGTCCTCACGCTGCTCAGCGCAACCACCGGGGTCGACGGAGTGCTGGCCGGTGGGCCGGCTGCCGGGTCGGCCCCGGGGCTGAGTACCAACTCGCCTGGCGGACCCTACGGCGATGCCGCGGACCCGACGCTCGCCCGCTTTGTCATTGAAGCCGCAACGGCCCGCTTCGCGCTGGCCGCCGGGTGCCTGTGGGCCGCGTGGCGCCCGAAGTCCGCTGGGCACCTGCTCGTGGTGTACGTGGGAATGTGGGCCTTCGGCGCGGGTTTTGCCACCCGCGATATCGTGCTGGGGCTGCTGGACTCCGGCTATGGCGCTTCCTCCGCCGTGTGGACGGTCTTGATTCACCTCCTCGCCGCGCTGGCACTGTCGGCCTGTTGGTTGACGCGGCTGCGCGCCAGGGCCCCGCTGGGATCCACGTTGAGCCAGACCTGGCGGGCGCTGGCAGCGCGGCCCGTGAGCTTCAGCCCGGCCGATTACCGCCGCCACACCCAGTCCGCGGACGTCCCCGACGTGGGGGAGGGATCGCACTAGGACCAGCTAGGCAGCCACATCCGGGACTGCCAGCCCCACGAGTCCAACGGCATGGCTGTGTACATCGGCAGGAAGAACAAGAAGTTCCACACCACCAAGGCGCTATAACCCACCACCACGGCAATGCCGGCGTGGGATTGCAGCGCTGCGATCCAGCGCCTGTGGCTCGTCACGGGCAGCCGCCAGTTGACCACCTGCCCCATCGTCAAAGCCAACAGGATTACGACGAAGGGGGAGAGATTCACCGCGTAGAACAAGTACATCTGGCGATCGAGATTTAGTAGCCACGGAAGGAACCCGGCCGCGAAGCCGACGAGGGGCGCGGTGAACCTGGCGTCGTGACGAATAATTAGGCACCACAATGCCCACAGCAACGCGGGGACGCACGGCCACCACACGGCCGGGGTGCCCACCAACAACACCACGTGATGGATGCCGCCGTCCGACTTGGGGTTGTAGTACATCAGGGAACGGGTAGAGGCCAGCCACGACCACGGCTTTGATTCCCAGTTGTGATAGTGGCCGTTGGAATTGGTGAGCTCGCTGTGGAACTTCAGCACGCTGGCGTGATAATAGAGGAAGCTCTGCACGCTATCGGGAAGAAAGGACAGTTTCCACCCGGCCAGTTGGGGATAGGCATCCGATTCGGCGGCGTGGCGGAAGACCCCCGATTCGGAGGCGAACCAGGCCCGGAACGAAAAGACGTAGACCCCGGCGGGAAGCCCCACGAGGGCAACAAGAGCGGGGCAAGCATCGAAGGCCAGCGCCCCGACCACCGGCCTGCGGACGCCAAAGCGCCGCCGGCGCCACGCATCTGCGGCGACACAGGCCACGCCGAAAAAGGCGATGTAATAGAGGCCGGACCACTTCACGGATAGGGCGAGGCCGAGCGCAACACCGGCCGCGAACCGCCACCAGCGGTAGCCCAGGCGGGGCCCGGCGGGATAGAGCCGGATGCGCCCCTGCTCCCGAACGCGGGCCATGCGCCGATTCATCTGCTCGTGATCTCGGACCAACAAGTAAGCGGCTCCCACGACAAAGAGGACCTGGAAGTGGTCCAGCATCCCCGAGCGGCCGGTGACGAACAGGATCCCCTCGCTGGCGGCGAAGATCCCGGCCAACAGGCCAACGAAGTCGGAGCGACTGATCCGTCGTGCCAGGGCGGCGGTGAGGATGACCACGCCGATGCCCACCACTGCCGAGGCGATGCGCCAGCCCGTGGGGGTGTAGCCAAACAGCGCCATCCCCGTCGCTTCCAGTTGCTTGCCCAAGGGCGGGTGGACCACCAAACCGAAACCGGGGTTGTCCTCGATCCCGCCGATCAGCCAGTTGTCCCAGCTACGCAGCATCTGCCAGGACTGGGGGACATAGTGCTTCTCGTCGAACACGGGGGTGCCCGCGTCCGTGGGGCGGCCGAGTCGCATGAGCCGGGTTGTACCGGTCACCAGGGCCAACACGGCCAAAATGACCCGCCAGCGGCGGGGGCTTGTCGCAGCGGTTTTCGCGCCGGGGGAGGGCCGATGCTCACCGCGGGTGGAGCTCCCGGCGGACGTCGGGGTCAGCAGAGCGCGGGCATCTGCGGGATTCGGTGCGGGCACAGGTACATACTGTATTGCATGACCGAGACACCCGATATCAGCTCCGCCGCCAGCCACCTGGCCGTCCGGGCCGAGGAGCACAGCCCCCTGCCCCACGGGGGGATCATCCTCGCGGGAACGCCGTTGGGCAATCCGCTCGACGCTTCCTTCCGCCTGCTCGCCGCGCTTGCCAGCGCGGACGTTATCGCCGCGGAGGATACCCGGCGGGTGCGGGCGCTTGCGGAGTACTTGGGCGTGGGCGTCAGGGGAACCGAGGTAATCTCCAACTTCGATCACAACGAGCAGCAGCGGGCGGATTTATTGGTACAGCGGGCGGCCGCGGGCCAGCGGGTGTTGGTCGTCACCGATGCCGGTATGCCCTCCGTCTCGGACCCGGGCTTCGCTGTTGTGAGCTTGGCTTGGGAGCGCGGGGTGCCCGTGACGTGCCTGCCGGGGCCCTCCGCCGTGCCCACGGCCCTGGCGCTCAGTGGGGTGGGCATGGATCACTTCAGCTTCGAGGGGTTCGCACCGCGGAAGGACGGGGCTCGGCGGACCTGGTTGGCAACCCTGCGGCGGGCCACCCACGCCGCGTGCTTTTTCGAGTCGCCCCACCGCCTGGCTGCGACCCTCGCCACCGCTGCGGAGGTGCTGGGCGAGGAGCGGGAGGCGGCGGTTTGCCGGGAGCTGACGAAGACCTTTGAGGAGGTGCATCGAGGCACCCTAGGGGAGCTGGCGCGGTGGGCGGCCGAGGGAGTTAAGGGGGAGATCACGGTCATTCTCGCCCCGGTGCCAGAGGGGGCCGCTACCCCTGCCGTGGAAGACGTGGTGGGGGAGGTGGAGGACCTCGTCGCGGATGGGCAGCGGTTAAAAGCTGCGGCGGGGGTTGTGGCCCGGCGCTACGGGGTGAGCAAGCGGGAATTATATGAGGCCGCGGTGGCGCGAAAAGACCGGGACGATTCCCCGGGTTTTGCGACGAAGTAAAAGATTCACAGTGGGTTTCTAGTTTCCACCCAGCGGTAGAACAGTTGTTATGGTGGAAAAGAGTACGCCCGCTTGCCCGCTCGCGCGGCTTCGTAGATGCCGCGGCTAAATTCGAATGTTCTGTGATTTTTCGGCGGCCTTTTTCGAAACCTTCGCGAGTGCAGTGACGCGGGGACGCACGCACACGGAAGTAGGAATATGTCTGATTCAACCGATTCTGCACTACCGGGCAGACCTGGCACGCAGGCCACTGCCGCCGAGGCCCGCGGAGCTGAATCGCGCCGCGCCAGGCCTGACGGCGCCGGGGCTCATGGCGTCCAGACCCAAGATCCCGAATCCCACGGACCGGGGGCCTCGGCGGGCCGAGACGCACATGCCAGGACTGATTGGGTGGTCACCTCCATCACAGCAGTTCTGCTGCTCGCGGTGGTGGTGTGGGGCTTGGCCTCCGCCGACTCCTTTTCCCGCACCGCCAATTCGGCGCTGACTTTTGTAGTCAACGATTTTGGGTGGCTATTTGTCATCGCGGCTACCGCCTTTGTGGGCTTCATTCTCTTCGTCGCATTCAGCAGGTTCGGCCGCATTCGGTTGGGCAAGGACGATGAACAACCGGAGTTTTCCACGGTCTCCTGGGTCGCCATGATGTTTGCCGCCGGGATGGGCATCGGCCTGATGTTCTACGGGACCACCGAGCCGCTGACCTTCTTCCGGCAGGGCGTTCCGGGGCACGAGAAAGGCGACGTGCAGGCCGCTTTTGCCACCACCATGTTTCACTGGGGTCTGCACCCCTGGGCCCTCTATGCCATCGTGGGGCTCGCCATCGCCTACAGCACTTTCCGGTTGGGCCGCAAGCAGCTTCTGAGCTCGGCATTCATCCCCCTCATCGGGGAGCGCCGGGCCGAAGGACCCCTGGGCAAGGCCATCGACATCCTCGCCATCTTCGCTACGGTCTTCGGCACGGCAACGTCCTTGGGTATCGGCGCGCAGCAGATCAGCTCGGGGCTGGATGTCACGGGTCTCGTGCAAAATCCGGGGCAGCTCACCATCGTCATGATCGTCGTGGTGCTCGGTGCCGCCTTCCTGCTCTCTGCGGCTTCCGGGGTGGGCAAGGGCATTCAGTGGTTGTCCAACATCAACATGGGGTTGGCCACCGTTCTCGCGCTGTTTGTCCTCATCGCCGGCCCCACCGTGGTGATCCTCAACGAAGTCCCACTGGCCGGGGGTGCCTATCTCTCGCAGTTCTTCTCCATGGCCTCGCGCACTGCGGACTCCTCCCCAGAAGCCGGTTCCTGGCTGTCCTCCTGGACCATCTTCTACTGGGCCTGGTGGACCTCCTGGTCCCCCTTCGTCGGGATGTTCCTCGCCCGCATCTCCCGTGGCCGGACAATCCGGGAGTTCGTACTGGTCATCCTCATGGTGCCCACCTGTGTGACCCTGCTGTGGTTCTCCATCTTCGGCGGCACTGCCATTCACCTGGAGGGAACCGGCAAGTCCATCTGGGGTGATGGCGATTCCACCCGCCAACTGTTCGACCTGCTCAAGACGCTGCCTGCGGGCAACATCATGGCGGTGATCGCGATGATGCTGTTGGCGACGTTCTTCATCACGTCGGCAGACTCCGCGTCGACGGTGATGGGCAGCATGGCCCAGCGCGGCCGGCTCGTGGCCAGCCGACGGGTCACCGTGTTGTGGGGTGTCCTTACCGGCGCCATCGCCCTGGTCCTTCTGACCACGGGTAAGGAGGATTCGCTGGCGAGCCTGCAGACGGTAACGATCATCGCCGCTAGCCCCTTCGTGCTCATAATCATTGCGCTGATGTTCGCGATCGTCCGGGCTCTGGGCAACGACCCGATGTACCTAGACGAGCGGCGAGCTCGATCTGAGGCGCTTCACGCGGCCCGGCAACGGCGGCTGCACCGGGAAGCAGCCGCACGGGGGAAGAACCCCGGCCCGACTGGCAAGAACGCGGGCGCGGCCGAACAGAGCCC
Source organism: Corynebacterium heidelbergense (assembly GCF_028609845.1). NCBI lineage: Bacteria > Bacillati > Actinomycetota > Actinomycetes > Mycobacteriales > Corynebacteriaceae > Corynebacterium > Corynebacterium heidelbergense. The sequence continues at coordinate 1,764,545 of NZ_CP063191.1, read as the reverse complement.
CGGGCCCGCCGCCGCGAAGCGCTCCGGCGAGAGCTAAGGAGCAGGCGGGGCAGGCGGGGTGGGGGAGGGGGAGGGGGCCATACCCTGCCGGAGGTTTAGGCTCCGATGCGCCCGCGCACCGGTTTCTGAGCTCCGGTGCCGGTGAGCTCGGCGACGTTGTCGATGGAGATGTCCCGGATCGTCAACCGGTTGAGCTGGGCGTAGAAGTCCTCCTGCGCCCGCGCTAGCACGCTGACAAGGCGGCAGTTTTCATCGATGGGGAGGGGATCATCCCGGAAGGTGCTGAGGACGTTCTGATCACCCTCGAGAGCCTGGACGAGGTTGCCCAAGGGGAAATCCAGGGCTTCATCCAGCAGGCTGATACCCCCGGTGCGCCCACGGGTAGAACGGACCACTCCGAGTTCAACGAGGCGGGAAACCACTTTGGCCACATGAGTGTGGCTGGCATTTATCGCATCGGACACCGTCGCGGCCGTCACGCGATAAGAAGGTTTTTCGTGGCCGGTCGAGCTATCGGTGGAGCGCGCAATATGCTCGGCCGCTAATTGCATAGCGACGCGCAATCCTAAGTCTGTAAAGCGCGTGAATTGCATTCTAATTTTATTCCCTCGGAAAATGCTAATGAAAAGCAATGATAGACCACCCGTCTGAGCTGCTCAACACCAATTCTGTCACTAAGAAACTGCAGTGTGAGACAGTTCACACAGGAGTTTTGTTATGACTATCCCGCTGGCACGAGACCGGCCGGGGGCGCGGCCCCAAACCCCACGTTCGCAGCCCGCCCGGGCATCTAATACTGTGGTTTGCATGCCACAACGCGTTCTAGCCTCCGTCGCCTGGCCCTACGCCAACGGCCCCCGCCATATCGGTCACGTGGCGGGTTTCGGCGTCCCCTCGGACGTCTTCGCCCGCTACCAGCGCATGATTGGCAACGACGTGCTCATGATTTCCGGTACCGACGAGCATGGAACCCCCCTCCTTGTTCAGGCGGAGAAGGAGGGCGCCAGCGTTCGAGAGCTGGCGGACCGCTACAACCGCGTCATCGTGGAAGAGCTGGCGGGTCTGGGCCTGTCCTACGACCTATTCACCCGAACTACGACTCGTAACCACTACGCGGTGGTGCAAGATCTCTTCCGGGGCCTTCACGCCAACGGCTACATGATCAAGCAGACCACCCGCGGCGCCATCAGCCCATCCACCGGCCGCACCCTGCCGGATCGCTATATCGAGGGCACGTGCCCAATTTGCGGGGCCACCGATGCCCGCGGGGATCAGTGCGATAACTGCGGCAATCAGTTGGATCCGGCGGATCTCATCGCCCCCCGCTCGAAGATCAACGGGGAGACCCCGGAGTTCGTCGATACCGAGCACTTCATGCTGGATCTGCCGGCCCTGGCCAATGCTCTGCGGGAGTGGTTGGAAGCGCGCGATAATTGGCGTCCTAATGTATTGAAGTTCTCCCTAAATCTGCTCAAGGATATCCGGCCGCGGGCCATGACCCGCGATATCGACTGGGGAATTCCCGTGCCGATGGAGGGGTGGCAGGATGACAACGCGAAAAAGCTCTACGTCTGGTTTGATGCGGTCGTTGGTTATCTTTCTGCCTCCATCGAATGGGCTTGGCGTTCGGGGGACCCGGAGGCATGGCGCACATGGTGGAATGACCCGGAGGCGGTGTCCTACTACTTCATGGGCAAGGACAACATCACGTTCCATTCCCAGATTTGGCCGGCCGAGTTGCTCGGCTACGTCGGGCAAGGCGCCATGGGGGGCACGGCCGGGGACCTGGGCGGTCAGCAGGGGAATCTGAACCTGCCCACAGCGGTCGTCTCCTCTGAGTTCCTCACGATGAGTGGGTCCAAATTCTCCTCTTCCAAGGGCGTGGTGATCTACGTCAAGGATTTCCTGGAGGAATTCGGGCCAGATCCGTTGCGCTACTTCATCTCCATGGCGGGGCCGGAAACCACGGACACCGATTTCACCTGGGATGAATTCGTCCGGCGCATCAATGGTGAGCTGGCCAACGAGTGGGGCAATCTGGTCAACCGTACGGTCTCTATGGCCCACAAGAACTTCGGTGCTATTCCAGAACCTGGGGAGTTGGACGCCACGGACCGCGCGCTTCTGAAAGAAGCCCAGCAGGCCTACACAACGGTGGGTAATGCTCTCCAGGCTTGCAAATTCAAGGCGGGGATAAGCGAGGCAATGCGCCTCGCGGGTCGGGCGAACCAGTACATCGCCGCGATGGAGCCGTGGAAGTTGGCAAAGGATGAATCCCAGCGGGAGCGTCTGGGGACCGTGCTGTACACCGCGCTGCAGGTGGTCAGCGATGTGAATACGCTGCTCACGCCATACCTGCCGTTTAGTGCCCAGAAGGTATTCGAAACCCTGGGGGGCACGGGCGAGTGGGCCGCCCAGCCGCGGGTGGAGGAGGTGACGGACGACAGTCCGCGGGAACCGGTGGGCGCCGGTGTTCCGGAGCCGGGCCGCACCTACCCGGTCATCACGGGCGACTACACGCAGCAGCAGGCCGTGTGGCGCCGTCGGGAGCTCGAGCCAGGGACCCCCTTGAGCAAGCCAAAACCGTTGTTCGCCAAGCTAGACCCGGAGCTGGCAAAGACTGGCCCCGCCTTCGCGCCGGTCCAGTAGGTCGGATTCGGCTCGGTAGGGCGCTTACTGCACCTCGCGGATGCCCACGATGGGGGTGAGGACTTCGTGGGCGGCCTCTACCGATTCCCACAGGTGGGCGTTCCAGCCGCGCTGGGTGGCGGCGTCCACATTGACCACATGATCATCGAAGTACACGAGCTCCCCGGCGCCGAACCCGGCGGCCTCGGCGAGCCGCTCGAACTCCCGGAACGCTCCCTGGTTCGGCTTGGTGAAACGCAGTTCCGGGGTGAACGCGGCGATGGCGGCCGCCTGCCCCCACGCCGTTGCCAAAACGGCCTTCATCACGGGGGTGGGCGAATTGCTGAAGATGGCATAGGGCTGGTCCGTTGCCTGTAGATACCGCAGGAGGCCAAGTTCGGCATCGCCGGCCGTGGAGCTCAGGCGGGTATCCACCGCCGTGAGTTTCTGGATGAGGGACTGGTCAGGCTCCACCCCGGCGGAACGGACCAGGGCGGTGAAGTAGTCCCGGGGGCCCATGGACAGGCTGTAACTCTCCCGGTAGCGGGTGTAGGCCTGCTCGAAGCTGAAGGGATCCGTCTCCGGAGCAGCGTGGCGCATGAAGGTGGCGGTGAGTTCCCGCAGGGTGCACTCGCGCGGGACGATCACTCCGCCGAGGTCGAACACGATGAGTTGGCGTGTCATGGAGGTCTCCAGTGTGAGGGGGTGTGGGGTGAGTGGGGGGCAGGGAAGCGTCGAGGGGGCGACGGGTGGGAGAGGGGAAGCGGCGGAAGTTATCGGAACATTTGTTTATTGTGCGCGGCGATTGTGTCGGCGGTGCTACAGCGCGGTTGCGTTTGGGGCAATGCGGGCTAACGGGAATGTGAACATTTTCGGGGCTAGCCTGGGAACCATGGCCAAGAAGAAACGCCCCACGCCCGAGCTCCCAGAACCCCTGATCCCGCTGTTTGACGCGCACACACACCTAGGACACACGGTGCCCAAGGATGCACTGGAGGAGGGGCTGGAGGAAGCGGTAGGCAAGCTCGTTGACCGTGCGGTTAGGGCCGGGGTGCGTGGGATCTGCACGATCGGCGAAGGTTTAACCGACACCGAATTGGCCGTGCGCATTGCCCACATCAACGAACGAGTGTGGGCGGCGTGCGCGATGCACCCGACGAAAGCGGACACGTTGGACTCGGAGGCACGGGAGCGGCTGGTTGCACTCGCCCAGGACACACGGTGTGTGGCGATCGGGGAGACGGGACTGGACCGCTACTGGCTTGAACGAGATCCGGAAACCCCGTCGCTGGAGGTGCAGGAGGAAGCTCTGCGTTGGCACATCGACCTGGCTTGCGCGGTGGGCAAACCCCTGATGATCCACAACCGGGAGGCCGACGAGGATCTACTGCGGATCCTCGACGACGCACCGGAGCCGACCGCCGTGATTCTGCACTGTTTTTCCTCGCCGTTGGATGTGGCCAAGGAATGTTTGGATCGCGGTTACGTGCTGTCGTTTGCGGGTAACGTCACCTTCAAACCGAATGATCACCTCCGAGCCGCGGCGGCGTATGCCCCGTCGGATATGTTGCTGGTGGAGACCGATGCTCCATTCATGACGCCAATGCCATTTCGCGGGGCCAAAAACGAACCCGGCTTCGTGGGGTACACGGCCCGGGCTATAGCGCAGGAGCGTGGGGAGGACCCGGCGTTCTTCGCCGCACAGGTGACAGCCAATGCGGAGCGGTTGTACGGAGTCTCTGTGACCGATGGCGACTGATCCTAACTCTTTCGAATACAACTTGGGGACCGAAATGACGAGCGTTGAGGTACAGGCTGCTGGGACAAAAACCGCTGAGGAGCTGATACGAGCCGATTGGCATCGTTACCGGGAGGACCCTCTTTACTTTCTAACTAAAGACGATGCGGATGCGCCTGGCCTTCCGGAATGGTTTCGAGACGTCCTGCGGGAAGAAGATGCTACGAACCGTAGGAAGGTGGTGAACGCTAGATGGGTGCCTACCTTGCGGAATGTGAGGATTTGGGCGACAAACTTCCAGCTAACGCTCCTGGATGTCAAGGTGGCGCGGGTGGGCGAAGTTCGGCCGGGTGAGCAGGCCGACTACCGCATGTTTTACGCCCACGATTTCAGTAAGAACAGTTTGGGCGGGGGGTCACCGTACCTGGATCCGGCGATCGTTATCTACGTAGGGGGCGCGCCCTACGGTACCCAGATCGATCAGCTCGCCGGTGTCGTCCCAGCTCAATACGTGGAGTTCATCAGTCAGGTTCACGGCTGCTTCGGGAGCAGCTTCGGACTTCTTGACGGAACTGCGCCGTTGAGTCAAACCTTCTTGCAGGACATATCTGGGCCCGTTAGGGCGGAGATATCTCGGCTCGAACCGGCGCTAAAGCTGGAGAACTTGGCCGAAATTCACCGCTCGCCGTTGGGTTATGTCATCGCGGTTGACATCACTTCCGGGGAAGTTGACGAGGCGATCTCGATTCAGTACGGACGGGAAGTTAGAATCGATAGGGCGCCGTTTTGGGCGTTGCTTGAAGTAAGTATGATGGCAGACCTTCGCCCCGCCCATCTCGACTAACTCCAGGGATAGTGCACTATGAGTGTAGAACAAACCTTTATATCCTCGGACCCCTTCAAAACAATTTCCATCACTCGGCGCATGGGGAGATCTTTCGAGGAGATGATCTCCGATGATTGGTTGATGGATGGAGGGAGACGGATAGTTTTCCCGTCGGCATCGCCGACAGCCAACGGGGTCGGCGATGGCAACGAAGTCTTGAGTCCGTATTTCACAGATCTTGTATCGTCGACCGACCCGAAAGAGCGGCGTGCAATAGCTCTAGAGAATTGGTCTGCTCTGTTAAGCCATCTTGAGGATTGGCAATATAATTTCCCCAACTCGCTCGTCGATGCGCGGGTAGTCCGCTTAGCAGATGGTGATCCAGGTGATCCAGGGAGTTACTTTGTTTCGTATCTCCACGACTTCGGGTCAGAGACACTGGAACGAACTCCGTATGTGGGTGAGGCTTATGGGATGTACATTGGCGGATCCCCACTGCCGCCCGAGGAGGTGCCAACTGCGGTTGGGTCGATTCATGCCCTCCGATCCTTCTACCAGAATGTACACGCCCATTTTGGATCGTTGTTTGATCCTGCGTCTGGTGTAGGACTACCGGTCAGCTTGTCAACGGAGAAGGCCGATTCGGGCGTGCTGGAGCGGGTCCGCACCTATTTATGTGCTGGGGCGGACGACTGCCTGGTGCAAGCCTCGAATAGCCCCGTGATTCAGTCGGCAGTGGTTTACAACCCGCGCAAGGGAGACAGCCGCGCGGTAACTATGGGATTTTGTTCACGAGCTGAACCGGAATTCACCGACTTGTGGATAGCAATGGAGTCGCACATGATCATGCGTTTGGCCCCTGCTGGTTTCAAAGTTTCGCCTTCTGAGGTCGGTGCAGGTTTCCTGGCGGATATTCGGGTCGCGTACTAGGCGGCCTAGGGGAGAGATACTGGACGCGCCGTTTTGCTAACTGGGGGTCGACGGCGTGACACATCTTGCGCTCCCCCGCGTGATCGGTGTTGACCACTGTGGCCTGTGTGACTCAAGGTTCGTTGTGTGGCCTGGCCAGCTGTGATTGGAGCGACAACTTTCGAGATTCTTTTGTCCCCGGGGGCTTCGTTACCGTACTGTGACAAAAGATTTACCCACGCATCTGAGAGGCAACCACGCGCGTGACTCCCAAAAAGAAGTCTCACCTGCATCGCATCAACCACTCCAACTCCACCCCGCTGCGGCTAGCGACGGGCGGAATGCTCGCCACCCTCGTCGTCGGTGGCGGAGTGGCCGCCGCCGCGCAGAAGCACGTTCTTCTGGACGTCAACGGCGAGATCACGGAGACGAGCACCGTCACCGGCGATGTTCGTAAGGTTCTCGACGGCGCGGGCGTCCAGGTCAGCGACAAGGACATGGTCAGCCCTTCTCTGGACAGCCAGGTGGGCAACAACCAGCAGATCACGGTGCGCAGTGCCCGCCAGGTATCCCTCATCGTCGACGGGCAAGAACGCACCATCGACACCACGGCCCTGACCGTGGGGGACATGCTCAACCAGCTCGGTCAGACGGACCCCTCCGCTTCCCTCTCGGCTGCCCGCACCAGCGAAATTCCCCTCAATGGCATGAGCCTGGAGGTCACCTCCCCCAAGTTCTTCACCGTCAACGACGGTGGCCAAGAGGGACAGATGAGTTTGCCCGCCCGCACCGTGGGCGACATCTTCAAGATGCGCGGCGTACCGCTGGGCCCGAAGGACGTGGTCAACCCTCCGGCGACGACCCCCCTGACCGCCGGGATGCACGTGGATGTCCTCCGCGTCCAAGAAAATGAGGTCACCGAAGATCGGGAAGTGGCCCCTCCGGTTCGGGTGGAGGAGGATCCCAATGCCCCCATTGGCCAGGAGAAGGTGCTGAACCCGGGGACGCCCGGATCCGAGCGCGTGGTGTACACCGTCCGCAAGGAAAATGGCGCGGAAGTGGCCCGCAACGAACTTCGTGCCGAACCCACCCGCCCCGCCCAGGAACGCGTGGTCAGCCGCGGCACCAAGGCCCCCGCTGGCAACACCGGCGCATCCGCCCCCGCAGTGGGCAACGGGTCCGTGTGGGACACCATTGCGCAGTGCGAATCGGGCGGCAACTGGGCAACCAACACCGGTAACGGCTTCTCCGGTGGGCTGCAGTTCACGGACTCCACCTGGGCGGCTTACGGCGGAACCGCTTACGCCCCCCAGGCCCATATGGCAACCCGCGAGCAGCAGATCGCCGTGGCCGAGAAGGTCCAGGCAGCCCAGGGCTGGGGCGCATGGCCCGCTTGTACCGCCAAGCTTGGCATTCGGTAAAGCCCGCCAACCTCAGCCCCGCACAGTGGCGCCCAGATAACCCCTGATGCTCGTATGCCATCGGGGGCGGGGGTCGGGCCCACTTTGCGGGGGTATATTGAACCGGTGACTTCCTCCGCCAGCTCCCCCGTGCGCCTCCTCGGCCCCGCCGAGATCCGTGAGCTCGCCGGGCAGCTCGGCATCAACCCCACGAAGAGGCTGGGGCAAAACTTTGTTCACGACCCCAACACGGTCCGCAAAATCGTCGCCCTTTCCGGGGTCAGCGGCTCCGACCGCGTCGTGGAGGTGGGCCCCGGTCTCGGCTCGCTGACGCTGGAGCTGCTGCGCGCCGTTGCTGGCGTCGTCGCCATTGAGATCGATCCCCGATTGGCCGCCCACCTGCCCCACACCGCGGCCACCTACGCGCCCGGCTGTGCCGACAAGCTTCAGGTGCTTGCCGCCGACGCGCTCCACATCTCCGCGGCCGATCTGGGCGCGCCCCCGACCGCGCTCGTGGCGAACCTGCCCTACAACGTTTCCGTCCCGGTACTCCTGTATCTGCTACTCACTTTCCCCAGCATCGACAAGGTGTTGGTCATGCTCCAGTTGGAAGTCGCCGAGCGCCTCGCGGCCCAGCCTGGCTCGCGCGTCTACGGCGTCCCCAGCGTCAAGGCCGGCTACTACGGCCGGGTGGAAAAGGCGGCCACCATCGGTAAGAACGTTTTCTGGCCAGCGCCAAAGATCGACTCCGGCCTCGTCCGTCTCACGCGCTGGGCCCCCGGCGCCCAGCCCTGGAGCGCTCTGACGGCGCAGCTAGAGGCCGCCGGTTACGACGAAGAAGCCCTGCGCACCGCCGTGTTTTCCCTGGCGGACGCCGCATTCCTCCAACGCCGCAAGACCCTCCGAGCCGCGTTAAGCGGGTGGTTTAGTTCCGCCCAGCAGGCCGAGCAAGCCCTTCACGCCGCGGGCATTGACCCCAAGGAACGCGGCGAAAAACTCGCCACGGCGGATTTTGTTCGCCTGGCTGCGGCTCACCTGCTGGCGGGGGATCGCCGATGATCGGGGACCTCACCGTCGCGGCCACCGCGCACGGAAAAATCAACCTACACCTCGGGGTGGGCGACGTTCGCCCCGACGGCTATCACGAACTGACCACCATCTTTCAGGCCGTTTCCCTCGTCGAGACCGTCACGCTCACCCCCGTGCCCATCGAGTCGGGCGGGCAGCGCCCGGGCACCGGGGGAGTGGCCGAGCTCATCGTCTCTGGTCACGATGCGCACCTTGTTCCTAAGGACGCCAGCAACCTCGCGTGGCGCGCAGTCTCCCTGATCCGGGACCTCTGGCTGCGTCGCAGCGGCGTGGCGCAGACCGAAGTGCCGCTGCTGAGTATCCACATCGACAAGGGTGTCCCCGTGGCCGGCGGCATGGCGGGCGGCTCCGCCGACGCCGCAGCGGCGCTGCTCGCCGCCGTGGAGTTTTATTTCAACCGCTTTCCCCCTGTGCTTCCGGCAGCCCGGCCGCACCACCGTGGGACCTTCGTGGCCCCCACGGCCCCGGACGAGGCAGAGCTGCGGGGCCTGGCGGTGGAACTGGGCGCGGATGTGCCCTTCTGCCTGCTTGGTGGCACAGCGTTGGGGACCGGTCGGGGGGAAGAGCTGGTCAGCCTCATGTCCCAGGGGCCCTACTTTTGGGCTATCGCCACGGACAAACGGGGGCTGTCCACCCCCACCGTGTTCCGGCAACTCGACCAACAGCGCGCCGCGGCCGCGAGCGGGCAGCGCCCGAACATTCGCGCCGGGGGCACCGACGAGCTGGTCCGCGCGCTGCTTTCGGGCGACCCCCGGGCCCTGGCCCCACTGCTCGCCAACGACCTGCAGGCTCCGGCCATCAGCCTCATGCCTACGCTGCGCGGGACCCTGGCGGCTGCCCGGGAGGCCGGGGCACTGGCCGCGCTAGTCTCGGGGTCTGGTCCGACGGTCGCGATGCTGTGCGAGTCCGCGGCCCACGCCGTGGACGTGGCGACTGCCGTGTCCGTCGCCGGAAAGGCCTCCGCAACAACCACCACCACCTCCCCCGCACCGGGAGCCCGCATCGTGCGGCGCTAGCTGTCGTGCCGAAAGGAATCACCGCTTTACCGTGGTCAACCTCATCAACCTAGAGAATGTGCACAAGTCCTACGGCCTGAAAACCCTCCTGGATGGGGTGAGCCTGGGCATCTCCACCGGGGAACGAGTGGGAGTAGTTGGCCTCAATGGCGGGGGAAAGTCCACCCTGCTGCGGGTGATGTACGGCAGCGACAGCGCCGACAGCGGCAGGGTATCCCACAACAACGATCTGCGGATGGCCATGGTCACCCAAGATGTGCTCCGGGATGCCCTGACGGACCCCGCCCTCGCGGAGCTGACCGTCGGCGGGGCCGTGGTGGAACCCCTCGGGTTGGACGTCTACGAATGGGCCTCCAACGCGAAAGTACGGGCTGTGCTCAACGGGCTGGGAATCATCGACCTGGGTCTGGACACCCGGGTTCGTGACCTCTCCGGAGGTGAACGCCGGCGCACCGGTCTGGCGTCCGCCCTGGTCCAGGAACTGGACCTGCTGATTTTGGACGAGCCGACCAACCACCTGGACGTGGAAGGCGTCCAGTGGCTGGCCGAGCACATCATGAGCCGGAACACGGCGCTGCTCGTCGTGACCCACGATCGCTGGTTCCTGGACACGGTGGCCACCAAGACGTGGGAGGTCCACGACGGCGCCGTAGACGTGTACGAGGGCGGCTACAACGACTGGACTTTCGCCCGCGCCGAGCGCACCCGCCAGGCCACCGCCGAGGAGCAGCGCCGCCAGAACCTCGCCCGCAAGGAGCTGGCCTGGCTGCGCCGCGGCGCCCCCGCGCGCACCTCCAAACCGCGCTACCGCATCGAGGCCGCGGAGGCCCTCATCTCCGGCGTTCCGGAGCCGCGTGATTCCGTGGAGCTCATGGCGTTCTCCGCGCGGCGGCAGGGCAAGAAAGTCATCGAATTGGAGGACGCCACCATCACCGCGCCCGATGGCCGGGTGCTCGTAGAGGACCTCACGTGGCGGCTCGGACCAGGGGAGCGGGTGGGCCTCGTGGGCGTTAATGGCTCCGGCAAGACGACCCTTCTGCGCACCCTCGCGGGCGAACACTCCCTCACCCGGGGTCGGCGGATCGAGGGCCGCACCGTGCGTCTGGGATGGCTGCGCCAGGAACTGGATGACCTCAACCCCCAGTGGCGGCTGCTGGAAGCCGTGGAGGATGTGGCCAGCTACGTCACGCTGGGGAAGCGGGAACTGTCCGCCGCGCAACTGGCCGAGCGGCTGGGCTTTTCGGCTAAACGGCAGCGCACGCCTGTGGGTGACCTCTCCGGAGGGGAGCGCAGGCGGCTGCAGTTGACACGGGTGCTCATGGCTGAGCCGAACGTACTGCTGTTGGACGAGCCGACCAACGACCTGGATATTGACACCTTGCAGGAGTTGGAGGACCTGCTGGACGGCTGGGCTGGGACGATGGTGGTGATCTCCCACGACCGCTATCTGGTGGAGCGAATCTGCGATTCCACGTGGGCCCTGTTCGGCGACGGTCAGCTCACCAACCTGCCCGGCGGGATCGAGCAGTACCTCGCGCGCCGGGCCGAGCTGGAGGCGGCGGCCGGGCGCAATGTCCACGTTCTCGAGGGAGTGGGCGGCCCCGCTGAAGCGGGCCCGGAACTGGGGGCCAAGGAAACGCAGCAGATCACCCGGGCCATGCGTTCGCTGGAACGCAAGATGGACAAGTTGGAGGCGACGGAAAAGCAGCTTCAGCAGGCCATGACGGATGCGGCGGCCGCGATGGATACGGTGAAGCTGACCGAGTTGGATGCCCAACTGAGTGCCGCCCAGGAGGAACGGGAAGAGCTGACCCTGGAGTGGATGGAGCTGGGGGAGCAGTTGGAAGGCTAATCGCCACTTTTCACGGTCTGGCTTCGCGGCGTTCACCTGGGCTTCATGTGCGGGTTGGACGCTAAACCACATGACTCACCCTGAGCAACCGTGTGCCGTGTCTGCACCTCGCCGCGCCCACGTTGGGCGCCGATCCTTGCCCCGCCTCGCACGATCGGCGGGCATCTCCGCCGCCCTCGCTGTCGGCCTCACGGCCGGGGGAGCCCTCGCTGCGGTCCCGGCCGCCTGGGCCGCGCCCGCGAGCAGCGTGGACACCTTCTCCCTGCTGTCCTCTGGCCTGCCCGGGATCGGGCCGGTGATTCCCGCACCGGGCACCCTGGGTCCCCAGCCCCCTGTGCCGGGGGCAGCCCGTGCCCAGCTCATCGATACCTACGATCTGGCCACAGCGGAGCGGGACAAGGGCTCTGCCGCCCCCGGGGGTGATGTTCCCTTCGGTGGCATCTCCGGCCTGGACCGAGTGACGGACGACGTGTACTTGGGTTTGAGCGACGACCGTGCGGAGAAAGGGCCGGTGCGGGCGTACCCCATGGAGCTGCCGCGCGACAAGGCTGGCCACACGGCCTCCGCGCGGATCGGTAAGCCCCTGCTGCTCACTGACCAGGAGGGCAAGCCCTACGCCAAGGGCAGCGTGGACCCGGAGAGCATCCGCGTGACCCCGGAGGGTTCCATCGTGTGGACCTCCGAAGGGGATGCAGACCACGGCATTGCCCCGGCGATTACGGTCGCCGATGGCTCCGGGCGGGCCCAGCGCCAGTTCGAGATTCCCGACTACCACCGGCCGCCCGCCAGCGATAAGGCACCCGGAACCGGGGCTGCGATGGGAATCCAGAACAACAAGGCCTACGAGGGGCTCACCATCACGGGCGCAGGTGACGCCGCTCGTGCGGCCGTGCTCACCGAGGATCCCCTCAAGCAGGACAAGCGCAACCGGCTGACCTTCTACGACCTCGAAACCGGTCGGCCCACGGCGGAGTACGCCTACCAACTGGATCCCGACGATCCGGGGGCCGACCAGCGCGGCGCCACCGAGATCCTCGCCGAGAGCGAGAGCAGTTTCCTCGTTCTGGAACGCAACTACGTCAAGGGTCAGGGCACCCGCGGCAAGTTGTATCGGATCTCCACCTCCGGGGCCACCGATGTGCTGGGTACCGCCACGCTGAGCGGCCAGGAGAAGCCGGTGAGCAAGGAGACCTTGCTGGACTTCTCCCCCAACGGGGAGAACCCGGACAACATCGAGGGTCTCGCCTGGGGGCCCACGCTGCAGGATGGGCGGCGAACCGTCCTGGTTAGCACGGACAACAACTTCAGCGATTCCCAGCGCAGCCTGATTCACACCATCGCCCTGGGGTAACCCACCCCCCCAACGGGCCGTGGCCGGGGGGGGGGAGCCGGGGTTGAGCCGCCTAAAGTGGACGGCATGATCCTCATTAACGTGAAATTCAAGCCCCTGGCCGAGTACACGGAAAATTTCCGGGACGTCGTGGAGGAGTTCACCCAGGCAAGCCGCTCGGAAGCGGGCTGCCTCTGGTTCGAGTGGTACCGCTCTACCGACGATCCCACCGAATACTTCCTCTGCGAGGCCTTCCAGGACGATGCCGCAGAGGCCCACGTCAACTCCGACCACTTCCGCAAAGCCTCGGAACTCTTCCCCACCGTGTTGCGGGAAACCCCGGAGATCATCAACACCACGATCGAGGGCCGCAGCGAGTGGGACCGGATGGGCGAGTTCCAGGTGGAGAACGGGGCCGAATGACAGTCAGCGTCTTTGACCTCTTCCGGATCGGGGTGGGACCCTCCTCCTCCCATACCGTCGGCCCCATGCTCGCGGGGCTCGATTTTGCCCGCAAGGCCCATACCCACTTCACTCACAGCGGCGCTGGGACACAGGAAGCCGAGTCCGGCGCCCCCCACCGCGCGGCCTGCATCGTCCTCTATGGGTCACTTGCCGCCACCGGCGCGGGCCACGGCACCTTCGGTGCCTGTCTGCTGGGTCTGGATGGGTGCGATCCCGCGACCGTGGACCCGGATTACATGGACAAGCGGCTCGCGGAGATCCGGGAAACCCGCACTCTGCATCTAGCCGGGGATGAGTCCATGCCAATCACGTGCGGTTTCGAGGACATTATCCTGCGCCCGGGTGTTCGCCGTTCCATCCACACCAACGCGGTGACGTTTGTTGCGGCTGAGGCGGATACTCTCACCGGCCCTGGGGCGGGGGTCGCCGAGCCCGATGCCGCCGCGTTCACGGGCTCCGCTATCGACGACGGAGCCGCCGAGGCCGGCGTTCCTGCGGGGGACGTGAAGGAGACCTACTACTCCATCGGCGGCGGTTTCATCCGCACCGCAGATGACATCCCGTCCTTGGACGAGCTCAGTGGTGACTTTCTGTTCGATTCGGGGGATAAGCTCATCGCCCTGGCAGAGCATAACGACTGCGGTATCTCCGATATCCAGCGGTTTTGCGAACGCAGTCTACGCACGGATGTGGAGATCGATGTCAATCTGGACGCCATCTCCAGCGCGATGCAGGATTGCGCAAAACGCGGGTTCAGTTTTGATGGCACGCTCCCCGGTGCCCTTCACGTGCGCCGCCGGGCGAAGCGGTGGTACGAGCAGTTGTTGGAGGAGGATCCGGAGCTCAAGCCGGAGCACTCCGTGGACTGGGTGAACCTTGTGGCGCTCGCCGTGAACGAGGAGAACGCCGCAGGTGGGCGGGTAGTCACGGCTCCGACAAATGGGGCTGCGGGCATTATCCCGGCCGTGATGCATTACGCCCGCGAGTACACCCCGTTGGGCCAGCAGGACCGGCAACGCTGCGACCGCACTTTCCTGTTAGCGGCGGGAGCGGTGGGTTCTTTGTACAAGGAGCGCGCCAGCATCTCCGGGGCGGAAGTCGGCTGCCAGGGCGAGGTTGGCTCCGCGGCATCCATGGCTGCCGCCGGCCTGGCAGAGGTGCTCGGCGGATCCCCGCGGCAGGTGGCCAACGCCGCGGAGATCACGATGGAACACTCCCTCGGGTTAACCTGCGATCCCATCGCCGGGCTGGTGCAGATCCCCTGCATCGAGCGCAACGCCATCTCGGCGGCGAAGGCCATCAACTGCGCGAAGATGGCGCTGCGCGGCGATGGGGAGCACCACGTCACCCTAGATGAGGTCATCGAGACGATGCGGCAGACCGGGGCGGACATGAGCGACAGGTACAAGGAGACCGCCAGTGGAGGTTTGGCCATCAACGTGGCGGTGAACGTGCCGGAGTGCTGAGTGCCCTGCGCTCGGTGTTCGGCGCGCGCGGTGAGGGTGGCGTCCTCAATTGTGGGAGATCTCAACTAACTACTACAGTGAGATGACGAACCGGGTGCCCCGCTTGCCCCCTGATCCAAAGCACAAGCAGCGGCGCCAAGAACTACACGGAAGAGGCCCCGCCTGCACATGTCCGGCACCAACAAGAAGCACGCGAAAAAGAAGTTGAAGACCACCAAGAGCGGGTTGGTCAAGCTGCCCAAGGATGCCTACGAGTCCGAGCTCAAACGCCTCCAGGCCGAACTGGTGGAGATGCAGCAGTGGGTGGTGAAGACCGGGGCGCGGGTCGTCATAATCATGGAGGGGCGGGACGCCGCGGGCAAAGGCTCGGCCATCAAGCGCATCACCCAATACCTCAACCCCCGCACCTGCCGCGTGGAAGCGCTGCCTGCCCCCACCTCCCGGGAATCCGGGCAGTGGTACTTCCAGCGCTACGTGGAGAAGCTGCCCACAGCCGGAGAAATCGTCATCTTCGACCGCTCCTGGTACAACCGCGCCGGGGTGGAGCGCGTCATGGGCTTCTGCACCACCCAGGAGTACCGCCGCTTCCTGCACCAAGCCCCGATCTTCGAACGGCTGCTGGTCGAAGACGGCATCATGCTGCGGAAATACTGGTTCTCCGTCTCCGACGACGAGCAGATCCGGCGGTTCAAGTCCCGGCAGAAGGATCCGTTGCGGCAGTGGAAGCTCTCCCCGATGGACCTGCAGTCCATCACGCGGTGGGAGGACTACTCCCGGGCCAAGGACGAGATGTTTATCCACACGGACATCCCATCGGCCCCCTGGTACACCGTGGAGTCCGAGGACAAGAAGCGCTCGCGCATCAACGTGATTTCCCACATCCTCAACACGATTCCGTGGGAGTCGGTGGAGAAGAACGTCCCCAAGGTGCCGGACCGCCCCGATTCCGCAGCCAGCTATCAACGCCCGCCGCGCACCCAATTCCGGTATGTGCCCGATGCTGCCGCCGCGCTGCTGGATGGGGTGATTAAGGATGGGGACGCCAATAACCCCGGCGCGGGCCACAGCTTTGACCCCGGCGCCGAGGATCGGGCCGGTGGAAAGAAGCACAAGAAGGCCAAGCACGGCAAGAAGGGCAAGAAGAGCAGCTAAGTTACGGCGGCCCGCTGCATCCTTGCTGGTGCAGTTTTCCCCTCCGGCTATGCCCATTCGCGCGCGGCCGCTGGGGAGATCGTGCCACCATGGGGGCCATGAGCCAGGACCACCCCATACCCGCACCCGTTGACCATGAGACCCGGGATGCCCGCTGGAGAATCGCCGGTCATGCCGGACTCATCGAGCTGGACCGACCGAAGGCGCTGAACTCCCTCAACGCGGACATGCTCGCCGTTATCTCCGAGGCCCTCGACGAGTTCGAGGCGAACCCGCAGGTGCACCATGTGGTGTTGCGCTCCACGAGCCCGCGGGCCTTCTGCGCTGGCGGGGACGTGCGCTGGGTTGCCGAGGAGGACGCCCAGGGCAAGCACGAAGTTGGCGACGAGTTCTTCCGGGTGGAGTACGCGCTGAACCGGCGGCTGGGGGAGTACCCCAAGCCGCTTATCGCCCTGCTTGAGGGGGTGACGATGGGCGGCGGCTTCGGCATCTCCGCCCACGGTTCCCACCGGGTCATTACGCCCAGGTCCCTGGGGGCGATGCCGGAGGCCGCCATCGGGTTCATTCCCGATGTGGGGATGTCCTATCGGTTGACGCACTTGAGGTTGCGGGAGGGGGAGGGGGGTTCGTCTCGGGAGGCCGATGGTGCTGGGGCTGACGGTGCCGATGTTGGCGGCCACGATGTTGGTGGCGCTGACGTCAACGGCGGTGAGGCCGTGCCTCGGAAATCCATCGCGGTCGGGACCTTCATCGGCCTGACGGGCTGGAGGCTTAGCCCGGCCGACCTGCTCTACACCGGCCTGGCGACCAACCTCGTCGCGGATGTGGACGCGGTTGCCAATGCGCTGGAGACCCGGGAGGTCTCGGAGGTCTTGGCCCCCGATTCCCAGTGGGCCCTGGGGGCCGACGAGCTCGATCAACCCCGCTCGGCGCTGCGGGATAACGCGGCCTTTATTGAGGAGGTCTTCGCCTATGGGGACTGGCTAGAGATGAGCCGGCGGCTTCGCGATTACGAGCCCGCGGGGGAGGGGCATGCGGGTGCGGGTGCCGGTGCAGGTGAGCGGCATGCGGGTGACAACAGGACAGCGGAGTTCGTGGAGCAGGTGCGGGCGGCTGTGGCCAAGGGGAATCCGGTGAGCCTGGCTGCGACCGTGGAGCTCTTCCACGCCAGCGCGCTGGTGGACTTGCCCACGGCGCTGGACTACGAGGCGGTGCTGGCCCGTTATCTACGCCGACAGCGCAACTTCACCGAGGGAGTGCGGGCGGTGCTGGTGGACAAGGACCACGCTGCGGCCTTTGACCCCAGCACAGCGGAGGGGGTGGACATCGCCGAGCTGCGCGCGCTGTTGATGTCCTGACGCCCGGGGGAAGGGGAAGTGCTGGGGGATGGGATTACCCCTTGGTTCTGGTTGCGCGGGGTTCGAAGCCGTTGGCCAACAGATCGAATGATTCCTCCAGCAGTGCCTCGAAGCTGCGCCCATTGGAGTAGTCCGTCATGCTCTCAATCTCTGTCAGGGCGCTGATTGCGGAGGCGCCAGTGTTGATCAGCAGATGGATCTGGAATTTACTGAGGCGGCCTTCGCAATATTCATAAACTGCATTTGTCAGGCGCTCGAACACAGTGAGCAGATCGGCGAATTCGGTTTTGCTCATGTGCATCGTCAGATGCTCACCAAGGGTGGCCGCCATGTAAATGGTTTCGACGCCTTCGGGCGAATCCACGGTGAGTTTCTTCGCAATTCCCAGTAGCATTTCCAACACCGGCTGGCCCGGCTCGGATGCTTCCACCATGACTTTGACGTCGTCAATGAAGGTCTCGATGTAGTACCGAAAGGCGGCCTCACGGTGGGGGAAGTAGTTGTGGAACGTCCGTGATGAGACGTCTGCTCGCCGGGCGATGGAAGCGATTGTGGTGCCCTCTGAACCTTCGCAAAGCATCAACTGTGCGGCGGCAGTGGCGAGGCTTTTGCGCGTCTCGGCTTTCTTCTGTTCACGTACCCCCTGTGGACGACGGGGCAGGCCCGTCGACAATACGCCGGTGTGGTCGTCTGGCATTGTGTACTCCTTTCTTAATCGGCCGATATAGCTTGCGTGACGAGTGCAAAACGTTTCGGATTGACCTGTTCTGATAAATCTGGAGCACAGTTAACAACACTTCAGCGCAAAAGGTGAACCCACGCCTGGGTGTCTTGGGCGTGTCTCAACGCTGCCCAGCAGGTGAATTCCGGTGTTGGACCCGCAGCCAGACGGCGAAACCCCAGAGGACAAAACCGGCGTAGACCAGGTACAACGCCGCGCTGGGGTAGTAGCCCGCAGTGATTAATAGGGGCACTCCAACGAAATCTACCGCTATCCATATCAACCAGAACTCAGTCCACCCCCGAGCCATGCCATAGGTGGCCAACACGGAGCCCGTGAAGATCCACGCATCCGCCCACGGTCCCCAGGATCCCAGCGCGGTGAAGACCTGCGCGGTAATACAGGTTCCGAGCACCGCCGCCACGGCGAGTAGCAACCGCTCCCGGCTACTGGCCCAGTGGGGCCGGACGGCCTCGGTGGATTCGTGCGGTTCGGACACAATGGACCGGTTGGGATCGGTGCGGTTGGGCTCGCGGACCCCGGCGCTGCGTGCCCGGCCCCACCGCCACCACCCGTAGAGGCTGACCGCACAGAAGACGATCTGCCGCCCCGCCTGGCCGTAGAGGTTCAGATTCTGCGGGGTGTGAAAGACCCCGCCGAGAAATACCGTGAAGAGCACAATGTTGCCCACGATTCCGACTGGCCACGCCCACGTGGACCGTCGCATCCCCCCAATGGCGGAGGCGAGTCCGAAACCGTTGCCCACGATTTCCCGCCAGAGAATGGGAAAACCGCCGACGGTCACGGTGGCTTCCAGCAGATCAGAAAGAGGATTCACGGTGCTCACCAAGATCGACGACGATGTTCGATTGTCAGCCTAAAGGGGTGGTTCTAGAGGGCGTGCTTCGGGCCCCCTGTGGGCTCGGCGCTCTCGCTGCCGTCGGCCTGCTTGTGCTGCAGGCTCTCGCCCTCCACATCCACCGTCGGGAGGATCTTGTTCAACCAGCCTGGGATCTTCCAGGCCCGCTCGCCGAGCAGGAACATCACCGCCGGGATGAAGGTCATGCGGATGATGAAAGCGTCGAAGAAGACTGCCGTAGCCAGGGCAAAGCCCATCACCATGATGAACTGCTCGCCGTTGAGCATGAAGGCGGCGAACACGCTGATCATGATGAGCGCGGCGGCGGTGACCACGCGGGCACCGTGCTTGAAACCATTGGCAACGGCATTGCCGGCGGGCTTGCCGTGGGCCCAGCCCTCCCGCATGCGGGTCACGAGGAACACCTGGTAGTCCATGGCCAGCCCGAAGACCAATCCGATGAGCATGATGGGCAGGAAGGAAATGATGGGCTGGGGGTCCGAGATGATCCCCGCGAAGCCCTGCTGCCATAGCGCCACCGTCACACCGAACGTTGCCGCAACGGACAGTGCGAACCCGAGGGCCGCGAGCAGCGGCACCCAGATGGATCGGAAGACGAGCATGAGCAGCAGGAAGGCGAGCACGATGACGATGCCGATGTACGGCAGCAGCACGCCGGAGAGCCGATCGGAGATGTCCTCGTAGGTCGGGGACACCCCGGTGATGGCGTAGCTTGCGCCGGTGCGGTTGTGGAAGTCGGCGGACTTATCCCGCAGAGACTGCAGCGTCTCGGAGGCCTTTTCATCCGTCGCGCCGTATTTTGGCGTCACCAATATCTGGGCGGCCGTACCCACATCGCCGGGCTTGGTCTGATCACCGTTCGTGGCAGTGACCTGGGCGTTTTGCACACCATCGACACCTTGGAGGGTCTGCACTGCCGCCTGCACGGCATGGGCCCGCTGGTCTTGGCCGAGGTTGTCGTACTCCACCAGGGCGACCATCGGGGCGTTGCGTCCGGGCCCGAAGGATTCATCGACCATCTCGTAGGCCGTGCGGTTGGGCGTGCCCTTCTCCTTGGAGCCATCGTTGGGCATGGCCAGACGCAGGCTCGCGGCGGGGATGGCCAGCAGCCCCATGAGCAAAACGGTGGCGATCACAAACTTGCGCGGGTGCTTGCGCACGAGGCGAACCCACTTCAGGCCCATGGTCGGGGTCTCGTTCTCCGGATCCGGTGCCTTGACCACGGGTGCCCGTCCGCTGAACACCTTCGTGCCGATCAGGCCGACGATCGCCGGCAGCAGCGTGATTGCGACCAGCACGGCGATGAAGACCGTGGCCGCCGCGGCCAGTGCCATGGCCGTGAGGAAGGGAATGTTCACGATGGACAGGGCGGCAAGAGCGATGAGCACCGTCGTGCCTGCGAAGACCACTGCGGAACCGGCCTTACCCACCGCGAGACCGGCGAGATGGGCCCGCTCGCGCAGCGGGATGGCCTTGAGCTTGGGGGCTAGCTCCTTGGGCGTGAGATCCTCCCCGCTCACATGGGCGATGAGCTCGCTGCGGAAGCGGGAGAGGATGAACAGGGCGTAGTCGATTCCCACGGCCAACCCGATCATAGATGCCAGGGTGGGGGTCATGGACCCGATGGCGTCCGACAGGGAGGTGGCTGCGAAAACCCCGGCGATGCCGATACCCACGCCCACAACGGCGGTGAGCAGCGGCAGGCCCGCGGCGACGAAAGAGCCAAACGTGATGATCAGCACGATGGCGGCGACGGCGATACCAATGAGCTCGGAAGAGCCGTTCGGCGGCTGAGTCGACTGGAAAGCCGGGCCGGACCAGGCCACCTGGAGGTCACCCTTGTTTTGCTCCACGACGGAGGAGAAGTCGTTGCGATCTGCGTCGCTGATCTGCGTGTTGGAGGGCGCATCGAAGGTGATCTGAACCGTGCCGGTGGTTTGGTCCTGGCTGAGGGGGCTTAGCGCAGCCAGGTCCGCTTTGATCTGCTGCTCGGGGATGCCCTGGGCCTGCTTGACGGGGGCGAGCTTCTGCTTCAGGCCCTCGGCGGCCATCGGCGGCGGCGCGATAGAGTCCTTCTCCTTGAGGTAGCTCAGGTCCCTGAGCTTGCCGACCAACGCCTTGACCTGCGCGTCGACGTCCGGGTCGGTGAGCTTCTTGCCGTCCGGGGCTCGCAGGACCAGCTTGCCGGAGGGAGAGTCCGCCTGGTTTGCGGACTGGTTGGGGAACTTCTCCTTGATCTTGTCCTGCGTTTCCACGGATTCGATGCCGGGGATGGTGAAGGTATCCGCAGGCTGCTCGTAGAAGGCCGCAGCTGCGCCGCCCACGCCGAGGATGAGCAGGAGCCAGACGGCTATAAAACGCCACTTGTGTAGGTAGGCGCTCCGGCCGAGGCGATAGAGCAACGATGCCATGAGAGGGGGATGTCCTTTCGTCGCCGTCGGAGGTCCCACTCGCACGCTCAAATCCGGGGGTGTGCGGGGTACGTGCGGGTCTCTCCGAGGGAGGGGAGGGGGAAACGTGCTGGGTGTGTGTGGGCGGAGGAAAGGCAGATGAGGGACTCGGTCTCTCTTCTGTCGTATTTGCCCTACCGCCTGGTTGTCTTATTTGTTATGTCAGGTGGTCGGCGGTGATTGGATCTCCTCTTATGGACGCCAGGTTTTCATGGCCCAGCCATTCTTGCAAGGGGTGCACGTTTTCGCCTGTGTGGTTTCTAATCCGCGACCAGGGGCTCCAGCGTGAGATTGGGGTGCTCCTTCTCCACAAAAGCCAGCTTCCACTTGTCACCGAACAGCGCAATGAGCTCCCCATCCGTGCGGGTAAAGATCTCCACCCCGCGCTGTCGGCCCAACTCCGCTGCGGATTCCTTATCGGTGCGCCGAGCGACAGAGTACGGGATCTGCTCCGTCACCGTTTCCACGTTGTACTCGACCTGCATGCGGGCCTGCATCACCTCGAACTGCATGGGGCCCACGGCAGCCATCACCGGTGCGGCATCGCCGCGCAGGTCGTTGCGCAGAATCTGCACCACGCCCTCCGAATCCAACTGCTCCAAGGCCTTGCGGAACTGCTTGTACTTACCCAGCGACTTCGCCCGCAACGTGCGGAAGTGTTCCGGGGCGAACTGCGGCATCGGCGGGAACTGCACCTTCTTGCCCGTGTAGATCGTGTCGCCCGGAGCCAGGGCCCCGGCGTTGACGAGGCCCACAATGTCACCGGGAAAAGCGGCCTCCACCGTGGACCGAGTCCGGCCGAACACCGTGAGGGCATATTTGGAGGAGAAGCTCCGGCCGGACTGCGCGTGGGTCACTTGCATGCCCCGGTCGAATTCCCCTGAAACCACCCGCATGAATGCAAGCCGGTCCCGGTGATGGGCGTCCATACCCGCCTGCACCTTGAAGACCACCCCGGCGAACGCAGCATCGGTGGCCCGGAAGGAATCGACCGCCGCGCTGGACCCGGATTGGTTGAGCACCTGCGGGTCGCTGGCCCGGCCGGCAGGGGCGGGGGCCAGGTGGCAAAGCGTGTCCAGGATCTGGTGCACCCCGAAGTTCAACATGGCCGAGGCGAAGATGAGCGGGGAGGTAGTGCAGTCCAGGAACAACTCCTGGTCGTGGATCGCGCCATCGGCCGCGAGCAGCTCTGCCTCCTCCACGGCCGCTTCCCAGGCTTCCTCCTCGCGGGCGGCGGCCTCCTGGGGGGTGTAGTGCTCCTCGGGGGCGATGGTGGAACCGCCGGAGGTGCGGATGAAGTGGATGTACTCCTCTGCTTCCCCGTCGGCGTTGATGCGGGCCAGCCCCCGGAAATCGCCGGCCTCGCCGACGGGCCAGAACAGGGGAGTGGGCTGCAACTGGATCTCGGTGACGATCTCGTCCACCAGTTCCAGGGGGGTGCGGCCCGGGCGGTCCCACTTGTTCACCACGGTGATGATGGGCAGGCCGCGAGCTTTGCACACGCGGAACAGCTTCAGCGTCTGCGGCTCGAGGCCCTTGGCACCGTCAATGAGCATCACAGCGGCATCCACGGCGGAGAGGACTCGGTAGGTGTCCTCGGAGAAGTCCGCGTGACCTGGGGTGTCTACCAGGTTGATCATGTACGGCTCCCCGGTGTGGCCCTTGGGGGAGTACTCGAATTGCAGCGCGGAGGAAGCCACGGAGATGCCGCGGTCCTTCTCCATCTCCATCCAGTCCGAGACCGTGGCCTTCCGGCCCGCCTTGCCGTGAACCGCGCCGGCCTCCTGAATGACGTGGGCGTGCAGGGCCAGGGCTTCGGTGAGCGTGGACTTGCCGGCGTCCGGGTGCGCGATCACGGCGAAGGTACGGCGGCGCTCGGCTTCGCTGGTGATGCTGTGATCGCTCATGGGGTGGAGGTACTCCTCGGTTCGGCGGGCTTTTGGGGGGACCTGTCGAGAATATCCCACCTGCGGGCTGCCCTTGATTTGCGCTCGGCCCGCAGCGTCCCCGCGGCGCGGCGCGGCCGGGGCCGTTCTGGCTGCGGTGCCCCGCGCACGGCTGCCCGCGGTGCCCGCGGGGCCCGGGGATGAGCGGCGTGGGGCGCTTGGGAGGGGCGGGTTTGGGGCGGACCGCAGCTAGGCGTCGAAGTCGCTTACCTTGCCGGAACCGCCAAACAACCAGGAGATGAAGATGGCCCCGGGATCCACGACCCCCTTGGAAGCGTCGCCAAGGTAAGAGGCACGACCTTTTTTGGCCACCATCTCGCGGGTGGACAACGCGCCCTCCTCCGCAGCGGAGTAACCCTGCTCCAGGACCGCGTCGAAATCGTCTGCACTGCTCTCGGCCGCCTTCTGTACGGCTTCAACGGCGGGGATAAGGGCATCCATCAGGGTGTTGTCTCCCTGCTTGGCGCCGCCCAATTCGCCAATGGCATCGCGGGCGGCCCCAAGGCCAGCCGCAAGTTGCTCGGCGCGGGTTCCTTCTGCACCGTCATCGCCCGCGCCGCTCGCATTCGCCCCGGCCGCTTCCTGCTCCTTCTTGTCCTCGCCGCCACCCATCGCGGCACCGAGTTCGCGGAACAAAGTCCCCAGCACGGCGCCGGAGGTTCCGCCAGCCCGGATGAACAAGCGCTTGCCGATGGCGTCCAGCACCTCACCGTCGCTACCGGTCACCGGCAGCTCAATCCCACTGAAGGCGGCCTCCATGTTGGTACCGAAGTCCCCATCGCCGGCCAACCGATCCAGCTCCGTCAAATCCTCCGTGGCCCCTTGCACCCGCTCGACGAATCCGCTCAGCCACGCGTTTTCCTCCCCGCCGGTGGGCATCGCGTCGTCGAAATCCGTTTTCGCCGGGGCATAGTCGGTTTCTTCCCCCAGGACGCGTGGCCAGCCGGGCGCGCTGGTATTGGCGTCCAGAAGATTGAGAACCTCCTCGCTGCACCGGGTGAGCGTGATGGACACACCAGCCATATTCACGCTGGTCACGAACGTCCCCACGAGACTGCGCCGCACCTTGATGCCCCGCTGAGCCAGCCATTGCAAGGCGGAGCCGTAGACCAAGCTCATCTCCAGGGGCGTGCTGCCGCCGAGATTGTTCACCAGGCAGATCACCTCGTCCCCATCGCTCAGATCCAGCGCCTCCACCACCGCACTGAGCAACTTGTCCACCACCACGTCGGCGGTTTCCGCATCCTCGCGAGCCACGCCGCGCTCCCCATGGATGCCAACGCCCACCTCCATGTTCCCCTCCGTCAGATCGAAGGTGTCCCGCCCGGACGTGGGCAGGTGACCGGGGGCCAGCGCGGCGGCCATGCTGCGGGAATTATCGGCAACCCATTGGGCCAGTTCAGCGACTTCGTCCAGGCCGTCCCCGCGCTGTGCCGCAGCCCCGGCGATCTTCTCCACGAGGATTGTGGCGCCCGTCCCCCGTCGGCCCGGCCCGTCAGAGCCGTCGTCCTCCCCGCCGTTGTCCGATTCGCCGTTGTCCGCCCCGCTGTCGTCCACCCCACCGTGGTCAGTTTCGTCATCGTCCCCATCCGATTCGGAACCGGTTGCCACATCGTCCGCGACGAGAACCACCCGAGTATCCACCTCATCCAGGGATTGCCGCGCGACGGTGAAGTTCATGACGTCCCCGGTGTAGTTCTTCACAATGTGCAGCACGCCCTCGCCCTGATCGGCCCACCGAGTGGCCTCAGTAATCTGCACCGCATTCGGCGACGTAAACAGCAGCCCCGGGCACACCGCAGAGAGCATCCCCGCCCCCAGGAACCCCGCATGCATCGGCTCGTGTCCGGAACCACCGCCCGACACAATGGCGACGGCCGGGCCCCCATCGTCAGTGGTGATAGGGGTGGCCCGGCCGATAAAACCATTCGTGTGCCATTCGGCATCCGGATGGGAAGCGACAAACCCGCCGAGCGCCTCGGCCAGGAAGTCGGACGGATCATTGCGGAACGAACGGAGTTTCTTCTCAGACTGTGCGGAGGACATGAAACCCACGATAGCCAACCCGCTATCCGCGCGCGGCCGGCCGAATATTTCGCACCTGTTGCAAGCCCACCCGCGTAGGGTGGCAGGAGTAGCCAAGCTAGAGCATCAAAGGAGTAAGCATCCGTGTCTGACCCGAAGACCACCGGCAGCGAAGACATCCAGGCGGCCAACGCCCAGTCCACAGGCACCAGCCCGGACAAGGGTGAATCCGGTGCCTCCGCTCCCACCACCACCCCGGTGGACAAGATGTACACCAGCCCCTCCCGGTACGTGCAGGGCGTGGACCTCATCGACCGCGCTGCCGAGTACCTCAAGCCGCTCGGCAGCAGCCCCCTCATCATCAGCGATGAAGTGGTGTGGGGCATCGCCGGGGAGAAGCTCGAAGCCTCCCTCACCGAGGACGGCATGGAAGCCTCCCACGAAGTCTTCGGCGGGGAAGCCTCCATGAACGAGATCAACCGCATCACGGAGGTGGTCAAGAAGACCGGCTCCGATGTCATCATCGGCCTCGGCGGCGGCAAGACGATCGACACCGCCCGCGCCGTTGCGGATCACACCGACCTTCCGGTGGCCATCTTCCCCACAGCCGTTTCTGCCGACGCCCCCACCGCGCGCGTCTCGGTGATTTACACCGACGAAGGCGTTTTCGATTCTTACCTGTTCTACAACCGCAACCCCGAACTCGTCGCCGTGGATGTGCGCGTGATCGCCAACGCACCGGTGAACACCCTGCGTTCCGGTCTCGGCGATGCCCTGGCGACCTCCGTGGAGGCTCGCGCCGTGGCTCGGGCCAATGCCCGCCGGATGGACGACACCGCCCGGCCCACCCTGGCTGGCCTGGCGCTTGCGGAAAAGTGCGAGGAAACCCTGTTCGCCTACGCCCATCAGGCCCTGCGGGACAATGAGGCGCACATCGCCAGCCGCGCGCTGGAGAACATCTGCGAGGCGAACACTTTACTGTCCGGCCTTGGGTTCGAAAACGGCGGCCTGGCCGCCGTCCACGCCATTCACAACGGCTTCACTGCCCTCGACGGGGACATCCACCACATGTCCCACGGGGAGAAGGTCTCCTTCGGCATCGGTGTGCAGCTAATGCTGGAGGGCGCGGAGAAGGCCGAGGCCGACAAGTATATCGGCTTCCTCCAGTCTGTGGGCCTGCCCACCACCCTGGCGGATATCCACCTGGAAAACGCCACGGAGGAGGATCTGCACAAAATCGCCGAGCTGGCGTGCTCGGATTCGGAGACGCTGAAGCAGATGCCGGGCCAGTACACCCCCGGTGACGTGGTGGAGGCGATCCGCGCGGCCGATTCCTATGCGAAGGCGCTGGAAGAGAAGTCCGCCTAGATCCGGGCGTAGCGCCGCACCGCTAGCGGCGCGAAGATCGCGGTCATGAGCACGATGCCCGCAAATACACCCAACACGGGGTGCTGCATGGCCCACGTGTTGGGTGCCGGGGCACCCCCGGTGTTGCCGAACAGCTCGCGGCTGGCCTGCACGAGCGCGGAGACCGGGTTCCATTCGGCGAATACCCGCAGCACCGTGGGCATGGTCTCGGCGGGCACGAAGGCGTTCGACAGGAACGTCAGGGGGAACAGAACCATAAACCCCGCGCTGTTCAACGCTTCCGGGCTTTTCACGATGAGCCCTAGCAGCACCAGCACCCAGGAAAAGGCCCACGAGAAAGCCAGCAGGAGCAAAATCCCCGCGAGGAAGCGCCCCACCCCCGCCTCGAAGCGCCACCCGACGAGAAAACCGGTGGCCACCATGACCAATAAGGTCAGTGTGTTCAGCACGAGATCGGCGACTGTGCGAGCTACTAGGACGGCGGAGTTCGCGATGGGGAGCGTCTTAAACCGGTCCAGCAGGCCCTTCTTCTTGTCCTCGGCCATGAAGCTGCCGGAGAAAGTGGACCCGAAGACAACGGTCTGGGTGAAAATGCCGGCCATGAGGAACTTGGTGTAGTCCGCCCCCGGGACCTGGATGGCCCCGCCGAAGACCTGGCTGAACAGCAGCACGAACATGACGGGCTGCAGCACGCCCCACGTGATGACGTCCGGGTTGCGCTTGAGGCGGATGAGGTTGCGGATCGTGATCGCCCGGACGTCTGAGAGCCAGTGCTGCACGTTATTTCTCCCCGTGGTGGTCGGTTGGTTCCCGTCGAGTGAGCTGTAGGAACACATCATCTAGGGTGGGCCGCGCCATGCCCGCATCGGTGATGTCGATGTTCCGCTTGCGAATGTTGCGCAGGGCGGTTTCGAGGGCGTGGGATCCCTCCCCGCGCACGGCGGCTCGAACCACGCGCTCCCGAACGTGAACGTCGTCCACGGCAACGTCGGCCACGATCTGCGCGACCACCTCGACGTTGCCCTCGTCGGCGACGGTGATGCGGATCTGCTGGCCACCGACCTGGGCCTTCAGTGCGTCGGCCGTTCCCTCGGCGATGACCCGCCCGTGGTCGATCACGCTGATGCTATTCGCCAACTGGTCTGCTTCCTCCAGGTACTGCGTCGTGAGCAGAACGGTTGTTCCCGCTGCGACGCGATCGCGGATGACCTCCCATAACGCATTCCTCGCGGCGGGGTCTAGGCCGGTGGTGGGCTCGTCCAGGAAAAGGATGTGCGGGTCGTTCACCAGGGAGGCCGCCAGGTCCGCACGCCGACGCATACCGCCGGAGAATCCCTTCACCGGGCGGTCCGCAGCGTCCTGGAGGTCGAAGATCTCCAGCAGCTCCGCGGCTCTGGCGGCGGCCCGGCGGTCGCCGAGGTGGAAGAGTCGGCCGATGAGCATGAGGTTTTCTCGAGCGGAGAGGTCCTCGTCGATCGTGGCGTATTGCCCGGAGGCGCCGATGATCTCGCGAACGCGGTGACCGTCGCGGACAACGTCTAGTCCGGCCACTGTCGCGCTGCCGGAGGTCGGTTTAACGAGGGTGGTGAGCACCTTGACCGCGGTGGTCTTACCAGCGCCGTTCGGGCCCAGCAGGCCGCGCACCGTGCCTTCTTCCACCTGCAGGTTGAGCCCGTCTAGCGCGCGTACGTCACCCGTGGCGGCGGGGTAGATTTTCCGCACGTTCGACAGTTCGATCAATGGCATGTCCGCCAGGCTACAGCGGCGTTCATCGTCATGGTTTAGGTCCGGGGGTGGATCTCATTTTGTGCATTGGGGACGCCCCCAACAACAGCGATACGCACAGCATCTGCGGCGTTGCCCAGCGCCACCGGCAGCCACTCCTGCTCTGCCTTGGTGAAGGGTTTCAGCACGAAGTTGGACACGTCCATCCGACCCGGGGGACGGCCAATGCCAATGCGGATACGTACGTAGTCGCGGGTTCCCAGGGCTTGGCTGGTGGATTTGAGCCCATTGTGGCCGTTTTCGCCACCGCCGACTTTGAGCCGCACCGTTCCGGGATCCAGGTCAAGTTCATCGTGGATGACGATGATGCGTTCGGGGGGGATCTTGAAGAACTTCGCCAGGGCTGCGATGGGGCCCCCGGAGGCGTTCATATAGGTGCGGGTGCGCGCGAGGATGACGGGGACTGGCCCGTCGGCGTCGCTCCCGGACTGGGTGAGACCGCTTGACCCGCCGGGGAGACTTAGGCGCGTTTGGCAGATCTGGCTGTTGGTTTTGCGGTGGATGCTGAGCGTCTCCGGCATGGGGGAGAGGTCCCCCAGCAGTTCATCGAGGGTCAGGTAACCGACGTTGTGACGGGTGCTCGCGTACTCCGCACCGGGGTTACCGAGTCCTACGACGAGCCACGGCTGGCCGTTCGCGGCGGGTGGGGTGCCCGTGGGTCGAACTACGGATCCGGCAGTATCTTTCCGGGGTTGGTGGCTCCGGTGGCTGTGGGAAAACACCGCTACATTGTGCCATTCGGAGGCACTCTCCCGGGAAGCCATGGCTTGGGCGGGGTGGAGCCGATACGGCTGGGGCCGATGCTGCGTGCCCGGGTCAGTTCACTCGCATCCATAGCGAAGAATGGTCATTATCACATATAACACTGGCCCGTTAGGGGCTCAATAAAGAATTAGCGGAGATTCAACATGATGGGGTTAACCAGTTGTTCGTTTTGCCAGGCTGTTTTAACCTGTGCTGAAAACCGTCCGCGGTGAATCCCGCCGTGTGACAACGGCTTTCCACGAGAGTAGGTGCGCCTTGCTGAAACGGACACATGCCAATGGGACGCGCGGAGGTTCTCCGCGCCGTGGCCCTTGGAAGAAGATGCTGGCGGTGGGTTTCACCGCCGCGCTAGCTGGGGGAGGGCTCACCGCTTGTGGCGGTTCCGACTCTGGCGGCAGCTCCGATAACGTCATTTCGACGGATGCCTCGGAACCCCAAAACCCGCTGGTTACAACGAACACCAACGAAAACGGGGGAGGACGCGTCCTCGACGAGTTGTACTCCGGGCTGGTGCGCTACACCTCAGACGGCAAGACGGAAAACGCGGTTGCCGAATCCATCACCCCCAATACGGATGCCACCGAATTTACATTCAAGCTTCGGGATTGGAAGTTTACGAATGGGGAAAAGGTAACGTCCGATAGCTTTATCGACGCGTGGAACTATGGCGCGGCTGCCAAGAACGCCCAGCTCCAGGCTGACTTCTTTTCGCCCATCAAGGGTTATGAGGAGGTCTCCGCCCCCGGTTCCACCAAGGACAAGATGTCCGGTCTGCAGAAGGTCAGCGATACCGAATTCAAGGTGGTGCTCAACGACCCGGAATCTGCCTTCCCAGATCGCTTGGGCCATGCCCCCTACATGCCTCTGCCTAAGGCAGCCTTCCAGGACATGAAGAGCTTCGGGGAGCACCCCATCGGCAATGGGCCTTACAAGCTGGTGGACAAGGAAGCTTGGGTCCACAATCAGTACATTAAGTTGGAGGCTAACCCGGACTACCCGGGCCCCAACAAGGCCAAGAACGGTGGCATCGAGTTCAAGATCTACAACAATCTGGACACCGCCTACGCCGATCTGCAGTCCAACAACCTGGACATCACGTACCAAACCGTGCCCTCCAGTGCGATGGCTACGTATCGCGATGACTTCCCGAAGTCCCACAGCGATAGCCCCTTCGCGTCCATCCAGACGTTCTCTATCCCGAGCCGCTTGGAGCACTTCGGCAACGACGAGGAAGGCAAGCTGCGCCGCGAGGCTCTGTCCATGGCAGTCAATCGCAAACTGATCACGGACAAGATCTTCTCCGGTGGGCGCACCCCGGCCAAGGACTTCGGCGCCCCCACCCTCGGCGACGGAACGCCGAACATCGAGGGCAACGACGTGTTGGACTACAACGCGGACAAGGCCAAGGAACTGTGGAAGAAGGCGGATGCCATCAAGCCCTGGTCCGGCACCTTCGAGATTGCCTACAACTCTGACGGCGGTCACAAGGAGTGGGTGGAGGCCGTGACCAACGACATCTCCCAGAACCTGGGGATCGAGGCTCACGGCAAGGCCTACCCGACGTTCAAGGCTCTGCGCGATGACGTAACCAAGAAGACCATCTCCACCGCATTCCGTACGGGGTGGCAAGCCGATTACCCCTCCATCTTCAACTTCCTGTCCACCCAGTACGCCACGGATGGCCCGTCGAACGATACGCAGTACTCCAGCAAGGAATTCGACGATCTCCTGGCCAAGGCCTCGGCTGAGACCGACAAGGCCAAGGCTCAGAAGGATTACAACGATGCCCAGGCTGTACTGATGAAGGACCTGCCGGCCATTCCGCTGTGGTACTACAACGCGACGGATGCCTGGAACGAGGACCTCAAGGGCGTGAAATACAACTGGAAGGGCGCCCCGGTCTTCACGGAGATCGAGAAGGGCTAAGCCCTTGGTGGATGTTTCGATGCTGCGCACGATGTGATCGAAAGACGGGGCCCGGTGTCCGCACTCAGCGAACGCGGGGCTCCCCCTTTTCGTCGTTCGAAACATTCTTCCGGCCCCGGCGTCGTCAACAGCTTCCCCCGCCCCGACGCCCTCACCAACCTTCCCGCCGACCCATCGATAGTTGCCCATCTAGACCCAAGTAGGGATACCCCCCAACCATGTTGTGGTACATAGGCAGACGCCTCTTACAGATTGTGCCCGTATTCTTCGGCGCCACTCTGCTCATCTACGCAATGGTCTTCCTCACCCCGGGAGATCCCGTCACTGCTCTGGCCGGCGACAAAGCCGTCAACCCAACTGTGCTGCAAAGCATTCGCGAGCAGTACCACCTGGATAAGCCGTTCATCGTCCAGTACCTGCTGTTCATCGGCGGCCTGTTTAAGGGGGATCTGGGGATGACCTTCTCTCAGCGCCCCGTCATTGACGAGCTCGCCCGGGCTTTCCCGGTGACCTTCGAGCTAGCCCTACTGGCGCTGCTCATCGAGACAGTCTTCGGCGTGGGCTTCGGCGTTCTCGCCGGGCTGCGCAAGGGAGGGTGGTTCGACTCGACGGTTCTCGTCGTCTCCCTGGTCATCATCGCGGTGCCCATCTTCGTGCTGGGCTTCGTGGCTCAGTTCCTCTTCGGCATCAAGTGGGGGGTCGTCGCGCCGACGGTGGGGTCCAAACCCACACTGTCCGATCTCATCCTGCCCGCCTTCGTGCTGGGCTTGGTCTCCTTCGCGTATGTCCTGCGACTCACCCGCTCGGAGGTGGCCACGAATCTGCGCTCGGACTTCGTCCGCACCGCCTACGCTCGCGGACTGTCCCCACGGACTGTGATCCTCCGACACGTCCTGCGGAATTCCCTGATTCCCGTCATCACCTTAATCGGCACCGACCTGGCCGCTCTGATGGGTGGGGCAATCGTCACCGAGGGCATCTTTAACATCCACGGGGTCGGTGGTCTGCTCTACAAGGCGGTCACCTTGGGGGAGGCACCGACGGTGGTCAGCGTGGTCACAGTGCTCGTGCTGATCTTCCTAGTGACCAACCTGGTTATCGACCTGTTGTACGCCGCGCTGGACCCGAGGATCCGCTATGCCTAAGACCAATTCACCGCTACCCAGTGAGCAAGACGTCCGCAGCATCCGGTGGGCCGCAGAGGT
Source organism: Corynebacterium heidelbergense (assembly GCF_028609845.1). Classification (NCBI taxonomy): domain Bacteria; kingdom Bacillati; phylum Actinomycetota; class Actinomycetes; order Mycobacteriales; family Corynebacteriaceae; genus Corynebacterium; species Corynebacterium heidelbergense. Next base: position 1,732,245 of record NZ_CP063191.1, on the reverse strand, counting down.
TAAAACCGAGGATGTGCTGACCCGAGATCAGATGCTGCCCGATGAGGCCCCCACCAGCACCTTCGGAGAGGCCTGGAAGCAGATGCGCAAGCGCATTACCTTCTGGGTGGCCCTGGCCCTCATCTTCCTGGTCATCCTCCTGGCGGTTGTGCCGGGGCTGTTCACCAGCCTGGACCCGCACGCCGCTGAACTGTCCAAGTCCCTGGCGAAGCCGGAGGGCGGGCACCCCTTCGGGTTCTCCCAGCAGGGCTATGACGTGTACGCCCGGACCATTTATGGCGCCCGCGCCTCCGTCATCTGTGGCATCGCCACGACTTTCCTGGTGACAATCATGGGCGTGTTTGTCGGGGCGGTGGCCGGGTATCGGGGCGGCTGGCTGGATTCTTTGCTCTCCCGAATTTCCGACATCTTCTTCGCTATCCCCCTGTTGCTCGCCGCAATCGTGTTGATGCAGGTGTTCAAGTCCCGCAATATCTGGACTGTTGTTCTCGTCCTCGCGCTGTTCGGCTGGCCGCAGATGGCCCGCGTGGTGCGCTCGGCGGTGATCAGCGTGAAGAACAACGAATACGTGCAAGCCTCTCGGGCCCTTGGGCTGTCCAGCGGGAAGATCTTGCTGCGCCACGTCCTCCCCAACTGCCTGGCTCCCATCATCGTTATGGCCACGACCAGCCTGGGCATCTACATCGTCATGGAGGCCACCCTGTCCTACTTGGGCATCGGGTTGCCGCCGACAGAGGTTAGCTGGGGCAATGACATCTCCGCTGCCCAGAACGTGATCCGCGAAGCGCCGAACGTCCTGTTCTACCCCGCAGGTTTCCTGGCCCTTACTGTGCTGGGGTTCATCCTCCTCGGCGATACCCTCAAGGATGCTTTCGACCCGAAGGAGCGCACCCGATGACCAGCAACTCCCCGACAGCGTCCGCACACGACGCGCCCTTCTTGCCGCAGGCGCCGCAGGATGATCCACTGCTGCGGCTCCGCGGGGTGGATATCGCGTTCGGCGGAAAGAAGAAGCCCCTGCCCACTGTCTTCGAGGTGGACCTAGACGTCTACGAGGGCGAGACCGTCGCCATCGTGGGCGAGTCCGGCTCCGGTAAGTCCACGGTGGCCCATGCGGTCCTGGGCCTGCTGCCCGGGGGTGGGCACGTCACCGGTGGCAGTATCACCTTTAGGGGGGAGGACATCACCCACGCCTCCGAACGCCTGTTCACGCAGTTGCGCGGCAGCCACATCGGGTTGGTCCCGCAGGATCCGATGAGCAACCTCAACCCCGTGTGGAGCATCGGCACCCACATCGGGGAGGCCCTCAAAGCCAACAACGTCGCCACCGGCTCCGAGGCCCACGAGCGCATCCTCGAACTGATGCGAGAGGCCGGATTGCCGGAGGCGGAGCGGCGGGCGGGGCAGTACCCCCACGAGTTCTCCGGCGGTATGCGCCAGCGCGCCCTCATCGCCTGTGGTTTGGCGGCCCGCCCCAAGCTTCTCATCGCCGACGAGCCGACCAGTGCTTTGGACGTGACGGTACAGAAGCAGATCCTCGATCACCTGCAATCCCTCACGGACCAACTGGGAACGTCCGTCATGCTGATCACCCACGACTTGGGCCTGGCCGCCGAGCGGGCGCGACGCATTGTGGTCATGAGCCAGGGGCGCGTCGTGGAGACAGGGCCGGCTCTCGAGATCCTCCAGGATCCCCGGCACCCCTACACACAGAAGCTGGTCTCTGCGGCTCCATCCATTGCGGCGCGCCGGAGTGACGTCATGAAAAATCGGGAGATTGGGGACGCCAACCCACCGAGCGCGGGGCAGCAGTCCCCCGCACGGCCCACCGACGCCGCGGTGCCCGCCAGCAAGGCGGGGGAGGCGCAGGACCGCAGTGGGAGCCACCTCATCGAGGTCAGTGGCCTGACGAAGGAGTTCGACGTGCCTGGGGATCGCCCGTGGCGCAAGAAGAAGTTCATCGCGGCGCGGGACGTCAGTTTCTTCCTCCGACGGGGCCACACCTTGGCGCTGGTCGGGGAATCCGGGTCGGGCAAGTCCACAGTGGCGCAGATGATCCTGGGATTGCTGGAGCCCACCGAGGGGAAGGTGCTGTTCGATGGCAAAAATGTGACGGGGCTGCGGGGGAAAGACGAGTTAGCTTTCCGCCGCCGCGTGCAGCCGGTCTTCCAGAACCCCTATGGCTCCATCGACCCCATGTACAGCGTGTTCAACACCATCGCGGAGCCGCTGAAAATCCACCGGGTAGGGGACAAGGGCAGCCGGGAGAAGCGGGTGCGCGAGCTGCTGGACATGGTGGCCATGCCCCAGTCCATGATGCACCGGTTCCCCGGGGAGCTTTCCGGCGGCCAGCGCCAGCGCGTGGCCATTGCTCGCGCCCTCGCCCTGGACCCGGAGGTCCTCGTACTCGACGAAGCCGTCAGCGCGCTGGATGTGTTAGTGCAGTCGCAGATTCTGCAGCTACTGAACAAACTGCAGTCTGAAATGGGGCTGACGTACCTGTTCATCACCCACGATCTCGCGGTGGTTAAGCAGATCGCCGACGAGACGCTGGTGATGCAGGATGGCAGCATTGTCGAGCGCGGGGAAACCGACGAACTGTTCGCCAATCCCCAGCAGAAATACACCCGTAGGCTGCTGGATTCCATCCCGGGCGGAAAAATCCCGCTGTACACCTTCAGCGGGTGAACAGCGGGTAAGTAGGGGGGGGAGCAAAAGTTCACCGGTGTGCCAGGTGCCTTCGGGTTTCGGACTTACCTTCGGACCTAAGACTCGTCTTCTGGTCTAGGACTCGTCGGACTGGGCAGCCTCGGTGGCCTCTGGCTCCTCCTCGTCGGCGGGAGCGGAGGTGACCTCCCCGTCCTCGCCGATGACGGTTTCGCCCTCGCCGGACTCGGGCTCAGGCAGCTCTTCCTCGGCCGGCTCGACGATGTTGATGATAAGGGTCTCCGGCTCGGAAACGAGGGAGGAGTTGGACGGCATCTTCACGTCGCTGGCCAGTACCTGGTGGCCAATCTCCATGCCCTCCACGTCGATGGTGATCTCTTCCGGGATGTCCATGACGTCCGCCAGGATGGTGATAACGTCCGCATCCTGGGTGACCAGTGCGCCCGGGGCGGGCTCGCCCTCGTAGACGACGGGCACGTCCACTTCCACCTTCTCGCCGCGCTTGACGTACAGGAAGTCGGCGTGGTCCACATCTAGGGTCAGGACGTTCTGGTCCACGGTCTTGATCATGACGAGGTGATCCTCGCCCTCAACTTCCAGCTCCAGCACGGCATTGACACCGTCGTTACGCAGGATGGCCTGGAGCTCCAGGATGTCCACGTGCACGTGGAGGGGATCCTCGCCGTGGCCGTAAACAACGGCGGGAACGCGGAAGTCCTTGCGGAGGCGGCGGGAAGCGCCCTTGCCGAACTCGTGGCGAATGTCGGCCTTCAGGCGGGAAACGTGAGACATTGTTCTCCTCTAAAAAAAGGGGGTGGTTTCGTGAAAACTCTCGCGCGGTTTGACGATCGAGGCCCTTCACACACCCGAGGAGAGCAGCGCGCCGTTAGGGGCGTCGCTAAGAATGAGCAGCTCACGAGTGGGTTCATCGCGCCGATAACGGCCAATGCCCCTGTAGGGGCACCGGCCCTCGCCGAGATCGCCGCTTAGCTTAACATCGGGGCCGCAGGGGGGACAAAAGCCCCGCGTTGACGGGCCCCCGGCGGCGGTTGCAGGTCTTATTCGAAGAGGTTGGTGACGGAACCGTTCTCGAAGATCTCGTGGATCGTCTTCGCCACCAGGGGTGCGATGGGCAGCACCGTGAGGTTCTCCCAGCCCTCTGTGTTCTGCGGAAGGGTATCGGTGGTGATGATCTCGCGGGCGCCGCAGCTATTCAGCCGTTCCCGAGCGGGGCCGCTGAACACGCCATGGGTGGTGCCGATGATGACGTCCGTGGCGCCGGCCTCCCGCAGCACGCCGACGGCTCCGGCGATGGTGCCCCCGGTGTCGATCATGTCGTCCAGCAGCACACAGGTCCGGCCACGCACATCACCGACGACGCGGTTCGCAGTGACCTCATTGGCCACGTCCACATTGCGGGTCTTGTGGATGAAGGCGAGGGGGGCGTCGCCGAGAACGTTGGCCCACTTCTCCGCCACCTTCACCCGGCCGGCATCCGGGGAAACCACGCAGATGTTGTCCAGGTTGTAGTTCTCCCGCACGTAGTCCGTGAGGATGGGCATCGCGTGCATGTGGTCCACAGGGCCGTCAAAGAAACCCTGGATCTGATCGGTGTGCAGGTCAACGGATACTAGGCGATCGGCGCCGGCCGCCTTAAACAGGTCCGCGATCAACCGGGCGGAGATGGGCTCGCGGCCGCGGTGCTTTTTGTCCTGGCGGGCGTAGGGGTAGAAGGGCAGCACGGCGGTGATGCGCTTGGCGGAGCCCCGCTTCAACGCATCGATCATGATGAGTTGCTCCATCAGCCAATTATTCAGCGGCTGAGGGTGGGATTGCAGTACGAACGCATCCGAGCCGCGAACCGACTCCTCGAAGCGGACGAAGATCTCTCCGTTGGCAAAGTCCCGGGCCGTGGTGGGGGTGAGTTCCACCCCTAGCTCACGGGCGACGGCTTCGCCGAGGGCCGGGTGGGCCCGACCGGAGAAAATCATCAAGTTCTTCTGGTTGTCGATCCAGTGAGTGGTAGACACAAGCGAGCCTTCCGAAAAAGTCTGGGGCGGGGAGCGTGCGGTCCGAACTGTCGCCTACTTGGCCGGGAAGCTCACCCGGCGAAAGGGGCGGGAAACCGTCAGGCAGGTCAATAATAGGTCGCGGGTTACCATTCGACCAACAGTCGGCAAACGCAAGGGGTGGCACCGGAGGAGAGGGTCGCACTCGGCGCGCGGGGCGGTGGTCGGGGAGTGCGCAGCTAGTGTTGCTCGGTTCCGGAAGCCCCGCCGTCCGCCTTGCCCTGGGCATCCAGCGCAGCTTGGGCCGCCTCCGCCGCCGCAGTCCCAGGGCGCCGCTGCTGGACCCAGCCCTCCACGTTGCGCTGCCGACCGCCGGACACCGCCAGCGCTCCCGGCGGGACATCTTCGCGGATTACGGTTCCAGCCCCCGAATAGGCGCCATCCCCTACGGTCACCGGAGCGATGAACATCGTGTCCGATCCGGTGCGGACGTGTGAGCCGACCGTGGTGTGGTGCTTGTTCACCCCGTCGTAGTTCACGAACACGCTGGAGGCGCCGATGTTGCTGTGCTCGCCGATGGTCGCATCCCCCACGTACGTCAGGTGGGGGACCTTGGAACCCCGGCCGATCTTCGCCTTCTTCGTCTCCACGAATCCGCCGATCTTGCCCTCGTCCCCCAAGTCCGTGCCCGGGCGCAGGTAGGCGAAGGGACCGACCTCCGCGTGCGCGCCGATGGTGGCGTCGTAACCATGCGTGCGCAGGACCCGGGAACCTTCCCCAACCTCGACATTCACCAGGGTGGTATCGGGACCGATCTCGCAGTCATCGGCGATGTGCGTGCTGCCTTTGAGCTGCGTGCCCGGGTGGATGGTCACGTCCCGGCCGACCTGAACGTCCACATCAATCCACGTCGTCGCCGGGTCTACCACCGTCGCCCCCTGTCGCATGGCCTCCCGCACGCAGCGGCGGTTCAGCTCCGCGCCGGCGGCGGCTAGCTGGATCCGGTCGTTCACGCCCGCCAGTTCCTCGGCGTCCTCCGCCATGTGGGCGCGCACCGGATGGCCCTGGGAGCGAGCGATGCCCAACACGTCCGTCAGGTACAGCTCCCCCTGGGCGTTGTTCGTGTTCAGCTTGCCGAGAGCGCCGCGCAGTATGTCCGCGTCGAAGGCGAACACGCCGGAGTTCACCTCGGTGATCACCTTCTGCTCGGCCGTGGCGTCCTTCTCCTCCACAATGGCCGTGACCTCTCCATCAGAGGTGCGGATAATGCGGCCGTAGCCCTTGGGGTCCGGTTGGGCCACGCTGAGCACCGTCACCGCCGTGGGCACCTCCACGTGGGCCTCGTGCAGGCGTCGCAGGGTCTCGGAGGTCAACAGCGGCACATCCGCGTTCGTCACGATCACCGTGCCGGAGAAACCCTCCAACTGCTGCATCGCACACTGCACCGCATGTCCGGTGCCGTTTTGTTCCTCCTGGACTGCGATTTTGATGTCGCGACCCAGGTGTTCCGCCGTTTGCGACACGGCGGGGCCCACCAGCTCGCGACCGTGGCCGATTACCGCCACGATGTGCTCCGGGTGGGCCTGGGCCGCCGCGTGGAGGCTGTGCTCCAGCAACGTCCGGCCGCCGATAGCGTGGAGTGTTTTGGGCGTTGCCGAGCGCATCCGCGTTCCAGCCCCGGCGGCGAGGACCACCACACTCAAATCCGCGTCGCCATGCCGGTGGGCTTGGGTGCTGGCGCGTTGCTGCGCTGCCGTTGCGGGGGAGTTGGGCGCTGCCTGGTGCTGCGCGCTGTTGGTCGCGGTGCTACTCAAAGGGGGCCATCTTCCTGGTGGGGTTCGGATGAGGGGAGGGGGGGACGCCAGGGCCCAACCGCTTTTCTCGCCGTGCCCCTGGGGCCGAAGTGCCCGCTGCCAGAAGGGGTGTTGGGGCGATACCAAGCAGCGTGAGGGCGCAGAGAGGGTCCCGCGCGTCTTTTAGCTTAACGGCCGCCGGGTGGGTGCCGTGGAAGCAATCGCGGACTGTGGGGGAGGAGGGTGGGGGGCAGCCAGCGGCGCGGGGAAGGGGGGATGGGGCCGGTGGGCATGAAAAAACCCGCTGCAGCCATGGGGCAGCCAGCGGGTATTAGGGGAATCGCTCTCCCACCAGGACTCGAACCTAGAATGACGGTACCAAAAACCGTAGTGTTGCCAATTACACCATGGGAGAAAACAGCGGGCACAGCGGCACCGAGGGCGCGCCCTGCGCTCGGGACAAACTGTAGCGCACCCTGGGGGAGTCATTGAAATAGGCCGAGGGGTGCGCGGTGCCGTGGGAGCTGGGAGGCATGTCCTCCCGGGAACGTAAACTGGTCCACCATGTCCGGCGCCGCGTCCTCTTCGTCTTCATCTGCTGCTTCCTCTCATCCCACGGCCCCCATCTCGGGCTCCGCTCATTCCTCCGCTCCGGCCCTGTCCGGGGTTCTGGCTGCAGCGATGCGGGATTCCAAGTTGGTGGGGTTGTTCACCCACGTCGGTGAATCGGAGCTGCACATCCAGGGTCCCGAGGCCATCTGGCCCTTCGTCGCTGGCGCGGTGGCCCAACGTGCCCCGGTACTCATCGTCACGGCGACCGGGCGCCAAGCCCAGGATCTGCAAGCCGTGCTTGGACACATGCTGGGCGGGGCAGTGGAGCTGTTCCCCGCATGGGAGACTTTGCCCCACGAGCGGCTCTCCCCCTCCGTGGAGACGGTTGCGCGGAGGATGCGGGTGCTCCACCGATTGGCCAACCCAGATGAGAAGAACCCCCTCAGGGTTGTGGTGGCCCCTACCCGCGCCTTCGTGCAGCCGGTGCAGTCCGGGTTGGGGGAAATCGAGCCCATTGCCCTGCGGGTGGGGGAGGACACGGAATTCGAAGACCTGCAGCAGCGATTGGTGCAACTGGGTTACACGAACTCGGACGTGGTGGGTAAGCGGGGGCAGTTCGCCACCCGCGGAGGGTTGGTGGACATCTTCCCGGCGGATGCGGAGCTGCCGGTGCGCGTGGAGTTCTGGGGGGATGAGGTCGCCGAGATCCACCCCTTCAGCGTGGGGGACCAACGCACCATCCCGGGGCCCGGGCCGCAGGAATTGCGGATTTATCCGTGTCGAGAACTCCTCATCACCGAGGAAGTGGCGGCCCGTGCGGCCCGGTTGGCCCGGGAACACGCAGGTAATGCGGAGTTGGCGGAAACCTTCGACAAGATCAGCCAGAAGATTTACGTGCAGGGTTTGGAATCCCTGATCCCCGTGCTGCACAGCTCCCCCCTGGTGGCTCTGCCGGAGGTTATGCCGCAGGGGACCCACACCATTGTGGTCGCTCCCGCCGCAGTGGAGCGGCGGGCGGTGGATCTCCGGGAGACGGGGGAGCAGTTCATGGCCGCAGCGTGGGATGCGACTGCGATGACGGACGTCCCTACCGCGGGCCCCGCCGACGGCGTCGCATATCTGTCCGTTGCGGCAGTCCGGGAGGTGCAGCGCCGTCTCGACCGGCCCTGGTGGACCCTGTCCCCGCTGGGCATGGCGGACTACGGTGACGCGGGTGCCACAGGGGATTTTGAGGCCGATGCGCTCTCGCTCGACTATGCCCCCGCGCCCCAGCCCCACGGGGATCTGGAGTCCATCGGCGCCATGATGTCCGCCATCCGCTCGCGCGTGGAGGCCGGCGGACGGGTGGCCTACGCCGCTCCCACGACAACCGTGGCGGCTCGGATGATCCGGAGGTTCCGGGAGGCCGGTATCCCTGTGCAGCCCGTGGGCATGGACTTGTCCGGGATGCGCGGGCTTGGGCGGATCAACCGGAGTAAAGCCCCTGCGGCCTCCGCCCCGCCGAACCCCGGCATGGTGAGTATCTACCACGCCGTGGCCCACGCCGGAGTGGACTTCCCCATGGCTGGGGACAAAGCGGGTCCAAGTCTGCTGTTCATCACCGAAACCGACGTGACCGGCAATCGCGTGGACGCCCAGGCCACCGGCAAGCGCAAACCGGCCAAGAAGCGCAATCGGGTAGATCCCCTGGCCCTGTCTGAGGGGGACCTCGTAGTCCACGATTCCCACGGCATCGGGAAGTTCGTGAAGATGGTGGAGCGCACAGTGGGCAAGGGGGCAGATGCCTCCCGCCGGGAGTACCTCGTGTTGGAGTACGCCCCCAGCAAACGGGGAGGTCCCGGAGACCAGCTCTACGTTCCCATGGATCAGCTCGACCTGCTGTCCCGCTACGTGGGCGGGGAGAAACCCGCCCTATCCAAGATGGGTGGCGTGGACTGGAAGAACACCAAGCGCAAGGCTCGCTCGGCCGTGCGCGAAATCGCCGCCGAGCTGGTGCAGCTCTACGCGGCGCGCCAGGCCGCGCCGGGATACGCGTTCGCCCCGGACACCCCCTGGCAGCGGGAGATGGAGGAGGCCTTCCCCTTCACCGAGACGGAGGACCAATTTCAGGCCATCGAGGCGGTCAAGGCCGACATGGAAAGGCCCGTACCGATGGACCGGGTCATTGTCGGGGACGTCGGTTACGGCAAAACCGAGGTCGCCGTGCGGGCCGCGTTCAAGGCCGTGCAATCCGGCAAGCAGGTCGCGGTGTTGGTGCCCACGACGTTGCTGGCGCAGCAGCATTACTCCACGTTTAGCGAGCGAATGCAGGACTTTCCGACGGTGATCAAGGAGCTCAGCCGGTTCACCTCCCCGGCGGAGTCCCGGGAGGTCATCGCGGGAATGGCCGATGGGAAAGTGGACATCGTCATCGGCACCCACCGTCTTCTGCAGACTGGCCTGCAGTGGAAGAATTTGGGCCTCATCGTCGTGGATGAGGAGCAGCGCTTCGGGGTGGAGCACAAGGAGCACATCAAGGCCCTGCGCACGCACGTGGACGTGTTGACGATGTCCGCCACCCCCATTCCGCGGACCCTGGAAATGTCCATGGCTGGGATCCGGGAGATGTCCACCATCCTCACACCCCCGGAGGATCGCCACCCCGTGCTGACGTATGTGGGCTCGCGGGAGGACAAGCACGTGGCCGCAGCGATTCGGCGGGAACTGCTCCGAGATGGTCAGGTCTTCTACGTGCACAATAAGGTGCGGACCATCGAGCGAGCGGCCGATGATTTACGACGCCTGGTACCGGAAGCCCGGATCGTGGTGGCCCACGGCCAGATGAGCGAAGAGCAGCTAGAGACCACCGTGAAGGGTTTCTGGGACCGGCAGTTCGATGTCATGGTGTGCACCACCATTGTGGAGACCGGCTTGGACATCGCCAACGCCAATACCCTCATCGTGGAAAACGCCCACCACATGGGGCTCTCCCAGCTCCATCAGCTGCGCGGCCGGGTGGGCCGGTCCCGGGAGCGGGGGTATGCCTACTTCCTGTACCCCAAGGGGGAGGTACTTACAGAGACCTCCTACGACCGACTGTCCACCATCGCGGCGAACAACGACCTCGGGGCCGGCATGGCGGTGGCGATGAAAGACCTGGAGATGCGCGGGGCCGGCAACGTGTTGGGCGCCGAGCAGTCGGGGCACATCGCGGGTGTGGGCTTCGACCTGTATGTGCGCCTCGTCGGCGAGGCCGTGGAGGCTTTTCGCGCCATGGCCGACGGGGAGACCGTGGACGGCACCGGCGAGGAGCGCAAGGAAATCCGCATCGATCTGCCGATCGATGCGCACATCCCCGCAGAATATGTGGCCTCCGAACGGCTGCGCCTAGAGGCTTACCGCAAGTTGGCGGAGGCGCAGACGGAGGAGGATATCGCGGCGGTGCTGGAGGAATTCACCGACCGCTACGGCGCGCCCCCGGTCCAGGTGCAGCGGTTGGCCACAGTGGCTCGCCTGCGCCAATTGTGCCGGGACGTGAAGGTCACGGAGGTGGTGGCCACCGGTTCCAAGATCAGCTTCAGTCCGATCGACCTGCCCGATTCCGGGCAGGTGCGCCTGAAGAGGTTGTTCCCGTCGGCGGTGTACCGGGCCACGACGAAGATCGTGCAGTTGCCGGTCCCGAAACAGGGGGCCGGGATGCGGGCCGTGGCCCTGCGGGATACGGAGCTGGTGCAATGGTGTGCCGATGCGCTTAGCCACCTCGCCGGGCTGCCCACCCGCGATATGCGCGGCGGGGAGCCGCCGACGCGCTAGGGGTGTACAGACGGAAGGGGGAGGGTCCCCCGGTGCGACGTGGCTGCCAGGTAAACTGAACGACCATGTCAATTGTGCTGCTGGACCCACGTTTCCCCGCCATGGTGCCGGTGGAAGCTATCGACCTGCTGCGCCAGGACGTGGCCTACACCGAGGAAGTCCCCGTCCGGGTGCGCTGGGTCATCGCGGATCTCGGCGGGCACACGGTGGACAGTGCGGACGTCCTCGTGACCACCGACCTGCGCAACGAACTGGTCCAGGAGCTCCTCGAGGAGGGCGCGGAGCTCGTCGCGGCCCCCTCCCTGCTGGTGCAGCTCTCCCCCGATCGCGAGCTACCCGCCGGACCTTCATCCACCGCTGGGCACACGCAGCAGATGGCGCAGCTCCTGCGCGCCACCGACAGCATCAACCGCGCCGAGCAGGAGCGCATGGCCGAGCTCAGCGCGGCCAGCGATGTTCCGGCAGCCCCCAGCCAGGATGCCCCCGGCCAAGATGCCCCCGACCGCGAGTCTGAGGACGAGTCAGAAGACGCGGCCCCAGACCAACCCTCGGTAGCGGTTTCCGGCGGGGGAGTGGTCGACGGGGAGATCGTGGGCACCGACGAGCACACGGCGGCGGTCGCCGGGCTGCGGAGAACCACCCGCACGGAGGTGCCCGCCTCTGTGCTCGACGAGGTGGAGGACGCGATTGCCCTCATGGCCCGGGCCTTGCGCCAGGGCGAATGGGAGCAGTCCATGACCCACTCCAGCCTGCTGGTTCACCTGCGGGAGGAAACCGATGAGCTGGCCCGGATTGTCGAGTTATGGGAGCAGCGCGGGGGCGACGTCCCCGAGTGGATGGAACAGGAGTTGTGCCAGGAGCTGGCCGACGTACTGCTGCAGGTGCTGTTCCACGCGGAGATTGCCAACCGCCGGGGGGCCTTCGACATCGGCCACGTTGCCGGGGCCTTCACCGCGAAGCTGCGATCCCGTGCCCCCTACCTCTTCGAGGAGGTCGAGCGCAACGTCCCGGTCGAGGACCAGCAACGCCTGTGGCAGGAGGCGAAGGCCCGGGAAACCGCCCGCCGGGTGGAGAAGATCGGGCCGGAATACCGCGAATTCCTCGAGGCCAAGTCGCGCCAATACCGCCAGCCCTCGACTACTGCCACCGGCAACCAGGCCCCGGCGGAGGCACCCGCCACCGGCAACCAGGCCACGGTGATCCCGGTGGAGGAACCCGCACCCGAGGTCCAGGGCCCCTCCGGTCTCGCCGCCGCCGAGCAGGTCATCGCCGAGGCCCGCAAGCTGGGATTGTCCGACGCGGATATCCCCGCGGAAATACGCTTCCCCCTCGTCGGCCTGGAGCTGGATAACCCCGGCCAGTCCGACCAGCGGCTGCTGCGGGCCGTCCACGCCTTCCGCACCGCCCTCCGCCAACGCCAACGCGACGGAGAAAGTCCGGCCCCTCACACCCCCAACCGCAGTTAACCCCGTGGTTCGCCCCGCAGCCGGGCGACCCCGAAGGCCACGGCGAACAGCGCGGATTGGGCCAACACAATGGCTCCCCCGGAGGAGACGTTCGTGTGATAGCTCAGCAACAACCCCGCCAGGGCACTCCCGCCCGCCAACAGCGGTGCGAGGAGAAGCATCCGGTGGAAACGCCGGGTGCACAAATAGGCGGTGGCCCCGGGGGTGATCAGCATGGCCACCACCAAAATCACCCCCACTGCCTGCACGGAGGCCACCACCACCAGGGCAAGGCTTCCCAGCAACACCCAGCGCACCGCCGTGGTGTTCACTCCGCTGGCGCGCGCGTGGGTGGCGTCGAAAGCCCACCAGGTCAGGACCCGGCGGCACAGCAACAACGCCAACAACGCCACCGCCCCACAGCACAGGGTTTGCCACAGGGCCGCCTGCGTGATTCCTAGGACGCTGCCGAACAGCAGCTCGTTGAGGTGCGGCCCCCGGGGCAACACGGTGAGCAGCACGAGGCCGAGGGCGAACAAGCCGGTGAAGACCACCCCGATGCCCGCATCCTCCCGCAGGGTCGTGCGCTCGCGGACGGACCCCACCAACCCCACCGCGAGGACCGCAGCCACCAGCGCGCCCACCGCCAGCGGCAGGCCCAGGGCGTAGGCCACCACCACCCCGGGCAGCACGGCGTGGGACACGGCATCCCCCAGCAAGGACCACCCCACCAACACCAACCAGCAGCTCAACACCCCCGCCACCACGGCGGTGAACACCCCCACGATGGCGGCCCGCTGCATGAAGTCGTAGCTAAAGGGCGCGATGACGACGTGTTCCACCCAGCTCATCGGGCAATCCCCTTCCCGAAGGCGGCCCGGAGGTTGTCGTGCGTGAGCACCCGCTCCACCGGCCCTTGGGCGATGCTGCGCCGGTTGAGCAGCAGGACTTCATCGACCAGCCGATCAATCGTGTGCAGGTCGTGAATGCTGACGAGGATGGCCACCCCGCTGTCGGCGAGCTCCCGCAGCACCCCGGCGATAGCGATCTCGCTGGCGGCATCCACCCCGGCGAAGGGCTCGTCCAGCAAGAGGATGTCCGCGTCCTGGACTAACCCCCGGGCCACGAACGCCCGTTTGCGCTGGCCGCCGGAGAGCTGACCGATCTGTCGCCCGGCCAGGTCCTGCAGTCCCGTTCGGCGAAGGGCTGCGGCGATGGCGCGGCGGTCTGCGCTGCTGTGGCCGCGGCGCCACCATCCCGGGCCGCGGTGGGGGCAGCCGCGTCGGCCTTGACCCACCACTTCGGCGACGGTGAGGGGGAAGTTCCAGTCCACGGCCTCCGATTGGGGCACGTAGGCGCAGAAGTTGCGGGCCTTACCTACCGGCGCGTGGGCCGGGAAGCGGACCTGCCCGCGTTCGGGGGTTCGGGCTGCCGGGGTCGGCTGGGGCTCGATGAGCCCCATGAGGGTCTTAAACAGAGTGGACTTGCCGGACCCGTTCATGCCGACGAGCCCGGTGATCCGACCGCGCCGGAGGGTCACGCTGGCATTGTCCAGCGCGATCGTCGCCCCGTAGCTCACGTGGAGGCCGCGGGCTTCCAGCAGAATGTCCCCGTCGTTGCGCTCGGTTGCCGGGTGACTCATCACTGCCGTTGCCCCGCGGTGGTCGGGGTGAATGCGCTGGTCAGGCCGGTCACGATGGTCTTGGCGTCGTATTCCAACAGATCCAGGTAGGTCGGCACCGGCCCCTGGGCATCGGAGAGCGAATCGACGTAGAGCGTGCCCCCATCGGCCGCCCCCGTTTCCCGCATGAGCTGCTGCTTGGGGCCGGCGGGCACGGTGGATTCGCAGAACACGGCGGGGACGTGGTGATCGCGGACGAAATCGGCGGCGCGGCGGATGTCATCGCTGTTGATCTCGCGTTCGGTGTTGACAGGCCAGATGTAGCCCTCGGCCAGGTGGGTGTCCCGGGCGAGGTAGGAGAAGGCCCCCTCGCAGGTGACGAGGGCTCGCTGGTCCTTGGGGAGCTGGCTTAGGCCAGAGCGGATGTGGCCGTCCACGTCGGCGAGGCGGCGTTTGTAGCTGTCGGCGTTGGCGCGGAATTGTTCGGCCTGGTCCGGCTGAAGGTCGGTGAGGGCGGCGGCGATGTTGTCCACATAGGTGCGCGCGGCTGTGGGGCTCATCCAGGCGTGGGGGTTGGGGTCGGTGGTTCCGGCGATGGGGATGGGGGTGATCCCGGTGCTGGCGGTGGCGCGGGCCGCGTGGGTGCGTTGGGTGAGGCGGTCGGTCCAGTGCTCCAGTCCGAGGCCGTTGTCGATGATGAGGGAGGCGTCCGCGGCGGCGGCGACATCGGCCGGCGTGGGTTCGTAGCCGTGGATTTCCGCGCCGGGTGGGGTGAGGGAGCGGATGGTGAGCACGTCGCCCGGCCCACCGTGGGCGGCGTTTCCAGCGATGCTGCGGGCCATGTCCGCGAGGATGGTGAAGGTGGTGAGGACGGTGGCGGGGTGCCCGGGGGTGCCGCTGTGGTGTTCTTCTTCCGGGGGTGGGGTGGTGCAGGCGGTGAGAATCATTGTGGACGCCAGGAGCACAGCGCTTCCGGCGAGGGCGGTACGCAGGGTCAATTTCGCACCTTCCAATTTTGAAAGTTCAACCGGTTGAACTTTGGGATTCGGGCTCCAAATTAGCATGCTCGGCTGCGTTCGATGAACCGGGCCGTGCCGTTAATATGTCCTCATGCATGTCACCGACCTCCCTGAGCGCTCGCAGGATTACCTGAAGGGCATCTACGACCTTCAGGAGTGGCCCAACGGCGGAGCATCTCTGACCAAGCTCGCCGCTCACATCGGCCAGCGCCCATCCACTGCCTCCGAGGCGGTCAAGCGGCTCGCCGGGCAGGGCTTGGTGGACCATGCGCCCTACGGCGACATCACCCTCACCGAGACCGGCCGCGCCCTGGCTTTGGTGATGGTGCGCCGCCACCGGCTCATCGAGACCTACCTGTGCCGCGAGTTGGGCTATTCACTCGCGGAGGTTCACGCCGAGGCCGAGGTGCTGGAACACGCCGTCTCGGACGTGTTTGTCGAACGCATCGCGAACCTCATGGGCCACCCACTGCGGGATCCCCACGGCGATCCCATTCCGGACCCCAGGGGAGACATGCAGGTCCCGGAGGTGTTTTCTCTTGCGGACGCCCGGCCCGGAGACCGGGTCTACGTCGACCGCCTCAGCGATAAGGACACCGCCTTGCTGCGGCATTTGCAGAAGCACCGGGTGCTGCCGGGGGTGCGCATCGATGTGGGGGAGCGGCCCTACCCGGAGATGGCGGATTTCACCGTCGGGCCGGACGGGCATTCGCTGCAGCTTCCGGTCTCCTCCCTGGGGGCGATCCTGTGTCGGGCTAGCGAGCAGGACCACGCCTAGTGGCCCGGGCGCAGGTGGGTTCCCCCGGCGGTAGTACGGGGGGCCAGAAGCATCCCCAGCAGAGAGGCCGGCAACCGGGCCCGCACGGCAGAAAACCGGGGGGTTGGGCGCGCGGCTGTGGCTGTGCCCTGCTCATCGTGCTGGTCTTGGCGGTCATTGGAGCAGTTGGTTTTGGGGTCGCCGCGTTGTCAAGCAAGAACTTCTCCGGCGACAACCGGGTGGATGTGCCGGACAACGTGCCCCCGGCGGCAGCAAAACCGGCCCCTTTGGTCAACATTCACGCCCCCGGCCGAACGGCGCTGCAACTGACCGATTGGGCCCGGCCCCTGTCGGAGCAGACGGGCATTCCGGTGCAGGCGCTGGTGGCGTATGCCAATGCGGAATCCATCGCTACCCAATCTCGCCCCCAGTGCCACGTCACCTGGAACACCCTGGCGGGTTTAGGCTTCGTGGAGACCCGTCACGGCACCTACAACGGTGTCCGCTACGGCGCGGCGGAACTCAATCAAAACGGGGTTGCCACCCCCGGCATCACAGGCCCGCCGCTGGACGGCAACGGGTTCGCCAAGATCGAGGACACGGACAACGGCGATCTCGACGGGGACAAGCAGTGGGACCGAGCGGTCGGGCCGCTGCAATTCATCCCGGATAGCTGGCGCCGCTATGGGGTGGACGCCAACGGGGACGGCAAAGCGGACCCGCAGCAGATCGACGACGCCGCAGCCTCTGCGGTACGGCTGTTGTGCGATTTCGACCGGGATCTCAGCACCCCGGAGGGGTGGACAAAGGCCATCTCCGCCTACAACCTCTCCGGTGAGTACGTCCGCAAGGTGCGCGACGCCGCCGCCAACTACGCCCTCAACCAGCGGCCGGCCGTCTAAGCCCGCCTTGGGCGAGGAAATCTGAGTCCGATCGTGTCGGCGTACCTGCGGGCCCGGGCCGCCTCGCGGCCAAACGTGGAACAATGGACCATGGCTGCGGGCACCCGCCCCGTCCGGACCAGCAGGTGCCCAGCCGCCGAGTGAACGCCAACAGAACATTCCAACCCATTGACCCTGTGGCGCCGGGCTAAAGTGTCCGCGCCCTGGGAGGAGGCAAGACACATGGCTGAGATCCTGCACATCGGTGCCCGCGAAATCATGGATTCCCGCGGCAACCCCACGGTAGAGGTGGAGGTGCTGCTCAGCGACGATTCCACCGGTCGCGCCGCCGTCCCCTCCGGCGCCTCCACCGGCGTCCACGAGGCCCACGAGCTCCGCGACGGCGGCGATCGCTACCAGGGCAAGGGCGTGCTCAAGGCCGTGGAACACGTCGAGGATGAGATCGCCGACGAGCTGATCGGGATGGACGCCGACGACCAGCGCGCCATCGACCAGGCCATGATCGCCCTGGACGGCACCCCCAACAAGGCCCGCTTGGGAGCCAACGCCATCCTTGGCGTGTCCATGGCCGTAGCTAAGGCTGCCGCCGAGTCCGCCGAGCTGGAACTGTTCCGCTACGTCGGCGGACCCAACGCCCACGTCCTGCCGGTGCCCATGATGAACATCCTCAACGGCGGGGCCCACGCAGATTCCGGCGTGGATGTCCAGGAGTTCATGATCGCCCCCATTGGCGCGGAGAGCTTCGCGGAAGCCCTGCGTACCGGTGCCGAGGTGTACCACAGCCTGAAGTCCGTTATTAAGAAGCGCGGGCTGTCCACGGGCCTCGGCGACGAGGGCGGCTTTGCCCCCTCCGTCGGCTCCACCAAGGAAGCCCTGGACCTCATCGTGGAGGCCATCAAGGCCGCCGGCTACACCCCCGGTGAGGACATCGCGCTGGCCCTGGACGTCGCCTCCTCCGAGTTCTTTAAGGATGGCAAGTACCACTTCGAAGGCGGCGAGCACACGGCTGAAGAAATGGCCAAGGTCTACGAGGACCTCATTGCCACCTACCCCATCGTCTCCATCGAGGACCCCCTGCAGGAGGACGACTGGGAGGGATACACCACCCTCACTGCCGCCATCGGGGACAAGGTACAGATCGTGGGCGATGACTTCTTCGTGACCAACCCCGCCCGCCTCGAGGAGGGCATCGAGAAGAAGGCCGCCAATGCGCTGCTGGTGAAGGTAAACCAGATCGGTACCCTCACCGAGACCCTGGATGCCGTGGACCTCGCGCACCGCAACGGGTACCGCACGATGATGTCCCACCGCTCCGGGGAGACGGAGGACACCACCATCGCTGATCTCGCCGTGGGACTGAACTGCGGCCAGATCAAGACCGGCGCACCGGCCCGCTCCGAGCGGGTGGCCAAGTACAACCAGTTGCTGCGCATCGAGGAGTACCTCGGCGAAGCAGCCGTCTACGCCGGGCGTTCCGCCTTCCCGCGTTTGCAGGGTTAAGCCCCCAGGACAGCTTGATCGAGGTCCGAACCCACTGGTTTTGACGGAGAGGCGCGGGGAACGCGCCCTTTCCCCCGAGCACCACGAGAGCCCCTACCGGGTCCGTGGTGCTCTTTTGGGTAAGGTCTAGAGCCATGAGAACCGCAATGACCGGGAAGGCCGGGCGCGCGCGTGGTTCGCGAGCCGGGGAATCCCAGTATCGCGGCAGCCTCCCCCGAGCCCGCTCCCTCGAGCGGGCGGAGGCCCGGCGCCAACGGGCCCAGCAGGCCCCGGCGAGAATGGCCCGCTCCTTCATCCAGCTCCCCAAGCGAATGAATGCTGCGGCCACCATTACCGTGCTGCTCGTCGTCGTGTTTCTCGCGATCTCCATTGCCACCCCGTTGCGCAACTATTTTCAGCAGCGCGGCGAGTTAGCCCGCCTGAACTCCCAGTTGGCGACCCAGCAACAGCGCAAGGACGAGCTCACCGAACAGCTCAATCGCTACAACAACGATGACTACGTCCGGGAGCAGGCCCGCACCCGGTTGGGCCTGATCGAACCGGGGGAGTCGGCGTTCCGCATCGTGTCCCCCAAGATCTCCTCCGGCAGCCCGAACGCCGGCCAAGAGCAGGACGGGCAGGATCCCCTGGAGCACCGGCCCTGGTACCAGCAATTGTGGGATTCCATTGCGGTGCCGGAACCCGCAACCGGGGAGGGAAAAGCTCCGGATCACGTGTTGCCGGTCCCCACGGTTCCGGATCCGAACGCTCCGGCCCGGCAGCCTGCGCCCCAGCCTGCCGGGCAACCGGGCGCGCCCCAGGCGCCAGCCGCCCCCAATCAACCGCAGCAGTAGCTCGCCTATAGCGCGCCCGCCGTCATTCCAGCCCTCGAAAACTTTTTGGAGCCCTCCCCCCATGCCCGTCACCGATACCGATATGGCCATCATGGAAAAGCAGCTCGGCCGGGCGCCCCGCGGTGCCGTGGAGGTGAGCTACTACACGCCAGACGGTCAACCCGCCGTAGTCATGACTCACCCCAAACTGCCAGACGGCACACCCTTCCCGACGCTGTACTACCTCACGGATCCGCGGCTGACGGCGGAGGCGAGCCGGCTGGAGGTTGGTGGCGTCATGAAGACAATGGAACGGCGACTGGGCACCGACCCGCAGCTTGCCGCAGACTACCGGGCGGCGCACGAACATTACCTACGTACCCGCAATGCGCTTGCGGATCTGGGCACGAAGTTTTCCGGCGGTGGGATGCCGGACAGGGTGAAGTGCCTGCATGTCCTCATGGCCTACGCGCTGGCCGAGGGACCGCGGCGAGTTCGGCTGGGCACGGAGGCTGTGGCTCTTGCCGCAGAGCACCAGCCCGGTTTGCGGGGTACGGCGTTACCGGCGGACTGGCCCACCACGGCAGAGCTGGGGATCACGTTGGCGCAGGCCATGACGGAAGAAGGAGCGAAGAACGTGGGGTTTGACGTGGACCAAGCCAGTCAGCGGGTGCAAGAAGCGGGGCCGGAGCAGCAGGCCCCGAGGTTCGCCGCTATTGACTGCGGGACCAACTCCATTCGCCTCCTCATTGCAGAAGTGGGCGACGATGGGAACCTGGTCGAGCTCAACCGGGACAACATCATCGTCCGGCTCGGGCAGGGCGTGGATGCCACCGGGCGGTTCCATGAGGAGGCCCTGCAGCGGGTGGATTCGGCGCTGGACGTGTATGCCCAGCGGATGCTCAGCTACGGGGTGACGGACGTCATGATGGGGGCGACGTCCGCCACTCGAGATGCGGAGAACCGGGAGGGATTTTTCGAGATCACGCGCCGTCACCTCTCCCAGGTGGCCCCCGGGGCCTGCGCGGAGGTTATTACCGGGGAGCGGGAGGCCGAGCTGAGCTTCGCCGGGGCCACTATTGATCTGGCGGCTCCGGACGAGGAGGAGAGGGTGTGCGTCATCGATCTGGGGGGCGGGTCCACGGAGTTCGTCGTGGGGACCGTGCGTGGCCCGGGGCGAGGGGAGGCCACGGTCGATGCCGCGTACTCAGCGAATATGGGGTGTGTGCGGTTGACGGAGCGCTACTTGCATACGCAGCCGCCCCAGCCTGCCGAGATCAGCGAGGCCGAGGCCTATGTGACCCGTTTGCTGCGGGAGGTAGAGGCGAAGGTGGATCTTGCCTCTGCAGATCGCGTGGTGGGGGTTGCCGGAACCATGACGACAATGACGGCCATTGCCACCGGTATGCGCACGTATGATCCGGGCCGTATTCACATGGCCAGCGTGTCCCTCGAGCGGTTCCGCGAGGTCGCGCGTGACCTGCTGCATCGCACGGTGGAGCAGCGATTGGAGTTGGGTCCCATGCACCCTGGGCGCGCCGATGTGATCGGGGGAGGGGCCATTGTTGTGGACGCCTTTACCTCACGCTTCCTGGACCTAGGGCTGGAGCAGATCACGGTAAGTGAGAAGGACGTCTTGGACGGCATGTTGGCGGAGGTCATCGCCCGCAACTTGTGATGGTCGGTATACTGCAGAGACGCAGAAATGGCCCCTATAGCCCAATTGGCAGAGGCAGCGGACTTAAAATCCGCCAAGTGTCGGTTCGAGTCCGACTGGGGGCACTTTGACCAGTGGAGACAGGGCGGGTAGTTGGTCAAAACCAGCCAAAGAGTCCGAAAAATGTCCAAATAATCGCCCGGCCCCTCCGCGGTGTGCGTCCGTGAGGTGGACGCACTACCAGCCCCGCAAACCGATCTGCGATGCCGCATCCCCCGGGAAAAGAGATCGCCT
The DNA here is from genome assembly GCF_028609845.1 of Corynebacterium heidelbergense. Lineage (NCBI taxonomy): Bacteria > Bacillati > Actinomycetota > Actinomycetes > Mycobacteriales > Corynebacteriaceae > Corynebacterium > Corynebacterium heidelbergense. The sequence goes on along the minus strand of NZ_CP063191.1, from coordinate 1,711,425 downwards.
GGGGCTCGCGGCCAGGGCAGGTCGATGGGGGCACCATTCCGAGATTCTTTCGGGTGCCCCCGGTTCGAGCCGGGTTGGGCTCGCACCCTCACGAAGAAACCCCTCTGCCAAGTTAGCGAGGCTTACGAGGCGAGAGGGGCGACGAGAAGAGTAGAGCTAGGGGCCTAAGGTTGTTTGTGCTGGCCCGCGCAGGTCATCAGCCGAGATGTAGTACGTCTCGAGCTCGCCGTCGAGCATTACTGTCTTTTCAGAGAGCACGTCGGGCAAACCCGCGCCGATCTTCTGCAATTCGGGCCGAATTCGTTCGGGGGCCCAATTAGCGTCGATCGGGATGGCAAACGGTAGCGGCAACCCCGCCAGCTCCGGCCGGACCTTAAGAGACTTCACGATTATGTGGAAATTCCCGTTCAATGTCGTGATGACACCTGGGCCCGAGCGTTGGAAAACGTCTGGCGATCCACTCGGCCAGCCCGGGAACTGCACGTTGAGGTTGTCCAACACAACCCTATCTGCGTCAATTCGGATAGCTGGTTTCGGGCCCGCCAGTGTCTCGAGAGTGATGTACGACAGCTTGACGTTGCCCAACAGACTTGTCTTATTAGAACGCACGGTGAAGGTTGTTCCGCTGGGTGTCGTCATGCCCGGTATTGGGGCAGGTGGAGCGAAATCTAAACCGGCGATCTGTGGGAAGGCGAGGCCGTTAAACTGAGGAGGAAGTTCAGGTATTGCCGGAGCTGCCGATCCAGCTGGGGGCAACCCGGGGATTTGGGGTAGGGGGGGCAGAGAAGGCAGTGGAGGCAGACCAGGGATCGTTGGGGCCGGAGGAGGAGTGCTGGTCTGCGTTGGAGCAGCTTGTCCTGGCTCTCCTGGCTGCGGCGCATTCGCTGGTGGGAGGAGGTTCTCAAGTCCCGGTAGCGGTGGTAGTTGAGCCTGAGCCACTGGTACATGATGCGCCGACAGAATGCCGAGGCTTCCGACGAACGCGACAATAGCTACCGCATGGCCGCGTTTCATAACTGGGGCCGTACTTTGTGACTCTGATCCTGTTGTCGGCAGGCGCATTTCGCGCGTAGCGTCTGTGCCTTGCTCTGGGCGGACGTTTGGCGAGCTAGCGTCAGTTTTAGCGGAGGTGGGTCCGTGTCCTACTTCGTGCTGATCAGGTGAGGCCGATTCAACGTGGCTGGACTCGCCTTTGCCTTTGTTTTTCTTCCGGCGACCCTCCTTAGGCATTTCCGTCCAAGCGAGGGTCAGAGCTGCTCCAATGATGCCCAGGAGCGCACCGATGATGAAGCCTCCGAGGTTCGCCGTTGGCATGGATACTAGGGCTAAGATAAGGGCAGCTATGGACCAAAGTATCCGCCCATCGGCCTTGAACCATGTGAGTAACCCACATGCCACCAGTAAAACTCCGATCAGGAGTGTGGAAACGCCGGACAGGCTCGAGATGGCGATCTGAATGTCTGCCACTTCGAAAGTGAGGTAGGCCGGGGTGAGGATGATCAGGCCTGACATGATCATCAAAAGTCCACCGGAAAACGGACGCTTTCGACGCCAGGAGGTAAAGCCTCGGTTAGTCGCGTCGAGTTCGCTCTTGCTTGAGGAGGACTTGCGCCCGTCTCGGCCATTCGTCCGTCCTCGAGCAGCTACGGCTGAGACGCCCTGGTCAGCTTCAGGGGATCCCGGAGCAGAGCGCTTCGCCTGAGGGGCGAACGGCGCGTTACTCCGCGTCTTATCGGTGGAGTCCCCAGCGTTGGGGTTAGCACTCACCGCCGTTGCCCTCCTGGACGGAAATCTTACCGCCGGCGGCGGTCAACTTGTCTGCAGCGATCGAGGAGGCATGAATTGTTTGCCCCGAGGCATCCAGACCTTGCGCTTGAATTCCGGCCGAACCTGGAACGGCATTCTCCGACAGGCCCTGGGCGTCGACTCCAATACGCGGCTGGTAGAGGGTCATGGACCCCGAGAGATCCTTAGCCCCGATCACCAAGTTCTGGGCACTGGTGTTCGGTCCGGCCACAACCATCTGGAATTTTTTGTCACCGAGCCCTGGGAGTTTGATGGGTGCAGACATACAAAGATCGGTAATGGTAGCGTCATCCAATCTCAGACGGGTGATACCGACGTCGCCACCCTTCATCTTGTCCTTGTCAACGAAAAGCTTCATCCCCTTGCCGTCGAGCGATCCCACCTGCTGGGTGAAGATGGTGTTCGAGAGGGCCATGTTGGCGGAAATGCCGCCTTGGGCCATGGCGACCCCCATGCCTCCCATCGCGAGCAGGCCGGCGCCCAGGATGCTAGCAAATCGTATCCGTCGAATGTGTCCCATGTGTAACTCTCCTCGTGAAAGTGCCGAGATGCGGTCGTTGCCGGCGTCTCTGGGTCGGCTTACCGTTTGGCTCCATTGCTTTTTGGAACCTAACTTCATGTCATAGTAGTACGCATCCCTGTTCTTTTTGCAAGATCCTAAGTTTTTCGGGAAGAAGTCAAAGCTCACCGGGGAGCAGCTGGTCGTCGCGTCGCTGTGTTCACGGCGGACCACGCTGCGGATTCGAGCATGACGCCAGCAGGCCACTATGTCAACGTGCATCGGGGATTCGGTCCGATCTAGTCGCGGCAGACAGGCAACAGGCTGACAGTGGTTCTCCTCGAACCCTTTGCCGACCTAGCGTTCGGGCCGTTCGATCCGGTCGATTCGGGTTACCTATGCTCGGAAGACGTGAGGACGCGATCGGGCCATCAACCGCGTGAGGTGTGGGTTAGTGGTCGGCACCTGACGGTATTGGCGAACGCCTGTCTCCTGGGAGCATTCTCGTGCCAGCCGAATCGAGAGCTTTTGGCCCGTGAGCGCTGAGATGGTGCCGTGAACCCAGGTAACGTCATGCCCATGAGCGATCCGAGACAGACTTCCTCCTCACCCTCCTCATCCTCCCAACCTCCTTCAGCTCGGCGGAAGGTGGTTCTGATTACCGGTGCCACCCGCGGCATTGGAAGGAGCATCGCCGAAAACCTCTCGGGGGACTACGATCTCATATTGGCTGCGAGCAGCGAGAAAAGCGCTGAAAAACTCCGGCACACTCATCCCAAGGCCGTGGTGTTCGTCGCCGATCTTGCCGAGGTCAATTCTCTGGAATCTATCCTGGGTCAGTTGTCCCTCGAGCGTTTAGACGCCGTGGTCCCCTGCGCTGGAGTCACAGGGCATAGGCCCGTGCACGATACCACGCCGGAACAATGGCAGAGGCTTTTCAGCATCAACTTGTTTTCGGTCGCGGAGCTCGTGCGTTGCCTGCTGCCTGCCCTGCGCCGCGCCCAGGGGAGTGTTATCGCAATCAACTCCGGGGCAGGGCACTTCTCCGGTGAGGGCTTCGGCCCCTACGCTGCGAGTAAATTCGCCCTTCGGGCCCTGACCGATAGCCTGCGCGAGGAGGAGCGGGGTCGAGTCAGGGTTTCTAGTATCCACCCGGGCAAGGTGGATTCGGACATGCAACGTGAGATTCAATCGCTCCGGGGTAATGAGTACAACGCTGAGCGGTTCATCCGCCCGGAGACAATTGCCAAGGCTGTCCGCTTCGCCCTGGAGACTTCCCAAGAGTCTATGACTGAGGAGATCACAATTCGGCCGGTCCAGAGGTAGCGGGCGTGCGCCGGCTACCCCCGAAGCAGCTCGCTAGGGAAGGATTCTGAAAGCCTTTCCGGCTTTCAATGCGGTGGTCATGATGTCGGCATAGGCCTTGCGCCCTAGTGCCTCCGGCCCGCGGATAGACATAAACCGCTGCTCCGTCACATTTTGCGCTGCAGTATATTTGAGCAGCCCATCGTCGCCGTGACGGTGCGATACGCCTGATTCCTTCATGCCACCCATGGGGTTTCCGATAGCACACCAGGACGCAGTGTACCCATCGTTGATAGATACGCTGCCCGCAGCAATAGCCGGGGCAATCCGGTGTGCAGTGCTGGGCTTGGCAAACACGGAGGCGTTGAGGCCGTATGTCGTGTCATTAGCCAGCTCCACTGCCCGGTCCAGATCCTCCACTCGCTCGACAAACACAACGGGCCCGAAAACCTCTTCGCGCCGCAGTTTGGCGTCCTCCGGAACATCCACAAGGACCGTGGGCTCGTAGAAGTAGGGGCCGAGATCAGGGCGGTGCTTGCCGCCTGCGAGTACCGTTGCCCCCTTGGCCACGGCGTCGTCCACGTACCCCACCACTGTATCCAGTTGGTCCGCAGAGGCGAGGGAGCCCATTTGAACCTCCCAGCCGAATCCGGCACCTAGGGTCATGGCCTTCACCCGGTCTACGAAGGCCGTGAGGAAGGCATCGAAAATGGAATCTTCCACGTATACCCGTTCGATGGCGACACATAGCTGACCCGAGTTGGAGTAACAGGCGTCGACCACTCCGCGGGCTGCGTAGTCCAGGTCTGCATCCGCTGTCACGATGAGGGGGTTCTTTCCCCCCAACTCAGCGGAATACCCAACCAATCGACGCCCCACGGTCTCGCCCAGGATCTTTCCCGTCTTAGTCGAACCAGTGAACATGAGAAAGTCGCAGCGCTCGGCGATGGCGGTCCCCACGACCCGTCCGGCACCCGTCACGAGCTGCACCAGTTCACGGGGCAAACCCGCTTCGTAGAGCAACTTGAAGACGAGTAGCGCGGTAAACGGGGTAGAGGAGTCTGGTTTGGCTACTACTGCATTGCCGGCGAGGAGAGCTGGAACGGCGTCCGAGATTGCCAGCGTAAGGGGGTAATTCCACGGGCTGATTTGACCAACCACGCCCAGCGGCTGGTGATACTCGATGGACTTCGACAGAATCGGTAGAGCAGAGCGGCGCTTCTTCGGCTTGAGTAGACGGGCTACTCGTTGCGCGTAGTACCGCGCGTTGTTGGCAACATCCATCACTTCGTCAAAGGCCGAGGCTCGGTTTTTGCCAGTCTCTAGTTGAACGAGGTCAATGAGTAGGTCCCGGTTGCGTAGAACGGCATCGTGGAAGCGAAGAAAGATGGCTTTGCGCTCAGTCAAGGGAACGTTCTCCCAGGAGCGCTGGGCGCGCCGTGCACGGGCAAAGGCCTGCTCAACGTCTGCTTCCGTCCCCGCTCCGACCCAGCCAACCGTCTCACCGGTGAAGGGGCCCTCCACCTCAAGCTTTGCCGCATCGGCGGTCAGCGACCCGTTGCGGGCGTTTGCGGAAAGCTCTCTTAACTCGGCGGCGAGCTGCTCCGGCAGGGGACCGCAGGTCAACCTTTTGAAGGTGCGGTTACTGGTGCCACTAGTGTGCGTCATAGTTTTGAATACTAACGGAAAGCAGCTGCTCATGGGGAGGGATGGGGGATCGAAAGTCGTTCTGGGAACATTTCCCAGGATGAGACCGTTGACGAGAAGAAGCGTGAAGCGTTGAGCGTCAGAGGACCCAGCACGCTCCCCGGGAAGTTTCAGACTAGGGTCGTGGCCAAGAAGAGGGCGCGGCAATGCGGGAACCTCCGGGCCTTTCCCCAATCGATGTTGGAGATGCATCAAAAAATGAAGAGTTCTAATCCGTTCATGAGTTCCATGGTTGGTCGTGGCACGCAAAACCAGGGCAACCCATTCACTGCCGGGAATAAGGCGCCGACTAACCCTTACGCCCAGCCCGGTGGACAGTACGGTTCCATGCAGGGTGGGGTGGCCACGGCTGCCGCACACCAAGGAATGCCCGGGGCCGCCAATTACGGCCAGGCCGGGGCTAGCGACCGTCCAATCACGGTGGATGATGTGGTCACGAAGACTGGCATCACCCTGGCGGTGATCATCGTCGGAGCGATCGTCAACTACTTCCTGTGCGCATCTCCCGCGACGTCCGGTATCGGCATGCTCCTGACCGCCGTGGGTGCCATCGGCGGCCTCATTGCGGTTCTTGTCTCATCGTTCGGGCGAAAGTACGACTCGGCTGCCGTCACCCTCATTTACGCCGCCTTCGAGGGTCTTTTTGTCGGTGGCTTCAGCTTCATGGTCGCTGGGCTGAGCGTTCAGGGGCAGGACGCGGGTTCGCTAATCGCCCAGGCTGTTCTCGGCACCATCGGCGTGTTCCTCGGGATGCTGTTTGTGTACAAGACCGGGGCGATTCGGGTGACCCCCAAGTTCACTCGGTTCATGGTTGGGGCCCTGATCGGCGTTCTCGTTCTCGTCCTGGGCAACCTCATCTTCGGGCTGGTCGCGGGTAGCGCTGGCCCGCTGCGTGATGGTGGACCGGTGGCTTGGCTGTTCAGTCTTGTCTGCATCGGCCTTGGTGCCCTGAGCTTCCTGCTGGACTTCGACCAGGCGGACAAGCTGGTCCGTGCCGGTGCCCCGTCCAAGATGGCCTGGGGCGTTGCACTCGGCCTAGCCGTCACGCTGGTGTGGATGTACACCGAGATCCTGCGGCTGCTGAGCTACATGCGCAATTAGCGAAAGCGCAATAACCGCTGCCCGCCCACGGCAATCATCGCGTCCGGGCAGCACCCCGGACCGGAGCTAAGTGTGGCTCCGGTCCATTGCTGTGTAGCTCACAACACCCACATTGACCGCCAGCCCTACAGCGATGATCCACCATAGCCAGATCGGAGCAAGGGTATTCCACCCCACGGCGACGTGCCGACCGGCCAGAAACGCCAGCGCCGCGTTGACCAGCACCCAACCGAATAACCCCAATGTCGCAGCGATGCTTACGGCTGCCACGGACGTGTCACCCTGCGGTGCCTGCCCCATCTTCTGGCGCCTCCCAGTGAGCCCGCCCGTCTGATCGCGCCGCGATATGGCGTTCCTCCGCAGCCGCGCGATTCCCCGGGCTGCAAGAGCCAACTCGGACATTAACGCTATGCCGATCAAAGCCCAGGTAAGTGCGACGATACTCATTTGAAGGTCCTTCCCAGAATGGCGGCGGCGATGTCTTCCACCCGCTCCGAGGTGTTGGCGCTCACGTAACTCGCCTCTTGGCGGCGGGGATCGATAATCAGCATGGAGGAGTAACCGGAGGTTCCGCCGTTGTGCCACCAGTAGTCCCCTCCGTCCACCCACCCCAGCAGCGGTTTATCGTTATCTCCACCGGCCTCAGAGACCTGCGCAGCCCTGCCGAGCTCTAGCGAGTGTCTGGCAAAGATAGCCATATCCGCCGCCGTGGATCTCAATCCGCCCGCCGGGGCAATCCCGCCAAGTGCCCATGGCTGTGCTTGCAAGCCCCCCGTGGTCATTCCCCGCGGAGCCCCCTGGCGCAGTGGTTCCGTGGCCACGTACGTCTCTCGCATGTGCAGTGGGTTCAAGATGTCGCGGTGAACGAGCTCCTCCCACGTCATCCCAGCCTTTTCCGCCAGCAGTTGGCCCAGCAGGGCGTAACCCAAGTTGGAATAGTGCTCCTCGCCTCGCCCCGTCAGCGGGGCTCTTGCAACCTCCCGGAAGATCTCATCCCGTCCCAGCTGCCCGTAGGGGTTGTCATACGTGACTGCGGACGTCAGCAGCCGCAGAGTGTCGCCCTGCGGAATGCGGGGTAGGCCCGACCTATGCCTCGCGAGTTCTTCCAGCGTCACTGAGTCCATTTGCGCGTTGAGCGGATGGATCTCCCCCACTCGCGTGGATAACCGGACCGTTCCTTCCGCAATCTGGTTCCGGAGAAGTTCTGCGGTAAACATCTTGGTCAGGGAGCCAATTTCCACCTCGGTGTGGGCGTCGGCTCCGACCCCCGCAAACGTCGTTCGGTTGCCCCGAATTCCAAAAGCTGCAAGCTCGTTGTGTCCCTTCTGGGCGTGTTCTCGCAGCATCGTCGCCAGTCTCGGATCTCCGGTGTTTTGGGACGCCAACGCCACCGGACGCGGCCCGAACCAGAGGCAGGCGGCGAGTACGGCGAGCGCGAGGAGCAAAGCGGTCGCGAGTGGAATTAATCGACGGGTCTTGAACTGGGATATGGTCATGGTTTTCCTTCCGGCTGGTCTATTAGGCGTCGTCGTTGGAGTGCTAGTGATTCTCGGCGGCTGCCATGATGACGAGCAGGGGGACAATCCGGGCTGCTCGGAGCGCATAGACGCCTTCGCCCTTCTTGTTCACCCATCCGGCCGCCGCCAATGCGTTGAGGTGGTGATAGGCGGTGCCTGTGGAGCTGACAACGCCCTCCTCTATCAACTGCGCAATGGTGGCCTCAGCAGCAGCTAGTCTGCGGAGAATGCACCCCCGAACAGGGTTCGCTATGGCCTGCAACCGTTCGATTTTGGTATCCCAGGATGAGTCGGTGAGGGCGTGGCTGGGCCGGTGCCACTGATAAATGACGCGTCCACCGGGGGAACCTGCCCGTACCGAACCAGCGAAGATGACGCTGCCCTCCGGGGCCTCGGCTTCGGATACATGGTCCGGGAGCTGGTCGACAAGCCAAGTAATCTCGCCCGGCTGGGTGGCGGGGTGATCGGAGTTTCCGCGTTGGCTGGACTGGGAAGCTGTGCTTGGCCGTGGTAGTGGTGGCTGGGAAGTTTGCTCGCCGCCGACTTCGTGGGCAACGAGGCTTTCCAGACGTGTTATGCGTTCTTCGGCTGCGCGGAGCCTGTCTTTCATCTCCGCGAATTCGATGGACGTACCGTCCGTCGCTGGTGCAGACCCTTTGCTACGGCTATCGCGGTGTGGTGAGTGCCGGTGTTCCATAAATCTAGAATACTAAAAATATAGAATCAGAGCACCATGGCAACTTCACCCCGCGGATCCACCCGGCGCCAATTCGTACCCCGGCATGCCAAAAGGGGCCCTAGCGGGAGAAGGCTGTGGAACGCCGGGCGTTCCGGGTCTCCGCTAGAGCCCCTTGCTAGGACGCGGTCTTAGTCGCGTGGCCGGTCCAGGTCCGGGTTGTACGGCTCCGCTTTAACGATCGTCACCTTCACCGTGGCCCCGTTGGGTGTCTGGTACTCACGGGTCTCACCCTCCTTGGCGCCGACAATCGCGGCCCCCAGGGGAGCGTCGGTGGAGTACGTCTCCAGATCGGGGTTGGAGGACTCGGTGCCACGCGTTCCGATGAGGAAGGTTTCCTTGTCGTCTTCGTCACCGTCGTAGTACACGTGGATCACGGAACCGACGAGCGCAACGCCGCTTTCCTGCGGGGCCTCGCCGATGGTCGCGTTGTCCAGCAGCTCCTCCAGGTAGGCGATACGAGCTTCTTCCTGGCCCTGCTGCTCACGGGCGGCGTGGTACCCGCCGTTTTCTTTGAGGTCCCCCTCCTCGCGGCGCTCGTTGATCTCTGCGGCCAGGACGGGACGGTTCTCCTTCAGTCCAACCAACTCAGCGTTAAGCCGATCGTAGGATTCCTGAGTGAGCCAATTAGTGTGGTTATCAGGCATAAGTGTTTTTTCGACCCTCCTCGGTCCGGGGAGCTAACCCGGCAAGTCTAGCACCTGGGGGGGAGGCCGACGGGCGCTAGGCCCTGGGCGTCAAGAAATCGGGAACCTTATCCGAACACCCGTAGACCGCACCTGCATAACCACGCGAGGTAGTCTGCACATCCACCATCATGCGGGCGGTCTTCGGGCCGCCGGCAGGGACAACAAAACCACGGCGACCGACCTCATTCTTGTCGTAGTCCAGCGCCTTGACGATGCAGTATGACGCGGCATTCGGATCGTCACGGGTCACGTCCACTCGCATCTGCAGTCGGTCGTCGGAGACGATCCGCCCCCCCGATTGCACCGCCTGCACCGGGGCCGCCGACGAATGCATCACCTGCCGCACGATATAAATCCCGGCAGTCAGCATGAGCAAGACCAGAACGATCACCACTACCCGTCCGGTGAACTTATTCCGCCGAGTTGCCCCGTAACGGTCCACGAGCCGACTCTGCGGAGAACGATCCACCGGTTGCGTCCCAGGCGCCTCGGCGGCGGTCCCGGAGAGATCACCGCGACGCTGGTCGGCGGAACCGCCGGGGGAGTCGGGGGAGCTAGCGGGCCGATCGGCGCGGGGATGTTCACTCATGATGAGACCCATCCTAGCGCGCCCGGGGTGGTTGGATTCCCCAGGTGAGCCCCGAGTAAGTTAGGTGGGAATTGCAGCAATGAGCGACCCCACGCCCCCATCCTCGGCGCGGACGGGGCACTCAACGGAAGGGAAGTTCTGTGGCAGACAGCAAGGCCCACCCACCCACGCCCGGGCCCTTCCGGGTACTGGCGATCCACGCCCACCCCGACGACGAATCCAGCAAGGGCGCGGCCACAATGGCTCGTTATGTGGATGAAGGCCACCGGGTGCGCGTCCTGACCTGCACCGGCGGCGAGCGTGGGGACATCCTTAACCCCTTGATGGATAAGCCCGGCGTGGTGGAGAACATGGTGGCGATCCGGCGCCGGGAGATGGCTCACGCTGCGGAAATCCTCGGGATTGAACACACCTGGCTGGGCTATCACGATTCCGGCCTGCCTCAAGGGGATCCCCCGCCTGCGCTGCCTGAGGGTTGCTTCGCACTGGCCGACGAAGATGAAGTAGTGGAGAAAGTGGTGCGCGAGATCCGCGACTACCAACCCCACGTCATCATCACCTACGACGAAAACGGGGGATACCCCCACCCGGACCACATCATGGTCCATAAAGTATCCATCCGCGCGTGGGCCCAAGCCGCAGACCCGCAGTACGCCCCAGAGCTTGGCGAGCCGTGGGCGGCGGCGAAGCTGTACTACAGTCACGGCTTCGTGCGGCCGAAATTCCAGGCCCTCGCCGACCAGATGGAGCGGCGGGACCCGCAGGTGGAGGACCCTCAGACGAAGAAGGCCCTGGAGCTGCTGGAGTTCTTCCGGCGGATGCCCGATGTCTACCCCCGAGTGACTACCCGGGTGCCGGTGGCGCAGTGGCTGCCCCGGCGTTACGCGGCGTTGCGAGCGCATGCCACGCAGATCGACCCCGATGGGCCCTTCTTTGCGGTAGATGTGGACACAGAAGCGGAAGTGTGGCCCACCGAGGAATACGAGCTGGCCCAGTCGCGGGTGCCGGTCTCGGCCCCGGATGAGGGGCTGGAGAGCGAGCTCTTCTACGGTATTCCCGATTCCTGGGATGGGATAGCGCAGGCCCGTTGTGGAGTCGAAGCGTCCCCCCGCCCGCACACCTACCCCGAGGAGCAGAAGTGAACATCGTCCCCTCCGCCTACAATGCCGCCGTCAACGTGCTGGCAGCCGAAGGCGGGCCCACGCCAGACACGGGACTGCGCGGCCCGGAGTTCGGCAAGGCCGCGCCGGTGGGCCTGCTGGTCATTTTGGCGCTCCTGGTGGTGGTGCTGTTCATCGGGTTTGCGATGAACAAGCGCATCCGGCGGTTGGAGCGGCGCCGCGCGTTCGCCGACATGCACGGGATCGATCTGTTCGATACGCAGCGGCTGGAGGCGGCGATGCGCGCGGAGGGCTTCAGCGATGTTGCACCGCGCGGATCGATGTTTGCCCGTACCGAGGTGCCCGTCACCGATGATCGGTTCCTGCCCTCTTCCGGTATCAAAACCGGTGCGGACGCCATCGATGCCGAGCGCGCCCAAGAGGCTCAGCGGCGCGTGGAGGGTTTGTCGGCGACGGGCGGGAAGGAATCAGCGGGGCGCACGGGCTCGGTGGGGGACCCGGGCGCGGCGCCCGGCCACAAGCCATTGGGGGAACAGGAAGCTCCCAGCGAGGGATCCGGCAACCCCAGGACCGATAACTAGGATCGGTGAGCGTGAAAAACGTCCCGGGGTGGCTGTACCCGCTCTACGAAGCCAGGCTGGCTCGCTCCCTGCCGCCTGAGCAGCGCCCGCGGCATATCGCCATCATGGCCGATGGCAACCGCCGTTGGGCACGAGAGAACGGCTTCGCGGACGTATCCCACGGGCACCGGGTGGGTGCCCGCAAGATTGCGGAGATGTGCAACTGGTGCGACGAGCTGGGGATTGACACCGTCACGGTCTACCTACTGTCCACCGAAAACTTGGAACGCAGCCCGGACGAACTCGCGCTGCTGTGCGACATCATCGGAGATGTGGCCGATGAACTTGCCGCGGCGAAGGCCGGGTTTCGGGTGCGCACTGTGGGGCACCTGGAGCTACTGCCTGAGGGGCTGCAACAGCGGCTGCGGGATAACGAACAGCGCACCTCTGGGCATTCCGGAGTTCAGGTGAACGTGGCCGTGGGGTACGGCGGGCGGCAGGAGATCGTGGATGCCGTGCGGGCCATGGTGCGCCAACTCATTGCGGAGGGCACTCCCGCCAATGGCATTGCTGATGCGATCACCGCAGACAAACTCGGCAATCACCTCTACACCAAGGGCCAACCGGACCCGGATCTGGTCATCCGTACGTCCGGGGAACAGCGGTTGTCGGGCTTCCTGCTGTGGCAGTCGGCATACTCGGAGATCTGGTTCACGGATACGTATTGGCCGGCGTTCCGGCGGGTTGACTTCCTCCGAGCGCTGCGGGATTTCTCGAAGCGCCACCGCCGCTTCGGGCGCTAAACCCCCGGCCGATGCGTGCCCGATCTCCGAGCGTTAGATCTTGCGCATCCTGATGCTCTGCACCGCGTGGTCAGCACCCTTGCGCAGCACCAGCGAGGCACGAACTCGCGTGGGCAAGATGTTTTCTTCCAGGTTGGGCAGGTTCACCGTCTGCCAAATTTCGCGGGCCACGGACGTGGCTTCCGCGTCGGTGAGGCGGGCGAAGTGGTGGAAGTGTGCCTCGGGGTCCTGAAAGGCAGTGTTCTTCAGTTTGAGGAAGCGGTTGATGTACCAATCCTCGATGTTGTCTTTGTGTGCGTCGACGTAAACGGAGAAGTCGAAAAGGTCGGAGACCATCAGCGTGGGCCCCGTTTGGAGCACATTCAGGCCCTCCACAATGAGGATGTCCGGTCGGTCCACGGTGACCACTTCCCCGGGGATGCGGTCGTAGGCCTCGTGGGAATACACCGGGGCGGTCACCTTGGGGGTCCCGGATTTGACGCGGGTGACGAACCGCAACAACGCAGCCTGGTCGTAGGACTCCGGGAACCCCTTGCGGTGGAGAAGGCGACGGGCGGAAAGTTCTGCAGTGGGAAGAAGGAAGCCGTCCGTTGTGACCAGATCCACCCGAGGGCTGGATTCCCAGCGCTGGAGCAGCACTTGGAGGACACGGGCGGTGGTGGACTTGCCCACGGCCACGGAACCGCACACCCCAATGATGTAGGGGATCTGGGGGATCGGTTCACCTAGGAAGGTTTCCGTGACACGGTTGAGCTGGCGGTGGGCCTCCACGCGGAGATTGATGAGGCGGGAGAGGGGGAGGTACACCTCGCTGACCTCGTCCAGATCGATTTCGTCGCCGATACCGCGGAGTTGCTCTAGCTCGTTGTCGTTGAGCACCTGGGGCATGGATTTGCGCAGGCTCCGCCACTGCGAGCGGTGCAGCTCAACATAGGGGCTGACTTCGGCGCGGTCGGCCTTGCGCGGACTCATGCGAACCATTGTGCCCGGTCGGTTGGCCAGACCTGAAATTTTGCTGGTAAATCCGTGGGCCACATGGTGCCGGTATAATGGCTAGGCGTTGCGATGCCGCCGGTGGAAGCGCCGATACCGGCGGGTTCCGTGAAGCCCCACACTGTGTGCCACCCCGGCAACGTGTCGCCCCGGGTGGCGGGAGCGCATCTCCTCAGCCGCCCATCGCCGAACTCCGGAAAGAAAGGCCCTCAACCGCCGTATGTCTACTGTCTCTCAGCACAACACCCCCCTTGCCGAGCTCGACCCGGAGGTGGCGGAGGCCATCGCCGGGGAGCTGGGCCGCCAGCGGGATACCTTGGAGATGATCGCGTCGGAGAATTTCGTTCCCCGCGCGGTGCTGCAAGCCCAGGGTTCCGTGCTGACTAACAAGTACGCCGAGGGTTACCCCGGTCGCCGCTACTACGGCGGTTGTGAGCACGTGGATGTCGTGGAAGATCTGGCCCGGTCTCGCGCGAAGGAAGTCTTCGGCGCGGAGTTCGCCAACGTGCAGCCCCACGCGGGTGCTCAGGCTAACGCTGCGGTGCTCATGGCTCTCGCCAATCCGGGGGACAAGATCATGGGCCTTTCCCTGGCGCACGGTGGTCACCTGACCCACGGCATGCACCTCAACTTCTCCGGCAAGCTCTATGAGGTCGCCGCCTACGAGGTGGACCCGCAGACGATGCGCCTCAACATGGACGTCATCCGCGAGCAGGCCAAGCGGGAAAAGCCCACCGTGCTCATCGCTGGCTGGTCGGCATATCCCCGGCACCAGGACTTTGCGGCTTTCGCCGACATCGCTCGCGAGGTCGGTGCCAAGCTGTGGGTGGACATGGCCCACTTCGCCGGTCTCGTAGCTGCTGGGGTGCACCCCAGCCCGGTTCCGCATGCGGACGTGGTTTCCACGACCGTCCACAAGACCCTGGGCGGCCCTCGCTCCGGCATGATCCTGGCCAAGCAGGAGTGGGCCAAGAAGCTGAACTCAGCGGTCTTCCCGGGCCAGCAGGGCGGGCCGCTCATGCACGCGGTGGCGGCGAAGGCCGTGGCGATGAAGATCGCCCAAACCCCGGAGTTCCGGGACCGCCAGGAGCGCACCTTGGAGGGGGCGAAGATCTTGGCGGAGCGGCTGACCAACTCCGATGCTAAGGACGCAGGCGTGGAGGTTCTCACCGGCGGCACCGATGTTCACCTGGTCCTGGCGGATCTGCGGAACTCGGAGATGAACGGTCAGGAGGCCGAGGACCTGCTGCACGAGGTGGGCATCACCGTCAACCGCAATGCGGTGCCCTTCGATCCGCGCCCGCCGATGGTTACCTCCGGCCTGCGCATTGGCACGTCCGCCCTGGCCTCCCGGGGCCTGGATGCCGCTGCCTTCACGGAGGTTGCGGACGTCATCGCCACAGCGCTGGCCGGTGGAAAGAACGCCGACGTTGATGGTCTGCGGGCCCGGGTGGCCAAGGTGGCGAAGGACTTCCCGCTCTACGAGGGCCTGGACGAGTGGAAGCTGGCATGACCAGCGGCCGCGCAGGTGCCCGACCTGGGCAGGCTTCGACGCGCGCCGTGGTGGTTGTGGACGTCCAAAATGATTTCGTCTCTGGTTCCCTGGCCACCGCAACGGGGGCGGATGCGGCACGTCGCATTACGCCATTTATTCGGGACGCCAGGAACGGCGGCGAGACCGTCATCGGAACCCAGGACTGGCACATCGACCCGGCCGGGCACTTTGCCCCCGAGGGGCAGGATCCGGACTACCGGGAGACGTGGCCGGTGCACTGCTTGGCCGGGGCTACGGGAGCAGAGCCACACCCGGAGTTGGACGCGGGCGCGATCCAGGAGTGGTTCCGCAAGGGCGAGTACACGGCAGCCTATTCCGGCTTTGAGGGGCATGCGGCCGAGGACGCAGAGGTGCGTTTAGAAGCGTGGCTCCGGCGCCGCGGGATCCAACAACTGGCAGTGGTGGGTATCGCGACGGACTACTGCGTGAAAGCGACGGCTCTGGATGCGGCGCGGGCGGGATTCGATGTGACCGTGCTGGAGGATCTGTGTGCCCCGGTGAGCGAGGAGGGCGGGGCTCAGGCGCTTGCGGAGATGGCCGAGGCGGGAATCCGCATCGAAACCTCCGACCGGTGGTAGAGCCCTAGGGGGGACCGGGCGGTCAATCGGAGTGCAAGCCAAGCCGGTTCCGCCGCCACCACACCACATCCGGGCCCCAGCTTGATCCGACCGGCGCAGACGCGAAAACCCGACTCGCCACCTTTGCGAGCCGGGTTAGGTCTGTGACTTCCCACCATCTCCGGGAGGGAGAGGGCGGCAAGCCCAAGCCGAGCTGAGTGCCGTTACGCGGTCAGCGGCTTCTTCGCGCGATCGCCCTTGGCGAGCTTGCGGGAGATGATCTCCAGCATGATCTCGTTCGGGCCGCCGTAGATCGGCTGGACGCGCGTATCCAGGTAGTGCGTAGCGATCGGGTACTCCAGCATGAAGCCGTAGCCACCGTGGAGCTGCAGGGCGCGGTTGACCACTTCCACCTGGAGCTCGGTGGTCTGGTACTTGGCCATGGCACCGGTGACCTCGTCGAGAGTCCCGTTGACCTTCGCCATGATGGCGGCGTCCACGAAGGACTGGGAGGCCTGAATGTCGATGGCGAGTTTAGCCAGCTCCCAGCGGTAGGCCTGGTGATCCACAAGGCGGTTGCCGAAGGTCTCGCGCTCCTGGGAGTGCTTGTAGACCAGGTCGAAGGCGCGGCGGGAGGTAGCGATGGAGCCCACAGCGATGCACAGGCGCTCCTGGGCGAGGTTGGTGCGCACGTACTCGAAGGCTGCGCCTTCCTGGCCAAGCAGGTTCTCCGGCGGGATCCGCACGTCCTGGAAGGACAGCTCTGCAGTGTCCTGGGACTTCAGTCCGACCTTCTTCAGCGGGCCGTTCTTGGTGTAGCCCTCCATGCCGTCTTCCACGATCACCATGGACACGCCAGCCCGGCCCTTGGAGGGGTCGGTGACGGTAATGACAAGGGTGAAGTCCGCCTGCACACCGTTGGAGATGAATGTCTTCGCACCATTGAGCAGGTAGCTGCCGTCCTCCTGCTTGCGGGCGAAGGTGCGGATCCCCGCGAGGTCCGCGCCAGCACCGGGCTCGGTGAGCGCCAGTGCCGCGATCTTGTCGCCCTGACACAGAGGCTTGAGGAACCGCTCCTTCTGCTCGTCGTTGGCGAAGCGGTCCAGGTAGGGGATGACCAGGTCGTTAATCGTCTGGATGCTCACGATCACGGAGCCGGAATCGGCCGCTGCCAGTTCTTCGGTGAGAACGGCATTGAAGCGGTAGTCCGGCATCCCGCCGCCGCCGTACTGCTCCGGAGCCATGATGCCGAGGAGGCCCATTTCGCCGGCCTTTTTGAACATCTCGCGGTCTACGTAGCCCTGCTCATGCCAGCGGTCCACGTTGGGGCGGATCTCCGCCTCGACGAAGTCCCGGACCGTCTCGCGGAACATGTTGTGCTCGTCGTCGAAGATATTGCGAGGCAAGTAGTTCTTCATTAGTTCCTCTCGGCTCCCTCTACAGGGGGATCGAAAAAGTTGGTGGAGCTGCTGCCAGCATGGATTCCGTGTGGGGGCGGGCCAGAATGCGGGCAGCGAACTGCCAGGTACTCGTAGCTCATACTACCGGCCCGGGTGTGATTTAAAAAACGCTCTCCAGGCTCGGAATGCAGGCATCTACTTGCGCGTTTACAAATTTGGAAACAAAAATGTGGCGTTAATATTGACTTGTTAGGTGAGGTATGGCTAACCTTGCTCATGTGTTCCGGGCTAGCCACCTGGGGCGCACTGCAGTTGTGGAATGGCCGCAACGGTGCATTCAGTTGAGTTGCATCTCGCCGTTTCTCCGCCGGTTACACGGTCGCTCTTCTCCCGTGTACGCCCCTCGAGCCGCCCGCGCATCTCCTCACCTGGGCGGGGCGAGGTCGTTACCTCCGGCGAGGTGGAGACATGCGATGGAACTTTGCGGCGGCGAATGTCGTCGCACTGGTTGCACCGCGATTGCGGTGAAACCTGGTTGGATGCCGTACTCCTTCGCCACCGGTAGACCTGAGCCCTCCAAGGCATCCGGTCGTCGGGAAGAGGGGAGCGCCCCGGTGGACTCGTCACCCACGTCGAGGGTTGGGCATCCCCGTGATCACGGGCTCGTCACCTGGGGATCACACGGCTTGCAGTCACTGCACTGACAAGCTGCAGCGGGCTGGATGGAGTGCTCTCTATCCAGCCCGCTACCTTTGTCCACAGGCTTGATTGTCCGGCGGCATCGGCTATTCGGTGGGGTCCGACGCCTCTCAGGTCGCCTCGTCGTCCTCCCCGGTGGAAGGGGCTCCGTCGCGCTCTGCTGCCAAGCTCTGCCGAGCCTCACTCAACCACTCCGGTTGGTTGGCAAGAAGCTCCTTGATCTCTTCCGTAGTGAACGGTTTGTCCATCCCGTTCTTCTTCAACGCGGTGATGGTAATGCCGAGCTTGCGCGCGACCTCCGGCCGCGGATGGGGGCCGTGACGGCGCAACTCCTGTAGCCATTCCGGAGGATCCTGCTGGAGCTGAACGAACTGCTCATGGGCCAAACCGGCTGATTGAAAGTCTTCAGGCGTGGCCGGCAAGTACACGCCGAGCTTCTTTGCCGCAGTGATCGGCTTCATCAGCGGGCCACCAGAGCCGGCCGGGCGGCGAGAAGTGCTGGAAGAGCCGATTCTGGCGGGGTCTTCCTCCTCTCCGGGCGTGGAGGATTCGCCCGAGACCTCCCGCTGCGAGGGCTGAGCGCCCTCGTTGGGGTTCGTCGTCTTTTCCTCGGCGTGATGGGGCTGGCCCAGGGGCCCAGTGGTGGAACCCTGGGGCGTATTAGCGTTTTCGTTCGCAGACATGCCGCTAGTCTAGCCAGGCGCGGCGGGCTGGCCGCGAGCATCGAGCCACCAAGTGCACGGCTCAGGGAGGAAGCTGAGGGGAGCCGGGCGGATGCCGCGCCGTACCTCGGGGTGCTGCGGGTGGCAGCTCGGAAGAAGCCCAACTGCCGGCCACAGTTAGGATGAACCGCGTGTCCACCCCTGCCGCAGCCCAGCCCCCAGCCAAGACCCCCCGAGGGAGGCGGGGCCGTCCCCGGTCCTATCTCAAAGTCGTATTCAGCCCGGGAGTCGCACCGGACAAATGGTTCACCCGCTTCGACCAGCGCACCCCCGGCTGGGCGATCGCATCCGCCAGGCTCGACCATCCCCTGTCCGCCGTGGAAGCTGGTAGCGCCGACGTAGCTATCGCTCGGCTTCCGGTTGCGGGCGTCTCCAAGGAAGAACACCACATGGTCCGGCTGTACGAGGAAGCCATCGGGGTGGCCGCAAGTACCGACCACCCCATTGCTGTCATGCGGGAGGTAACGCTCGAGGATGTCGAGCAAGAGGTGGTGCTGTACCGCACGCCGGTCGAAGGGGAAGTCGAGCCTGCAGCGGTGCGTTCTGCGCTGGCGATTGTGTCCACCGGGGCGGGAATCGCGATCGCGCCGCGGCCCCTGCTGCGCGGGCTCAACTATCGCGGGGTGGCCCATTGCGATGTAGGCGGGGACACCCAGGCGGCCGGCATTCCCGGCACCCAGGTTGCACTGGTGTGGCGCACAGACAGGGATGATGAAGTGATTCAGCAGTTCGTTGGCATTTGCCGGGGGCGTAGGGAGGGAAGTTCTCGCTGACGAGTTGCTAGGTGCCAGAAGGCGCCTGGGGGAGGGTGGGAGAGGCGCGGTTACCCGCTGCTCAACGTCCCGTCCGGGGCGGACGGTTTAAGAGGGGGGCATTGGCCGATTCTGTGCATCGTCAGGCGGCGGACAGGCCGGACAGTTGCATCTCGTAGGCAGGAGTTGTCCCCAGGACTGCCGTGTTCTGGTAGAAACGAGGGAAGGCCTGGGATGGTCGAGCGCAACTCCACGGTCGCCCGATCTTTTGCGTTGCGAAGGAAGCGGGTCGGCCCACCGTACACGGTTGGTTTGCGTTCCCGCCGACATAAGGCCAGACGTTCAAAAACGGTGAAAGGACCGAGAACCATATGACTATTCGTAATTCCTACCTCCACACCACCCGCCGCGCAGCTGTTGCTGTAGCAGCAGGTGCGGCCCTTACCCTTGGCGTGGCAGCCTGTTCTGAGACGGAGGACGCCGCCAACGATGCCACCTCTGCGGCGGGATCTGTAGCAGATGATGCCACCTCAGCCGCTGGCTCAGCGGCTGACGAGATGAACTCTTCCGAGTCCGGCATGCCGGACGGTGCAGAAATGGTGGAGGCTAAGACTGCCGACGGGCAGTCCGTGCAGCTCCCCAAGGACATCGACGCCGCATGGGAGAACGCCGGTCGGGAGTCCGGTGAATTCGGTGCCCTGAAGAGCGTCGATGAGAAGGATGGTAAAACCCTTGCCAGCTTCGATAAGGGCTGGATGACTTACTCTAAGGAGACCGGCGCTGTGCCCCTGATCGGGAAGATCGGTGAGACCTGGGCCGACGAAGGGGCCCTAGACAGCGAACTGGGTCTACCCACCGCGCCCGAGGAAGGCAATGCCATGAGCGGCTGGACCCAGATGTTCCAGAACGGCAAGATCACCTGGGCCGATGACGGCAACGGTGAGTACTCCGCCAATGTTGAGAAGATGTAGCACCGGCTACAGCTCGACATCGCTTGCCCCTTCCCCGTCGTCCAGTCGCCAAAGTGCGCGTCAGGTCCACGCGGAGGGGGTTCGCCGTTTCTGAGGGGAGAGGAAGTAGGGAGGGGGGGGAGAGAAGGTGTGGCGCTGCTTAGGTGTGGCGGGGGCAAGGCGGTAAGGGCTGCACGGTGGCAGCACGGGCGAAGGGTTGGTGAACCGGACCTGCAGCAGTGCGGGTGTGGCAATCGGGAAAGGTGGGGTGGCTATTCACGGAACGTTCATCTGACACCCATGTAATTTTTGACCCGGCGGCTTAGCTTGGGGGTACGCGCCGCGGCATGAAGGACTTGGCACGACGACGGCGTGGACAGGCCAAGGTCGGCCAGTTGCGCGGCTGACCTGCGAGCCTAGCAGAGGATACTTCTAACGCTCGAAGGAGCAGGCAGCCCGCATGATGCTCACCACCAGTACCCATCAACCCGACAACACGGCCCCGGATTACACGGACGGCGCAAGCGGGACCCGAACCTACATCATTGATACGTCCGTTCTCCTGTCGGACCCGTGGGCCCTGACGAAGTTCGCCGAGCACTCCATCATCCTTCCCGTCGTGGTGGTCAGCGAGTTGGAAGCCAAGCGCCATCACCCAGAGCTCGGGTGGTTTGCCCGCCAGGCTCTGCGCCTGCTGGAGGACGTTCGGCACACCCACGGGCGGCTGGATCAGCCGTGCCTCGTCAATGCCCAGGGCGGCACCGTCCAGGTAGAGCTGAATCACGTCAACCCCGCAGTTCTTCCTGCTGGGTTGCGCTCGACCGAGAATGACCACCGCATCCTGGCCTGTGCTCTCAACCTGCAAATGGAGGGGCATGCGGTCACCCTGGTGACGAAGGACGTCCCCTTGCGTGTGAAAGCCGGGGCGGTGGGCTTGCCCGCCGATGAGTACCACGCCCAAGACGTGGTGTTCACCGGGTACAGCGGCATGGCCCGGGCTGAGGTGCCCTCTGAAGTGATCGACGAGATCTACGAGGAGGGCGAGGCCGACCTCACCGGCGTGGTCAGCGTGGACGGTCAGGAAATCGACGAGCTGCCCGTGCACTGTGGCCTGCAGCTCACCGCCGGCAGTCAATCCGTTCTTGCACGCGTCACCGCCGACGGGATGGTTCAGCAGATCCCTACGGACCTGGAGGCATTCGGCATTCGGGGACGCAGCGCCCAACAGCGCGTGGCCTTAGACCTTCTGCTCGACAACGAGGTGGGGATTGTCTCGCTCGGCGGCAGCGCGGGTACCGGCAAATCTGCCCTCGCCCTATGCGCTGGATTGGAGGCCGTCCTGGAACGGCGTCAGCATAAGCGGATCGTTGTGTTCCGCCCTCTGTATGCGGTGGGTGGGCAGAACCTGGGGTACCTGCCGGGCAGCGAGACGGAGAAGATGAACCCCTGGGCGCAGGCGGTTTACGACACCTTGGAGGGGGTGGTCAGCGACAACGTTCTGGAGGAAGTGGATTCCCGAAACATCCTAGAGGTGCTCCCGCTAACCCATATCCGTGGTCGCAGCTTGAACGATAGCTTCGTCATCGTGGACGAGGCCCAGTCCCTCGAGCGCAACGTGCTGCTTACCGTCCTGTCGCGACTCGGCCGTAACTCCCGCGTTGTCCTCACCCATGACGTGGCCCAACGCGACAACTTGCGGGTCGGCCGCCACGACGGGATTCAAGCGGTCATCGAAAAACTGAAGGGCAACCCGCTGTTTGCCCACGTGACTCTCAAGCGATCTGAGCGTTCCGCCATCGCCGAATTGGTCACCAACCTGTTGGAGAACGGATAGCCATCCCCGGGGGAGGGCCGCCCGTCGGGTGGCTCCGTCATTGCCCACCACCGTCCGGTGTTTCCAACTCGTTGAGGTTCGCCCGTGAACTGCCGAAGGTGGTGGCAGGGTAGCGGCCACTCCGGCGGATAGGGCACAATTCCTTCATGGCTTCTGCACACGAAGGCACCCCGAGCGGCGACGGCGGCGCAGATCGGAAGGTCACCCACGCTGCCCCCATTGACCGCATTGGCAATGTGGCCATCCGGGCCATGGACGAGACGGATTACCCGCAGGTCCGGGAGATCCTGCAGCAAGGCATGGATACCGGGGAGGCCACCTTCGAAGGGACCGCACCCGATTGGCCGGAGTTCATCGCCAACCGGATCCCCAGCCTCACCTTCGTCGCGGAAGACGATAACGCCAAGATTCTCGGGTGGGTCTCCGCCTCCCCCTCCAGCCATCGCCACGTCTTTCACGGCGTGGTCGAAGATTCCATCTACGTGGCCAAGGACGCGCTGGGTAAGGGCATCGCCGGGCGTCTGCTCGACGCGCTTATGGACGCCGCCACCGCACAGGGTTACTGGGCCCTGCATTCCTCCATCTTCCCGGAGAACACGGGATCCGTGAAGCTGCACAAGTCCCGCGGTTTCGAGGAAGTTGGCGTGTTGCACCGCATGGCGCAGATGGAGTACGGGTCAAAGAAGGGAATGTGGCGCGACCTGCTCAAAATGGAGCATATTCTGGGTGGCGGGCCCGCCCACCCCTCCCGGGAGCAAGAGGCCCCCTGAAACACCCACAGGAGATCCGCCATTACTGACGTAGCCGGGAAAACCTAGAACAACCGCTCCCAGACCCCAGGGCATTCCCCATTCCAACAATGACGACGCGCAGGATCAAATTGACGTCAATCCCTTGGCGGCTCGGCACGGTTCGCGCCTTCCGCTCGACAAGTTTGAAATTCCCAGCGGTGAAACGGATCCGCAAACGGCCTACCAGCTCGTGCACGACGTGGCCATGCTCGATGGAAACGCGCGGCTAAATCTAGCGACGTTCGTCAGCACGTGGATGGGCGATCGCGCCCGTCGGCTCTACCTAGAGACTGACGGCGAGAACATGATCGACAAAAACGAGTACCCCCAAACCGCCGAGATCGGAACGCGCCGCTACAAGTTGCAATCACTTCGAAGTGGAACCCCGCTACGTGCCGATCTCAATGGAGCACCAAGTCCTTGACGGTCACGACCTCGATGCCTACGTCGACGAGAACACGATCGGTGTGGTCGCGATCATGGGGGTGACAGACACCGGCATGTATGAGCCGGTGGTGCAGATTGCCGATGTTTCGGACGCCATCGAAACCGAGCGCGGCTGGGACATCCCCATCCGCGTCGACGGTGCCTCCGGCGCGATGGTCGCCTCCGTCCTCCAAGCCGGGTTGGAGTGGGACTTCCGGGGTGGACCGAGTGGCCTCTATCTCCCCGTTTGGGCACAAGTACGGTCTGGTCTATCCCGGCCTGGCAGCCAGGTGCTTCTGCAGTACTACTTGTTCGTGCGTTTGGGGTTTGAGGGTTACCGCAAGGTGTAGTCGTACTCGCAGGACGTGGCCCGCTACCTGGCCGCGGAGATCGGCCGGATGCCGCAGTTCAAGTTGTCGAACGACGGCGGGGACATCCCCGTTTTCGCGTGGTATCTCACGGAGGAGCCACGGCACTAAAACCTGAACGACCTCTCGGAGCGCCTGAGGATCAAGGGCTGGCTCGTGCCCGCTTATCCCATGCCAGACGAATAGGGCGGGCTGACGGTACAGCGCATCGTTGTGCGTAACCGGTTTAACCGCGACTTGGCATCCAAACCGCTCCGTGATTTCGAGACGGAGGTCGACTATCTGGAGAGCCTGGACGCTCCATCCCCGGGCCCAGCCCAACCAGGGGCTTTCACCCACTAGCGCCGTCAGACGCTAGCGCCTTGCTCCCCCGAGGACTAGTCAAGCCCTCGCCACCTCGTCTGCCCCCCGGCCCGCTGCGCAGCCTCATCCATCCCGCCGAACCATGTTCAAACATTCCCCAGAGGGCCCCTCAAAAGGCCCCTTGGCAAAGGGGCTCTTGACCCGGTTTGGCAACTCACTGGCACCCCTGCACAGCCTACTTCAAAGGATTGCAATCCGATTGCACTTAAATATATAAGTTTGCGAATCGATTGAAATGTTATGTTTCCCCAGTTTGGGGCCTATTTCTGCACAGGTCTGCAGTTCCCATTGTGGCACAATTGAGAGGAGTATCACACCTTGGAGTGATCTGTGTTGGATCAGACAAAACCTCCCCCTGCATCCCCCGGGTGTATGTAATAACATCACCGAACCATGGGAACGATGCGGAAACTCATTCCGTTACAGGTTCCTCGAACATTGCAGAAAATCCATCTCTCAAGGAGTCACATGTCTACCCGTACTGTTTCCTTCCGTCGTTTCGCTGCTGCTGGCATGCTGGCCACCGCCATTGCCGCTCCGGTCACCGTTGCTACGGCTTCTGCAGCTGAGACCGCTCCGACCTCCCCGGTCTCCGGCGTCGAGCAGCCGACCACCGACGAGAAGCCGCAGGGTTCCGCTGAGGCCCTGTCCTCCGAGATCACCGCTGACAATGTCACCGGTTCCGTCGAGTCCCTATCCGGCCTGGCTTCCGCCATCCTGGGTCTCGTCACCGCGCTGGTCGGCTAGTCTCCCGACCCCTTTCAGCCCACGGCCGCGCGCCACGGCGTGCGCGGCACTCTTTTTTGGTGGCAAGGTTTTCCCTCCCGGCTTCACCGCGTACACAACACAAAACACGAACAAGGAGTTCCCGCACATGGGTGCAGATACCGATCCCAACGCCAAGTACCCCCTGGATCCGCCGCATGACCCGATCCCGGTCTTCCACTGGTTCCAGGAGGTCGGCCCCTCCCTCATCGAGGCCATCAAGGCCATGCTCGGCTTCGCTGCCGGCATCGTCTAGCAAGCCGTCGTTCACCGACCGTACGACGCATCAAAGCCCCCGGGTCCTCCCGTCCTCCCCCCATGGCCCCCGGTGGCTTCCCCCCCCCAGAAGAACACATCCGCATTGATCACCGCCGCCCACCACTCGCGGCGGTTCACTTCCGAAAAGGATTCGAAAACGTGAAGCGTACAGCAACTCGCGCAGCAGGCATTGCCCTTGCTCTAGCCGCCGTAGTTGGCGGTGCAGGAACTGCGGCAGCACAGTCCTCCGGTTCCTCCGTCCCGTCCTCCTCCACCTTTGGCGATGGTCGCCCCTGGTGGGACCCCACCCAGGTCATCGAGTCCCCGGTCGACCCGGGCCACTCTGAAGGCGAGATCCCCTCCGTCTCCTTCACGGACGATACTGACGGTGATCATTCCATCCCCGCTCGTGTTCCGGGGCATCTCAACGAAGGTGGCGAACGCTATGCCCGGGTGCAATCTACCGCAACTGGTTTTGCTCCCGGGAAGTTCTACACCGTACGCATCACTCTGCGAGAAGCTGGCTCCGGTAAGGATTGGGGGGTCTACACTTGGCAGACCTACAAGGCTACCGATGATGGAAAGCTCAACATCAACCTTCGAGTTTCTATCCCTACCCGGGCTAGTGAAGGAGAAAAAGTTGTAGCTGCTCCTGCGGTGTACTCGGCCGACGATGTGGGCCGCGACGGTCGCCCCAACAAAGTCGACGAATCCTGCGTTCTGCAGTGCAAGACGGTTCCCCCGCTGGCTGCATGGACTGACTACAACAACGCCGACTCCATCATCACCATCGGCCCGGCCGCCTAAGCCCGCGCCACCCAGCCTTCTGCGGTAGCCCCACAGATCCCTTTTCTCTCCCAATATTCTCCCGAAAGGACACTGTTTCTCATGCCTACTGGTCAGACCCCCTTCCCCGGTTACTTCGACACCGACGCTCTGCACTTCGCCGTTGAGATCGTGAAGACGATCCTCGGTACGATCGGCAAGATCTTCGGCGCCCTGTAAATCGCCGTTTTCCCCTCCTAAGACCGGGTCCGGTCTTTTCTCTCCTCTCGCATGAACGGTAGCTGCCGTCCTTCTTTTGAGGACGGCAGCTACCCCAGCGCCGCCGGGACAAAAGAGCACCCCAGGGACCCGGCCTTTTGGCGTGTCCTGGGGGGAGTGGGGTGGGGGAGCAGCCGACAACTTAGGGGGAGGGGTTACTCCACCCGTTCCTTAAGGCTCTCGTGTCGAACCAGGCTCAGGATCATGGCAGCCAGTATGAGCGCCGGGGCGATGGCCCCGATGACTGGAACTAGCGCGTCGTTGTAGCTGGTGACCACGGCATGGTTGAGGGCATCCGGCAGTTTGTCCACTGTGCTCGGGGTGAGGCTGCCCAAGCTGCCGTGCCGGAAGCCCTCCGCGAACGGCTTCGCCATCGGGCCCATGCTGGCCAGGGCTTCCGGCAATCGCTGGGCTAGCAAGTCGGTCAACCGGTGGGTGAAGATGGAGCCCACGATCGCCGCGCCCAGCGCTCCGCCGATCTGGCGGAAGAAGTTGTTGGACGCGGTGGCCGTGCCCACCATGGAGATGGGGAAGCTGTTCTGCACGATAAGTACCAGGAGCTGCATGATCATGCCCAGCCCCAGTCCATACATGGCGAGGACGAGGCCGAGGTGGAGAAGGCTGGCGTCCGCAGTCATGTGACCGATGAGCACCAGCGCGCCGGCCACAATGACGGAGCCGATGACCGGGAACCACTTGTAGTTGCCCGTCCGGGTTACGTACCGACCAACAACGACAGACGTGAGAATCATCCCGCCCATCATCGGGATCATCATCAGACCAGCGGCGGTGGGGGACATGCCGTGCGTCATCTGGATGTAGGTGGGCAGGTATCCAAGCGTGCCGAACATGGCGATGCCCACGATGAGCCCTGCCGTAGTGGTGAGAACGAAGTTGCGTACCGTGAACAGCTGCATGGGGATGATCGGGTTGGACGCCGCGCGCTCGACGAAGACGAAGGCAATGGTGGCGACGATCGCCACCGCGATGAGGCTGATGATCGTGGGGGAGTTCCAGGCGTGCTGCCGTCCACCCCAGGTCGCGGTGAGAATGATCGCGGAGGTGCCGATGGCCATGATGATGGTGCCGAGGATATCGGGACGGCCGCCGGAGCGCCGCTTCGGCAGGTGCAGGGCAAAGGCCGTGGATAGCAGGGCCAGCAGTCCCAGCGGCAGGTTGAACCACAGTGCCCAACGCCAACCGGGCCCGTCCGTGAAGAAGCCGCCGAGGAGGGGGCCCATGACGGAGGCCAGGCCGAAGACGGCACCCATCACGCCCATGTAGCGGCCGCGCTCGCGGGAGGGGACAACATCCGCCATGATCGCCTGGGACAGCACCATGAGCCCGCCGCCACCGAGGCCCTGAATGCCACGGGCCACGATCATCGTGGTCATGCTCTGTGCGGTGGCGCCGACGACGGAGCCGACCAGGAACACGCTAATGGCGAAGAGGTACAGCGGCTTCCGGCCCACCTGGTCGCCGATCTTGCCGTAGATGGGCATGGAGATGGTCATGGCGAGCAGGAAGATCGTGATGACCCAGCTCATTTGGTCCACCCCTCCCAGTTCACCGACGAGGGTGGGCAGCGCGGTGGCGAAGATCATCTGCCCCAACGCCGAGAGCAGCATGCCCAGCATGAGGCAGCCAACGATGAGGGGAACGTTGTTGTGCGGGTTGGCCTCGGCGCCGCGTTTGGTGGCGCGACTGTTGGTCTTTCCGCTAGCGGCGGCACGGGGGGAGGCCTTGTTGGACGCAGGCGCAGCGGCTGCGCTGGCCGGGGTGGGTGCAGCGCTGGCCGGGGTGGCTGCGGAGGAAGGGGCTTGGGTCATGGGGTGTGGTGTCCTTTCCTTGGGGGAGTGCTGGAGCTCGCGCAACCGCGGTACACCTGCGCAAGGGCGGCGGTCGTGGCATGGATCCGGTTGAGGGTGACGGGACGACCCTCCTGGGTGGCGAGGATGGAGGAAGTCCACAACGCCGAGGTGATCGCCGAGACGATGCAGAGCGCCTGATCGTCGAGGGACAAAGGCTCCGCCCCGGGGTCCGCAGGAGTGACGCGGTGGTTGGGGTAGGCCTTGAGGTTGCTGGCCACTGCGTCCCGCAGCCGGGAGCGGAGCTGTTCGTAGGTGCCGAGTTTCGCGGCGGCGAGCGTCGGGTTGTGCAGCATGATCTTTGCCCGTCGCTGCGCTACAGCCTTGCTCAACTCCGGGTTTAGCGCGCATATTTCCTCAGTGGCGCTATGCTTTGCGCGGAGGGAGCCGGTGAAGTTCAACAGCTCCGCGAAGAAGGCGTCCCGCTGCGCACCGCCCGCAGCGTCTGGCTGCGGGTTGAGCTTGGCCACGTACTCGAAGGCAGGTTCGTCGAGTGGTGGAGGAAGCGAGCCGGTGGCGACGTGGTCTTTGGAGGAGAAGTAGTTGAAGAAGGTTCTGCGGCTCACCCCGGCGTCGGCGCAGATTTCGTCCAGGGTGACCTGATCGAAGGAGTGCTCGAGGAATAGGCGGGTAGCCGTGTCCTCGATGCACAGCCGGGTCGCCTGGCGCTTGCGCTCCCGCAAGCCCATGGATGGCGGATCGGCGTCGCCCGGGGTGGTGGGTGATTCAGAAATGTCGCTCACGGTAGGCAAATTTACCACGTGTGCATAATTGCACGCAATGCAAAGATGTGGGTGGCGGGGGTGGGTTGGCGTCCGCAATAAGAAGACATAAAAAACCGCCCACCGCGCGGTGGACGGAAAAGATGAACAGGACGGGCCCGTTACTTATCGCGGTCGGTGTTGGCCATCGCCAGCACGTCCAGGCGCTTGTCCAGCTCCTCCTCGCTGAGCTTGTCCGGGACGAAGCCCATGTCCAGCACGGTCTGGCGGATGGTCTTGCCCTCCTTCAGTGCCGTCTTCGCGACCTTCGCCGCAGATTCGTAGCCGATGGCGGAGTTCAGCGGGGTCACGATGGAGGGGGAGGATTCCGCAAGGGTTCGCATCCGCTCCGTGTTCGGCTCGATGCCGTCGACGAGGCGGGCGGCGAAGACCCGCGCCGTGTTGGCCAGCAGGCGCGCGGATTCCAGGACGTTGCGGGCCATGACGGGGATGAAGACGTTGAGCTCGAAGGCCCCCTGGGCCCCGCCAAATGCGACGGCAGCGTCGTTGCCCACCACCTGAGCGGCAACCTGGGTTGCAGTCTCGCACAGCACGGGGTTGACCTTGCCCGGCATGATAGAGGAACCCGGCTGCAGGTCAGGCAGGTGAATCTCGCCGAGGCCGGTCAGCGGGCCGGAACCCATCCAGCGGATATCGTTGGCGATCTTGTTCAGCGATACGGCGATGGTGCGCATCGCGCCGGAGAACTCCACCAGGCCGTCGCGGTTGGCCTGCGCTTCGAAGTGGTTCACGCATTCCCGCAGCTCGCTCACGCCGGTGAGGTTTTTGAGCTCCTCGGTGACCTTTGCCCCGAAGTCGGCGGGGGTGTTCAGGCCGGTACCCACGGCGGTGCCGCCGATCGGCAGCTCACCAAGACGGGGCAAGGTGGCCTCCACGCGCTCAATCCCCGCCTCGATCTGGCGAGCGTAACCCGAAAACTCCTGGCCCAGGGTGACGGGCACCGCGTCCATGAGGTGGGTGCGGCCGGACTTGACCACCCGCTCCCATTCTTTGGCCTTGTTCAGCAGGGAGGTGTGCAATTCCCTCAGCCCCGGAATGAGGTCCTTTACGGCGGCCTCCGTGGCGGCGACGTGGGTCGCGGTGGGGAAGGTGTCGTTGGAGGACTGGCCCATGTTCACGTCATCGTTCGGGTGCACTTCCACGCCTTTGTTCCTGGCCAGGGAGGCAATGACCTCGTTGGTGTTCATGTTAGAGGAGGTGCCAGACCCGGTCTGGAACACGTCAATGGGGAACTCAGCATCGTGCTTGTTCTCGGCGATTTCCTTGGCAGCGGCGATGATCGCGTTGCCCTTGTCCTCGTTGAGCAGTCCGCGCTCCATGTTCACGGTGGCGCACGCGGCCTTAAGCAGGCCCATGGCGCGGATCTGAGTTGCCTCCAGACCGCGGCCGGAGATGGGGAAGTTCTCTACGGCGCGCTGGGTCTGCGCACGCCAGAGCGCGTTGGCGGGCACCTTCACTTCGCCCATCGTGTCGTGTTCGATGCGGTATTCCTGGTCGGTCATGGGGTTGCCTTTCGCGTTGGGGAGGGTTTTTTCGGCCAGGCCGGTCAGCTGCGGGTGTAGTCCAGCACCGAGTACTGCTGCAGCTTGCTCAGCTGGTGTTGGGATTCAACGAACCGGATAGTGCCGGAGCGGGAGCGCATGACAAGGGAGCGGGTGGTCGCGGATTCCCGGCGGTAGGAGACGCCGCGCACCATGTCGCCGTTCGTCACACCGGTAGCGACGAAGTAGCAATGCTCGGAGTTGATGAGGTCACTCGTAGTGAGCACCTTATTCAGATCGTGTCCGGCGTCGAGTGCCTTCTGTCGCTCTTCGTCGTCCTTTGGCCACAACTTTCCCTGGATCTCCCCGCCCATGCACTTCATGGCCGCGGCGGTGATGACGCCCTCCGGGGTGCCTCCGATGCCCATCATGATGTCCACGGAGTTGGTGGAATTTGGTTGCGCTGCAGCCACGGCACCGGCCACGTCGCCATCGCCGATGAGGCGCACCTTAGCACCGGCCTCGCGGATGTCCCGGATCAAGTCGTTGTGGCGCGGGCGGTCGAGGACGACGACGGTGATGTCCCCGGGCACAACGCCCTTTGCCTTGGCTACGGCATGGATGTTGTGGCGGACGGGGGCCTCGATGTCCACCACGCCCACGGCCTCCGGCCCAACGGCGATCTTGGACATGTAGAACACCGCAGAGGGGTCGTACATGGAGCCGCGTTCTGCGGCGGCGATTACAGCGATGGCGTTGGGGCGGCCCTCGGCCATGAGGGTGGTGCCGTCCACCGGGTCCACGGCGATGTCCACGGCAGGGCCGTTGCCCGTGCCGACTTTTTCACCGTTGTAGAGCATGGGGGCTTCGTCCTTTTCACCCTCCCCGATGACGACCACACCATCCATGTCTACGGAGTTGATCATTTGTCGCATGGCGTCCACAGCGGCGCCATCTCCGGCTTCCTTCTGTCCACGTCCAACCCACTTGCCGGAGGCCAGCGCGGCAGCCTCTGTGACGCGCACCAGCTCCATAGCGAGGTTACGGTCCGGGGTCTGGGGGTTGGGGCCTGGGGTGGGGGAGACTCCGGAGGTCGATTCGTCGACGGTCATTTGTTCTACCAACTCTTTTCATTTGGGACGCCGGGTCCGAGCGCGGGGTTTCGAACACCCCCTCGATGGGGCGGGAGGAGCGGCACAAAACCGCAGCTCGTGAGTGTGTAGCCCTTGCTCAGCCGCCGACGTTGTGGGTCGTTTCGCGAGCTAAAAAGCTTCTACTACTGATTGTTCCATCTTCTTAGCCGCTGCGGTACCTTCTTAACGCTGGGAATACGAAAGCGTGAATCAGAAGGGGGGAGAAGGCGCGGCGGTGGGGGGTTTGAGATAATGGCTCCCGTGCGTATTCAAAAGCCCCGCGCCTTCCAGGGCACGAAGGACATTGCCCTTTCCCTTGGGGTCCTGCTGGTCGTGATGTTCCTCAGCATCGGATTCACCGGTTTGTGCTCTTTTCACCCTGGGGGTGCGGACCGTTCTGGCACCGCGCAGCGGGTGGACGTTGATACCCTGCTGCAGATGGATGCTGCGGGGCTACAGTTCCCGATCCGAAACCCGCAAATGCCCGACAATTGGGTGCCGAACAGCGCGCGCCGGGTACAGGTGGGGCAGAGCGTGTCGAGCCTGGTGGGGTGGGTGATCGACGGCAAGTCCTACATGTCCCTGACGCAGACCGATGCCCCCTTCGACAAGGCCACCGAGCCGGACAACTCCCACCGGGAGCCGGCTGGCATACGAAAGGTCGGCGGGGTGCAATGGCACGTATTCACGGGCCACGATGTGCGACCAATCTGGGTCGCGGACGTCAAGGATGTCCGGCTCATTCTGGAGGGCATGGCGCCGGACAGGGATTTCGAAACGGCAGCAACGAAGGTCATGGAAGCCCAGCCGATCAAGCGCGGCTAGGGCTCACATCCGCGGGCGGGGGGAGCAGAACCAAGGGGGGGAGGAGTAGCACCAATCGGCGGGCCTCAAGATTGGGAGGCGGCCCGCCGCTCCTCGGTCCCCGAGTTCTCCGTTCCCCCACTTCGCTCCTCTCGCTTCTCCAGGGCAGAGCGGATGCGGGAGGCAGCGCCATCCAGGTAGGTCTCGCAGTAGGCGGCCAGCTTTTCCCCGCGCTCCCAGTAGTTGAGCGACTCGTCCAAGCTCATCTGCCCGAGTTCCAGGATCTTGACTACTTCGACGAGTTCGTCGCGCGCCTGCTCGTAGGTCATCTCTTCCACCGGGCGGAATTTCTGCTGTGTTTGCTCTAGGCTCATCGGTTAGCTCCTTCTTCGGGTATCAGGGGTGGGGGTGTGCGATTCGGCAGTGATCGGGTTAGGTCCGACTCGGCGGGGAGGATGTCTCCTCTGGCGCATGTGGCCCATCTGGCGTGGCACCGTGGGCGGGATTGACCGCCATGGCAGCCGCAGTGATGGAGCCGTCCTGCACCCGGATCCGCAGTTGGCTTCCGGGGGAGACTTCGTCAATGGTCGTGACCACTTGGGGCCCGCTGCCGTCGCGAGGGACTACTTGCATTACGGCGTAACCGCGGGCGAGGGTCTGCGCGGGCCCTAGCGCATTGACTCGCGACTTCAGGTGGCTGATCTCTGCGCGCCGTTCGCGAACCGCGAGCTGGAGAGCCCGGTCCATGCGTCCAGCGGCAGTGCTGATGAGCTCCCGTTGCTGGGTGACGGGCAGGAGGGGATCCGCGAGTACGGGTCGGGAGCGGATGGTGGCCAGGTGCTGGCGTTCGTTGCGCACCCACCCAGTGAGCGCCCCGGCGGATCGGTCGCGCAGTTCCAGAAGCAACTGCCGTTCTGCTCGCACATCTGGGACGACCCGCTTAGCCGCGTCCGTCGGCGTGGCCGCGCGAAGGTCGGCCACGTAATCCAGCAATGGGTTATCCGGTTCGTGCCCGATGGCGGAGACGACGGGTGTTTTCAGTCCGGATACGCACCGGATGAGCGCTTCTTCGGAGAAGGGCAGGAGGTCCTCCACGGAGCCGCCCCCGCGGGCGACGATAATGACGTCCACCTCGGGGTCCTGATCTAGTTGGGCGAGGGCTGCGGTAACTTCCGGAACCGTATTGGGACCCTGTACTGCCGTGTTGACCACCAAGAACTGGACGTTCTTCCAACGATCCCGGGCCACGCTGAGCACATCTCGTTCGGCGGCAGAACCGCGCCCGGTGATGAGCCCCACCCGGCGAGGTAAGAAGGGCAGTTGGCTCTTTATCCGGTCGTCGAACAGCCCTTCTGCGCCCAGGGCGTGCTTGAGCCGTTCGATCCTCGCCAGTAGTTCCCCCACTCCGACGTGGCGGATTTCCGTGACCCAGAGAGAGAAGCTGCCCCGTCCCGCGTAGAAGGCGGGTTTGCCGTACACGATGACACGATCGCCGTTTTTCGGCGGCGTACTCATGTTCCGCAGCGTGCTGGAGCTGACGGTCACGGGAACGGATTCTTCCCGGTCCACATCCCGCAGCGTGATGTAGGACAGCTTCCACGTGTTCTTGTAGTTGACCTGGGTGATCTGTCCCTCGACCCACAGGAAGCCCAGGCGCTCGATCCACTTCTTGATCTTGCCGTTGACTTGCGTGACCGGCCAGGGGGAATCAGCACTGTTGGGGGGTCCGGCTGGTTTGTTCGAACCTGCGGGGCCCCCCGAACCCGCGGCTGACGATGCGGATGCTGTCATAATGACCCAGTGTAAAGGGGCCCCGGGACATCGCTGGCTGCACGGCGCTCTGGGGCAGGTTGCCCGTCGGTTACGATGGGCGCATGACTTCGCCCACCATGACCGATTCCGGGACGTCCCCAGGCACGAAGAAGGTGTACCTCGCAGCACCGCGCGGTTACTGCGCGGGCGTGGACCGAGCCGTGGAGACCGTGGAGAAGGCCCTGGAGAAGCACGGAGCACCGCTGTATGTGCGCAAGGAAATTGTGCACAACAAGCACGTCGTCAAGACGCTCGAGGAAGAGGGGGTTATTTTCGTCGACGAGGCCGACGAAATTCCTCGGGGGGCCAATGTGGTGTTTTCCGCCCACGGTGTCTCTCCTGCGGTGCGCGCCCAGGCCAAGGCTCTGGAACTTCGGACGTTCGACGCCACCTGCCCGCTCGTGACGAAAGTGCACCACGAGGTCACGCGTTTCTCGAAGCAGGGCTACCAGATCGTTCTCATCGGCCACCACGGCCACGAAGAGGTGGAGGGGACTGCGGGGGAGGCCCCGGATGTGGTGCACCTCGTGGATGGGCAGGAGGATGTGGACGCACTGGACTTTCCCCCGGACACGAAACTCATTTGGCTATCCCAGACCACGTTGTCCGTGGACGAGACGATGGAGACCGTACGGATGCTGCGGGAAAAGTACCCCCACATCCAGGATCCGCCGTCCGATGACATCTGCTACGCCACCCAGAATCGCCAGGTAGCGGTCAAGGCCATTGCTCCCAAGGTGCAGTTGCTCATCGTTGTGGGATCCCAGAATTCCTCCAACTCCCGCCGATTGGTGGAGGTCGCCGAGCAGTACGGCGCCGACCGGTCGTACCTGGTGGACTACGCCAATCAGGTGGATCTGGCCTGGTTGGAGGGGGTGGATTCCGTGGGGGTCACTTCTGGTGCCTCCGTACCGGAGATCCTTGTTCGCGGGGTTCTGGAGCTGCTGGCCGAGCAGGGCTTCGACACCGTCGAGGAAGTCACGACAGCCACGGAGGAGTTGATCTTCTCCCTTCCCCGCGAGTTGCGCCCGGCCCGGACCTCCCGGGCCGCGAACGACAACCCCTGCAACACGCAGTAACTGCCCGGGGCAGGAACGATAGCACCAGCTCCGACACGTGAGAGTTACACGGCCCCTTCAGGCCGAGGAGTTTAGTCCACGTAATGCCGGGGGGAGCGCCGACGCTGTGCGGGATATTGGCTCAGTGGCCGGGGCAACTCGGATTCAGTTCGCTGCGCGCGCACGGCGTGGGATTCGGATTCACCAGCCCGGCCCGCGCGCTGCTCTGCGACCGGTTTGGGCTCCGGGATGGGGAACGTGGGACGAGTCGTGGCCGGTTCTACCCCGGTGTAGGCGGACAGCGGGGTGGTCCGCCGGTAGGGAGCCGATGCGGCGGAATCCTCGGAGCCACCCCGGGACGCTGCGGTTCTACTTGAAGCGGCGCTGTCATAAGAGAAACTCACCGAGCGCGTTCCCCCAGAACTACGGTTCGCCGACTCCTCGGCGGAGCGCCCAGAGTGAGGGCGCCGTGCCGCGTCCCGCGCAGAGCGGCCGACCCCCCTGGAGTGCCTACCAGTGTTCTCCTCGGGATCGTGTCGGGTGTGGGCGGAGCGGTTGTTCCTTCGGGGTTGCTGGTCCCGCGCGTGCCTCTCGCCCGATTCGCGCTCCGGCATCTCGTGCCGTGGTCGGCGAACCGCCGTAGCTCCCGCACTGTCACGCCGACTGGACTGTCGGCTCGGCGCCGAGCCGGTCCCGAGGCCGCTGCGCCGGGCATCCCGGTTCGCTCGCAGTCGACGTTCCGGTGCCTCAGTAGTCTCCCGGGAGGACTGGGCCTCGCGTATCCGGGCAACGCGCAGGGGTTTTTCGGCGGAGGCGTTCAGCGGCTCCCGTGCACCCTCCCGGCGGTGCCGGACGCGACGAGCATTCTCCTCATTGGCGGAGTTAGCTTCCTTTGTGCGCTGCCGGGCGACGCGCTCTCGGTGTTGGCGTCGAGCCAAATTATCGCGGTATAGCCACCACCGCGCCCATGCCAGAAGAATGCACAGCAACAACGGGAACAGCAGCCACAAATAGTGGACGATCGCGGGATAGGTGGCCATGACCACCCCCGTCTTGCCGCCGACCGCGCGTTTGGAGCCGGAAGACACGATGATGCCGATGGCCACGGATCCCAGAAAGAAGTACAAGGGCAGCGCGGCCACGGTGAGGAAGAGCCCGCGTGGTTCCACCAACAGGGTGCAGGCCAGCGCGGCGACGGCGAAGATCACGAAATAGGCGGTCGGCGTCTGCCCGGTGTTCCACGCCAGCACCACCCCCGTAATGATCACGGCGAGCATGACCAACACGGGCGCCCACACGGGGAAGAGCTTGCCGCGTACACTTTCCCCGGCGGGTCCGCGACGGGAAACGGACCCGTGGGCGGCACCTCGGCGAGAGTGAGACGTAGCTGACATGGGAGGCAATGTTACTTGGAGTTGTCCCGCCGATGGCTGAGGAGGCTGGCGAAACCGCCTATCTCTTTAGAATTTCCCGCGCCCGAAGTGGATCGGCGCGCTTGCCATCGTTTGGCGGCCTGCTCGCTTTGGGCTCCGGACAGGGTCCCGGCGGTGGTGACGAAATTGATGTCCTTCGTGGTGCGCTCGCCGGTGGATAGATCGGTGAGATCACCCAGGTAGCGCAGGACCACGGTGATCATCGCGGCGGCGGGCACGGCGAGGAAGGCTCCAATGATGCCGAAGAGGGTGCCGCCGATAGTGACGGAGAGGAGCACGATAACGGGGTGAATGTTCATCGCGCGGGCCTGCAGCCAGGGCTGCAGCACGTTGCCCTCGAGCTGTTGAACGGCCACGACGAGCAGGAGGACCAGCAGCGCGGTGGTGACGTCGTTGGCTACCAGGGCGATGAGCACGGACAGGGTGCCGGCGACGAAGGCCCCGACCATGGGGATGAAGCCGGCGAAGAAGGTCAGCACGGCCAGCGCGCCGGCAAGCGGCACGCCGAGGAGGACGAGCCCGCCGCCGATGAAGAAGGCGTCGATGAAGCTGACCAGCGCCTGGGTGCGGATGAAGCCGCCGAGGGTCTGCCAGCAGCGGGTGAGAACTTCCGTAAGATGCCATCCCACGCGCCGGCCGGTCACCCGCCGGACCATGGGCAGGAACTTCTCCCCGTCCTTGAGGAAGAAGAACGTTAGCACCAACATCACAACAAGGGTGACGGCCACGGAGGTCGCTGCGGATGCGCCCGCCGCTACCTGCGAGGCAATCATGCCGCTGCGGCCCTGAATCCACGTCACGCCCTGGTCCACGGCGTTGTTGAGCTGGCGGTCCTGGATGTTGAACGGAGGACCTTGCAGGAACTCCTGCAGTTTGCGGACCCCGTCCACTCCCTGGTCCACTAGTTGCTTGCCCTGGTCCACGGCGGTGGTGCTGATCCAGGTGAACACTCCGACGATGAGGGCAAAGAAGCCGAGGATCGTGAGGATCACGGCCAGGGCGTTAGGTAGCTTTGCCCTGCGCAGGGTGCGCACCGCCGGCCAGAGGACGGTGCAGACGATGATGGACAGCAGCACGGGCAGAATGCCGACCCACAGCTTGCTCCACACCATCGCGAAGACGTATCCCGCGATGGCGATGATGAGAAAACGCAAGCACCATCCGGCGAACCATCGACCGGCGGCGCCGATGACCTCCGCACGGTCGCGTAGCTCCGGTCCGAGGCCGTGGGCGTCTGACTTCTCCAGGGTGTCATCGTCCGGTTCAGCGGAATCCTCGGTGAGGGAGGCGGCGACGAGCTCCTCTGTGTCGGTGGAGGGGTTTTCGTGGCTGGGCCCGCTGCCGGTGTCGGAGGGGATGCCCGCTGGAACGGCGGGGGCTGCCTCCGTGGCTGCTGGGTACGCATCGGAGGGGATCGGGTTGGGGGCGTCTGGGAGAGAGGCGGCGGAATTGTTGGGTTCCGAGCCGGTCAGGAAATCGGCGAAATCCCGATGTCCCTCGGCTCCGGCGGCGTGGGATTCGCGGCCTGAGTCTTTAGCGTTCATCGGGGTCCATTGTGCCCTAAAAGTTTTGGGCGCCGTTAACCGCGATGGGACGTTTAGTGGCCGGAGAGCGATTCCTCTGGGGATGGGGCGGTGATGTCGCCGCGAGGG
This sequence comes from Corynebacterium heidelbergense, assembly GCF_028609845.1. Classification (NCBI taxonomy): domain Bacteria; kingdom Bacillati; phylum Actinomycetota; class Actinomycetes; order Mycobacteriales; family Corynebacteriaceae; genus Corynebacterium; species Corynebacterium heidelbergense. The sequence continues at coordinate 1,673,492 of NZ_CP063191.1, read as the reverse complement.
GCGGGGCTGTGTCCCTTGGGACAGGGAGGCGACTAGATTAGTGAGGCGTCGTCCGTTCCTGGGGTGGTTCCCAATTCACCAGTCTGATCATCAGAGGTGCGGGCCAGTAAAATGCTACTGACAACAAGCCCACCCCAAATGACGACAATGAATAGGGCCATCATGGCAATTGCTATGGCGGTCATGATCACTCTTTCTGCGCTGCGGTCTCGGTGGTGGATTGGGGGAGCAGGTGGTTCGGTTCATCTGCCGGTCGCCCGTGCTGGGGTACGCCGTAATTGGATCCGACGACGCCATCAACCGATTGTTGGCGATGGAAAGGAATGACGCTGAGCACCATCGCAGCCACAACAATGACGGCAATGACCATCCACCCGTACAAGCTGAGGCTGGCGGAGGCGTAGTCCTCGTAGGGTTCGCGCAGCAGGCCGCGGATCTCGTTGATGACGGTGTAGAGAAGCACCAGTGGGGTGAGGATAAAGGTGCAGAATTGCCACACTGCACCCACGCGGACGGAGGACACGGCATTGAGGTGTTGCTGCAGTTCGCGACGGCGGTTGAACACCCACCCGGTGGCGACGAGTGAGAGGATAGCGGCGCAGACGATACCGATGTTGTTGGTCCACTTGTCCATAATGTCTAGCGCAATGAGGCCGCTGGTGCTTGCGAATAGGGCGACCGACAGGATGCCCATGATCGTGCCGAGAGCGATGGCCGTAGTGCGGCGGCTGGTGTTGAGTTTGTCCCGGACGGCGGAGAGCACGACTTCCATCAGCGAGATAAGGGAGGTGATCCCCGCGAGGAAGAGCGAGACGAAGAAGAGGACACCAAATAGGCCGCCGAGGGGCATCTCGTTGATGATGGTGGGGAAGGCGATGAAGGCCAGTCCCACCCCGTTGCTGGCGACGTCCTTGACGGCAACTCCTTGCTGGTTCGCCATAAACCCGAGTGCGGCGAAAACACCGATTCCGGCGAGAACCTCGAAGGAGGAGTTCGCAAAGGCGGTGACCATCCCGGTGCCGGTGAGGTTGGTGCGGGGTTTGAGGTAGGAGGCGTAGGTCGTCATGATCCCGAAGCCGATGGACAGGGAGAAGAAAATCTGGCCGTACGCAGAAATCCACACGCCAGTGTCTTTCAGGGCGGACCAGTTCGGGTGGAAGAAGGCCTCCAAGCCGGTGGACGCGCCGTCCAGAAAGAGCGCCCGGATCACAATGACGACGAACAACACCACCAGCAGCGGAACGAAGACGCTGGTGACTTTCCCGATGCCCTTGTTCACATCGGTAGCGAGGGTGACGGTTGTGAGGATCCACACGAGCACCATTGTTATGAGGATGGGGACAACGTAGTTCGTGCTGAAGGTGTGGGTCTTGTCCACCTGCAGGAAGTCCGACATGAGGTAAGTGGATGGGTCCGAACCCCACGCTTTGGAAACGGACTTGACCGCGTAGAGCGCCGCCCACGCGACGATCGCCGCGTAATAAAGCGTGATGAAGAAGGCCACGCCCACCTTGATCCAGCCGATAAACTCTCCGCTGCGGTTGATGCGGCGGTAGGCCAAAGGTGCGGAAGCCCGATAGCGGTGGCCCACGGCAAAGTAGAACCAGAGCAGGGGGATACCGGCGGTCAGGAGGGCAACGAGGTAGGGAATGAGGAAGGCTCCACCGCCGTTGTCGTAGGCCACGTAGGGGAACCGCCAGATGTTTCCGAGGCCGACTGCGGAACCGATCGCGGCCATAAGGAACACGAAGCGAGTGTTGAACTGCTCCCGTCCACCGGTGTTTTTCGGGCGACGGTCGGTGACCGTTTGGGGTTGGTCGGTGGTTGGTGAGTACTGGTCGGCGGTCGCTGGGTGCTGGTCCGATGGGTTGGGCGTGGGCTGAGGCTCGCGCGGTGGGGTCATAGGGGAAGCATCTTCTCTAGTGGGAGACGGGGCCAGTACCGAGCCGAACTGGGGAAGATCGGCGGCGGTTGATACGTCAAAACTATAAGCACCAACCAGGGCGCTGCCAAGGCTGATGCAGTTTCGTCGTGGCCAGGTGTTTCGACGATGGGTGGACGGATTGGAACGTGCTCGACGGAGAGGAGCGCCGGCTGCGACTGAAGATTGGGGCTAAAGCTGAGGCAAAGTGGGAAAGGGGTGTGGAGCTGGCCGGGGGATTAGGGGGAGCAGGGGGAGAACGTCTCGGCGCGCGTTAGGATGAGCGACGTGACTTTAACTCTCGGAATCGTCGGTCTGCCCAATGTCGGTAAGTCCACCTTGTTCAACGCCCTGACCCGCAACGATGTATTGGCCGCGAACTACCCGTTTGCCACCATCGAGCCGAACGTCGGCTTGGTGGAACTGCCTGACCCGCGCCTGACCCGCCTGGCCGAGATCTTCAACTCGGAGCGCATCCTTCCCGCCACGGTGTCTTTCGTGGACATCGCCGGCATCGTCAAGGGCGCTTCGGATGGTGAAGGAATGGGCAACGCCTTCCTCGCCAACATCCGCGAGGCGGACGCGATCTGCCAGGTTGTCCGTGCTTTCTCCGATGACAACGTGATTCACGTGGATGGCCGGGTCGATCCCGCGAGCGACATCTCTGTGATCGAGACCGAGCTCATCCTCGCCGACCTGCAGACCATTGAAAAGGCTCTGCCGCGTTTGGAGAAGGAAGCCCGTAAGAATAAGGAGATCGCCGAGCAGGTCGAGGGTGCCAAGACTGCCCAGACGATCCTCGAGGATGGCCGCACGCTGTCCTCTGCCGCCACCAACGGTGAGATCGACCTGGCGAGCGTCCGCGATCTTCATCTGATGACAGCCAAGCCCTTCCTGTACGTGTTCAACTCCGACGAGTCGGTGTTGCTCGACGACGCCCGCAAGGACGAACTTCGCCAGCTCGTCGCTCCGGCTGACTGTGTGTTCCTGGACGCGGCGACGGAGGCCGAACTGCTGGAGCTCGACGACGAGGAAGCCGCCGAGCTGCTGGAATCGGTGGGGCAGACGGAGCCGGGCTTGCAGACGCTGGCCAAGGCGGGCTTCGAGACTCTGGGGCTGCAGACGTACCTGACGGCTGGCCCGAAGGAGTCCCGTGCGTGGACGATCAAGAAGGGCTCCACCGCCCCGCAGGCCGCGGGCGTGATCCACACGGATTTTGAGCGCGGCTTCATCAAGGCCGAGATTGTGTCCTTCGAGGACCTGGATGAGGCGGGCTCCATGGCGGAGGCTCGGGCTCACGGCAAGGTCCGCCAGGAGGGCAAAGACTACATCATGGCCGACGGCGACGTGGTGGAGTTTAGGACGGGTCTTACGTCTGGAGGTAGGAAGTGATCAGGGACGCGCACGACGCGAACGAGACAACGAAGCCAAACGACTTCGAGCTGGCACGCCTCCGCGCGGCCCTGCCCGAGTACTTCGGCAAGGACGGCGACTTCAGGCTCGACCGCCTTCAGGAGGCGCTCAGTTCCGCGGACGTGTCGATGACGCGGGAAGGCTATGAGCTCAAGTTCCTGGGGAAGTCGTACGCCAAGTACCTGACCTCGACGCGGACCGAGACGGTGGTGGTACCCGACCTTGAGCACAACGCCGAGGCGACGAACGCTGAGTCGGAGAACCTGTACATCGTCGGGGACAATCTCGACGCGCTGAAGCATCTGCTGGGGTCGTACGCGGGCAAGGTGAAGTGCATCTATATCGATCCGCCGTACAACACTGGTTCCGATGGCTTCGTCTACATTGATGACTTCAGCTTTACCGCGAAGGACCTGGTTGAGAAGGTGGGTCTTGACGAGGACGAAGCCGAGAGAGTGATAGCCCTCCAGGGCAAGTCGTCGCACTCCGCGTGGCTTACGTTCATGTACCCGCGGCTTGAGCTCGCGAAGGAACTACTCGCGGATGACGGCGTCATTTTCATTAGCATCGACGACCATGAACAAGCCAATCTCCGCAATTTGTGCGACGAAGTGTTTGGCGAGAGTTCTTTCGTCGGGACACTGGTTCATCAGCGGGCAAAGGGTGGTGGAATGGCAAAGCACTATGTTAAGGGCCACGATCTTATCCACGTCTATTCGAAATCGGTCAAAGAATCGGCCCCCCGGCTCTCTCGTCCAAAAGTTGTTCAGGGTCACGTTGTCTCCCGCGATGGACGCGATTATCTTCGAGATGATGATGTGTTGCGCAAGAAGTTTGGTAAATACGATAAGGGGGTCGAGCGGCGTTGTCTGTATGAAGAGATTCTCGAGTATCACAGCGAAGCCAAGAAGCGCGAAATCGATCGCCGGATAGAGGCTGGGGAGCTGGTTCTCGAGCCGTTCCGGGACACCGGTAGACATGTAATTGTTGAATATAAGCCGATCGATGAAATGTCTTCGGCGCTCTACTCGCTACTTCCGATCGTTCAGTACCTGCCCGATGGTCGCCTCGATGAACTCGGTCTGTCGCGCCATTTCACGTATCCGAAGCCAGTCGAACTGGTGAAGACCTTGATTAGATCTGTGACCCCCAAGGGCGACCGCCCACTGGTCATGGACTTCTTCTCGGGTTCTGCGACCACTGCAGATGCTGTGATGCAACTCAATTCGGAAGATGACGGAGATCGTCGGTGTATTTCGGTTCAGATTCCCGAAGCTGTCGACGCCGATTTCGAAGATCGGCATGTCTTCGCAACTGTCGACGCTGTTGGTCGTGAGCGCATCAAACGTGCCGCAGATAATATCCGGAATGATTCGCAATTTGACGTCGATTATGGGTTCAAGCTTTTTCGTTTGGAAAAGCCGAGTGCAAAGACACTCGATCAGCTTCAGTCCTTCGATCCGAATGAGGACGGCGTGTTGCTTGCCGGTGACTTCGTATCCAAGTTCGCTTCCAACGGGACGCCCGGGTCCCAGGTCGCGCTTTCCACTTGGCTCGTTCAGGATGGATTCGGCCTGACGCCCACAGTGAACGCCGTGGAGCTCGACGAGTATAAGCTCCAGGTCTGCGAGGACTCCGGTTACGTCATCGAGCCGGGACTCGATAGTGACGACGTGATGGCGCTCGTGGCCAAGCTCGAGGCCGGTGAGCTCGATCTGAAGCGTCTCGTCGTTTTCGGGTACTCCGTGCCGTTCTCGGTCATGCACGAGCTGAGGCAGAACCTCAAGTCGCTCCGGTCAGGTCAGGTCGTCTCCGTAATCGAGCGGTACTGATCCATGCAGATCCGACTTCAAACGCTGGAGCACCAGCAGCGTGCGCTGAATGCGCTGACCCGCGTATTCAAGGACGTGGAGCTCGACGCCAGTACGCCGCCCGAGGCGAACATCGCGTTCGACCCCGCTGATTCGCAGATTCGCGAGAACATCAATGCGATTCAGTCCGGAATAGTGGAGGGGATCGCTGCGATCCCTCGTCCATGGCGGGGACATGTGGATGACGGCGTGCTCGGGGTCGACGCCAAGATGGAGACCGGCACCGGCAAGACCCTGGTCTACACGCAGCTCATGTATGAACTAAACCGGCTCTATGGCTTCACGAAGTTCATCCTTCTTGTGCCCTCGACCCCGATCAAGGAGGGGGTAAAGGCATTCATCCGATCGGACTATGCGCGCAAGTACTTCGCTGACTCGTACGGGCCACAGATGGAGCTGCGCCTCGACGTCCTCGACCCGCAGAAGCGGTCGAAGGGGCGGAAGATGATGCCGAACTCCGTCGTCAACTTCGCGCATGGCTCCCGCCTGTCGCCTGGTCGCATGTCCGCTCTCCTCATGACTGACGGCATGCTGCAGTCGAAGAAGACTATGGCGTTCAACTACGACCAGACGGTGCTCGGCACGGCCAGCGTCCCGTACGAGGCGCTCCGAGAGACTCGCCCCATCGTCATCATGGATGAGCCGCACCGCTTCCGACGCGACAACAAGGCGTATCAGACGCTCATCGACGAGATCCAGCCTCTGGCGGTCTTCCGCTTCGGCGCGACGTTCCCGGAGCTCGGCAAGACGGGAAAGACCGACTACAACAACCTCGTGTTCAACCTCGGTGCCGTCGAGTCATTCAACGAACAGCTGGTCAAGGGCGTCCAGGTCCAGTACCCGCAGGACAGCAGCAGCGACACAACTCGACTGAAGCTCACGAGTCTCTCCGCGCGCAAGCCGAAGCAGGCCACGTTCCAGAACATTGGCACGGGGAAGTCCCTCACCTTCGATATGGGGGAGTCCCTCGGCATCGCGGACGGTGCATTCGCGGGCATCACGATCGAAGGAATCGGCAAGACCGAGAATCCGACGATCAAATCCGGCGTCACGCTTTCCAACGGTCAGACGCTGGGTACAGGGGACATCCTCTCGGCCCGGGTCTACTCGGACACCTATCAGAGCCTGATGATGCGGCAGGCACTCGACAACCACTTCGAAACCGAGTGGGAGAACTTCCGCCGCTCGTCCAGGGTCAAGACCCTCACCTTGTTCTTCATCGACTCGATCGAGTCCTATCGCGGCAGCGACGGTTCGAAGGGGCACCTCAGGCAGCGCTTCGAGGAGCTCCTCATCTCACGGCTCACCGCCGAGATCGAGAAGCGTGAGGGCGACTCCTCGCCCGTCGCCAAGGAGTACGTCGCCTACCTGCGCGCGTCGCTCGCTGACGTCGAAGCGACGAACGGAGGATACTTCTCCGCGGACAACTCCACCACCGACGAGGCTATCCAGCGCGAGGTCGACGACATCCTCCGCAACAAGGAGGCGATGCTGTCCTTCGAGACAGCGAGCGGCGAGCCGAACACTCGCCGATTCCTGTTCTCGAAGTGGACGCTCCGTGAGGGTTGGGACAACCCGAACGTGTTCCAGATCGTCAAGCTCCGGTCGTCCGGATCGGAGATCTCGAAGCTCCAGGAGGTGGGCCGTGGCCTCCGGTTGCCCGTGGACGCGAAAGGCACGCGTCGCGCGGGCGAGCAGTTCTACCTCACCTACCTCATCGACTACACGGAGCAAAAGTTCGCCGAGTCTCTCGTCGACGAGATCAACTCCGACGTCGCCGTGGGCCCAGCCAAGGTTAAGGAGCTACTGCCCAAGGTCGCCGACGAGCTCGGCAAGACGGAGACGGAACTCTTCATCGAGCTCCTGCAGCAGGGGCTCGTCGATCCCGACAAGAACGTCGTACCGGGGCGCGAAGATGACCTGTTCGCTGCCTACCCCGCGTTCAACAAGACGGGCCTGAAGCCTGACAAGGTGGTGAAGGGAAATCAGAAGGTTAAGGTCGGCATTCGCTCCGAGCGGTACTCCGCGCTCAAGGACCTCTGGGAGACGCTGAACGCCAAGTACTACCTCCGCCTCGACGAGCTCGCGGCCGGCGAGATCGATGAGTGCATCGACGAGGTGCTGGGCGCTGATATCTACCGGCAGGAGTTCGGTCGATTCGCGCAAGATGTCGTCGTGCAGGCTGACGAGGGCTCGTCCCTGGAGGTTCGGACGGAGACGAAGAAGGTCTTCAACGCAACCGAGACGATGCCGTACGGCGACTGGCTGAAGCGTGTCCGTGCTCAGACGGGACTGCCGATCGATCGTGTCCACGCGGGGCTCGTCCGCCTCGACGCGAAGAAGAGCCTCCCTGCCGACTTCTTCAACAAGGCGACCCTGCATGAGTTTGTTGCTGGGTTCACGGAGTGGATGGAGCGTAACTACCTCGAGCGGTTCACGTACTCGAAGATCGAGGGGCTCGTACTCGGCACGGAACTCACCGATGCAGATGGTGCCCCGCTCGAGAGCATCACGCAGGGTAACATCGGCGTCTTCCGCGACGACAAGGCCATCGTGCCGGACAAGTTCCTGTACGACGCGTTTGTGTACGACTCGCCGAAGGAGCATGACACGATCCGCGACTCCAAGCTCGATGAAGTCCTCGTCTTCGGGAAGATCCCACGCCGGTCGATCAAGGTGCCCCTGTACTTCGGCGGCACCACTAGCCCGGACTTCATGTACGTGCTCAAGCGCGATGACGGTGGGTTGTCACTCAACTTCATCGTTGAGACCAAGGACGTCAAGAAGCGCTCCGACCTGAGAGAGGGTGAGAAGCTCAGGATGGTGGCGGCACGGCGTTTCTTCGAGTCGATGAGCTCTGGGGGAATCGAAGTCACGTTCCGCGACCAAGTGCAGCGTGACGATATCGCCGCATTGATCAAGCAGGTCTTGGCCGGGTGAGTCAACTCATGGCACAGGTGTGAGGATGATGCCGTCGTGTGCAAGCGGGGGACACTTAACGAGGCGATAGTCTGAGGGGGATGGAGCCTATTCTGTACAGGACTTACGTGTGGCTCCTATTGTGGTCACATGCCTCCCTCGTCTCCCCTGCACCGTAAAGCCGCGATTTACCTGCGCATCTCCCTCGACCGCGAGATGGACGGCCTAGCCATCGACCGCCAGCGAGAGCAGTGCGAGGCACTCGCTGCCTATCGCCAGTGGGAGGTCGTCGAGACCTACGTCGACCAGTCGAAGAGCGCCACGGACCGAACGAAAGTTCGCCCGGCCTACGACCAGATGGTCGCTGACTACAAGGCTGGGGCTTTCGACGCCATCATTTGCTACGACCTCGATCGGCTCACCCGCCAACCTCGCCAGCTTGAGGACTGGATCGACGCATCCGAGCTGCGCGGGCTCGCCTTGGTCACCGCCAACGGCGACGCCGATCTCTCTACCGACGGCGGACGCATGTACGCCCGCATCAAGGCCGCTGTCGCCCGTGCAGAGATGGAACGCAAGGGTGCCCGCCAATCTGCGGCGCAACTCCAGCGGGCCAGGCAGGGGAGGGCCCCAAAGGGGATGCGACCGCTCGGTTACGCCGTCAACGGTGACATCATCCCCGATGAGGCTGACACCGTTCGCGCCATCTACCGTCTGTTCACCCGCACCGACCACCGCGAGTCGCTGCGTTCGCTTGCTCGTGGCCTCAGCGGTACCGAACCCATCGAGGGCTTGGAGCCCCGCCCCAAGCACACCCATGTCGTCTCGGTCGAGCGCGCCGAGCAACGACAGGATGAGGGAAAAATACCCCACCCCATTAAACCCGACGGCCCGTGGAACCCCTCGACCGTGCTGGGCATTCTGCGTAACCCCCGATACGCGCGGATGTCGACCTACACCCCCAAGACCGCCCAGCCTGACGGCGGGCGCCGTCGCACGTGGCGGGCGCAGATTCTTCGCGACGAGTCTGGGGAACCCATCCGGGGGCAATGGGACGCAATTATCGACGACGAGACCTGGTGGCAGGCGCAGAGCATCCTCGACGACACCGAACGAGTGACCAACACTTCCGGGTTGACCAAGCGCACGCACCTGGGCTCGGGGCTGTACCGCTGCGGTGTGTGTGGAGCCAAAGTCACAGGTGCTCCTCGCGGCTACCGCTGTGCCCAGCACGTCGTGCGCGACGAGGAAGGCAAGCCCGTTGTCACGAGTCTCATGCGCAGCGGTGCAGGGGTCGATAACTTCGTCACCCGCCTCATCGCCGAGCGGCTGAGAAGGCCCGACGCTCTACGCAGGGAGCCCACGGTCAGTCCTGGATCAACGAGTCAGGGCATCGACGCCGCCATCTCCGAGCAGCGCGCTCGCATTTTGCGAGCCCAACGCGACTACGACGAGGAGATCATCGAGGGTCGGGACCTCAAGCGCATCCGTGACGCCGCCGAGGCACGCATCACCCAGTTGGAGACCGAGCGACTCCTCCGGGGGCAGGCCGCAGGACTCGCCCCCATCCTCGGGGCCAACGACCCAGCGAAGGCGTTCCTCACCGCCTCTCTCGATGTCCAACGCCAGGTCATCGACGCTCTTGCAACCGTGACCCTTCAGCCTCAACCACGCGGCAAAAAGGCATTCAACCCGGACAGCGTGGCCGTCGAGTGGCGGTGAAAACAGGGGCTCACGTGACGGGGGTCACCATCGTCGACGCTCCTCGATGCCCCGAACGATGCCCCACCCGATGTGGACGAGCCAGCCGAGGCCGCCGAGGACGACCCCGAGTGTCAGGATTGTCACGAACAGCCACCCTGTCGTGGGCCAGAACCCTTCGGCGGCCCAGACGTGGGCCCAGAGCGCGGGAATGCCCTGGGTGACGCCCAGGATGTCGAGCAGCGACTTGCCGAGGGCTCCGATGGACATGAGGGACGCAAGGATAGCGATTGTGCCGGTGAGAGCCCAGACAGTAACCCGTGACTGCCTGCGTGCCTGGTCGGCAGCGGTCTCCAGTGTCTTATGCAGGTCTTTGTTCTCTGCTTGTAGTCGCTGGACATCGTTAGCTAGCTGTTGATGCTCATTGACGAGTGTGCGTTTGATAGCGCCCGTCACATCGTCTCGGATCTCATTACTGATGTCAGACACCAGCGGCTTAAAACTCTGGCTCAAAGTCTCGCTGAGTTGTCGTGCTAGCCCGGCGCTGATGCTGTCGGACGACTTTTCGCTGAGCTGTACGGGATGTTTTCCCATTTCGAGCGTGGCCCGGTACATCCTGAGCAGCTCGGCGAGGAGCTGCTTGATTTCGGCCAGTGACGGACCTAGCCCGCTGATCATCCTGACCATGGAGCTGATCGTCTCGCTGACCTTCTGCTGCGCGTGGTTGTACTCCTCCGTCCCCACGGTGGTCCGTGACAGCACGCTCAGCTGCCGCTCTAGCTTCTGCTGCTGTTCGGATAAGCCGTTGAGTGCCTGGTAGGAGACCCCGAGCTTCTGAATCCGGGTGTCGATCTCCGACAGCGAGGACTCCAGCTCCTGCCTGGTGGGGCTTTCCTGGATGGTCTCCACCACGGGCTCGAGACGATCCGTAATCAGGCTGTGGACCCTGGTCTCCGTGAGCTCGCTGTGCTGTGGCTGGCGCCTGGGGTTCTGTGGCATGGAAATCACTCCTTGATCGTTTTTTGTGTGCTTGCTCACGGCGGCAAGCGCCGCCCGTTGCTGTTGTTGCCTGAGGCCTTCCACCGCCTCCTCGGCGCGAGCCTGCGCGAGATCATCGAGATACGACGCCACGCCCGCAGTGGTGTAGTCAGACCCCAGGCGCGAGCCACTGGTGGCGCACTTCCGGAAGCCTCTTTTCGTTCGGTATCGCACAACATCCTCGTCGTCATCGACCAGGGCATAGGTGAGGGCGTCACCCTGACGCTCCACGTGCACCCCGTGGTCGGGGCCGTGGCGAATGAAATCGTCCACAGACCCCACGTGCTCGTCGGCGAGAACAGCGTCAATCCGCGCGCGGAGATACGACCTCCACGTGTCCCCCGTGAGCTCGTGAAGACTGAGGCCGGCCGCGTCAATCTGGCGACCCTGCGCTTGAGCGATACGCTCCGCCCGCGACAGCGACACCTCCTCCCGACCCGGCAGCACAGCCAGGCCGAAATCGCGCATGATCTCGTCGTTCACAGCACGCACCGCGTGGACGTTCCCCGCAGGCTTCGGGGCGGCGAGACCAGTGCCTACATCGTGGTTGAGAATCACGATGTGGTTGTGCACGCACCCACTGGCGCTATCGGTATGCGTGGCCACCGTCACCGGACACCCCGGGGCCATACGGTGAGCCAGCTCCAGCCCAGCCTGATGAGCACGACTGACGTGTTCCGGGTCGTTTCTGTCCAGCTCCTCCCTTGGCCAACTCTGCACATACGCCACGGCCTGATTCGTACGGCGAGGATGCCCCCGCAGCTCTTGACACCCCGCCACCGCCCACTCCAATGGCGAGGCCGCCCGAAACCCGATAGTGGACAATCGCTCCGCACGCAGAAGGTCCGCATCCGCATTCTCCCGCGTGCCGTAGGCCACATAAATGGTGGCCGCTGTCAGCGAAGTTGTTCTCGTCACTGTGGTGACCGACATTGCACCTTCACCGCCTGCTCTATCGCACCGAGATACTGCTGAACCTGCGCCACCTGTTCTAGGAGAACGTCAGCCTCAACACCGACCCCGTGGCGGTGGCACAGCCGCGCAATCTGATTGACATTGACCCCCACCCGATCCACAGACAGAGCCAGCTGACTAAGTGACGCCCGAGTCTTCGGCGGCAGCTCTGAGAGCCTCCAGTGCCAGTCCGCTGGCAGGCGAGCACCGAGAGCATCGAGCGCCCCCCGGATCACATCCACGGGACGCAGCCCAAGCCGCTCGGCTAGCTGCTCCACAAACGCAGCCTGGTCCTCGCTCAGGCGAATCGTCGTGCGATACATCGCACACCTCCTTCGCCCATCCCGCTACGCGGGAAGTGGCCCACCCGCGCGGCGGGGTGGCCCACAGCTGGTAGCCGACCGACACGCCTCAGACGATCACCGTCCCACCCACCGCAAGGCGCGGTGATCGGGCACTGGTGAGTCGCTGGCGACGGCTGGTCGGCTACCAGGGCCAGCATCACCCTGAGCACCTCCGGCGCTCCGGGTGGCTGGCCGGAGCGTGCCGCCCCTGGACCCCTGCACCACACGGACATGTCACCTGTCCTCTGTGGCCGACTCCTGGGGGTGAGCGCCCCCAGGACTCGCAGCCTCGGGGCCACCCTGACCATCACTATCCGTGATCGTCGTGTCCTCCCTGTGACCCTGAACAAGCCCGATCTCCACCAGAAGATCGTCCAGCGGCTTCGTGCGGAACGCAGCCCATCGTGAGCGCGGTTTCTCCACCGCACTCACCACGGCCTCGCCCACAGCAGTAACCAGCTGCGCGCGCAGTTCCCGCTCCCGCTGCACAGCAGCCTCGCGCTCCTTCTGCACCGCCGCCATACGGCGCACGGCGGTCTCGACTCGTCGTGCCATTACTGTCACATCCCCATCTCAAAATCGTTGTCCTTCTTCGGGGCCCGCGTGTACCGCAGCGGGCGCGCAGGTTCACGCCGTGGAGCCCGAGACTGCGAGGCCCGCCGGCGCGGCGCCTGCGGCGGCTTCGAGGCCTGCGCTTCCTGCTCCCGATCCCACCGCCGGCGCTCCTCCAGAGCATCCTCAAACGCCGCAAACTCAGCAGCCATATCGGGCGGTAAATCGGGGCGAGCTGACGACGCAAAAGCGCGCTCCAGCGCGTCCGCAGCCGCACGAGCCTCCTTAGCCAGCGCCACCCAATCCACAGACAAGACCCCAAACACCGCAGGGTCCATAGGGGGTTTCTCGGTCATTACTCTCTCCTTCTCCTGACGAATTGCTGTTGCGTGCCACCACATCCACAAGGTGGAGCTCGGGAACTGTTCGAGCCACCCATTTCAGCCACCCACAGCCCCACTCTGCGACCCGTGACAGCCCTCAGGATGATCATCCGGCCGGAGGTGGGAGATACACTTCTTGATCGACCAGTTGTCGACAGAGCCGTCCCTTCGCACAACACGGAAGTTCCGGGTACCCCAGTCCGCGATATGGACCACGGTGATACCAATAACCCCCACACCACGTTTCCGTGAGGCGTCGGGATGATGCGCGAGGAGGTCACAAGCGAACCGCGCATCGGGGCCGTGAAGAAACTTGTCAAGGGCCGCGCGGTTTAGGACGGCGCTGGCGTGAGCGCAGACTTCCTTCTTAGTGTTGAACGACAGACCACCGAGGGTGTAGGGCATCGTGCTCACACCTGCTCGTCTGTGTCTTTGGCGAATGGATCGGAGGCCTGCATCTTGGCCGCATACGGCGCGATAGCATCGAAGTCAACCTCGATCTGACGTTCGGCCTTGGACCGTGCATGGGACCAGAAGCGCTCTTTGGGTTTGGGCAGCCCGAACTTCCCGAAGGCGTTGAGCCGATCGGCTAATGGACGGTCAGGACCGAGCCACGGGATGTCAATGACGCCTTGGCGGTAGGCGATCACAATGCCTTTGGAGATGCGGTCCAGCCGCTCGGCCTCAGCGATCTGACCGTCCTCGTCAAGGAGCACATCGAGTCGGTCGAAATAGTCCAGCCACTGGTTGCGCGTCCGGCGCACCGGCGAGCGTTCCCACACGGGCTCACCCAGCTTTTCGTCCCACCGTTTCAGCCCGCCATCGACGGACCTGCCAAGTTCGCATTCCTCCGGGGAGCCCCACGGCACGGTCTGTACGTGAGCGACCTCGAAGACCTCATCGTCGACCATCACCATGTCGACCGTCATGCCGTCGGGCACAGGGCGACGCTTACGGTCGAACTCGATAGTCTGCTGCTTGTCGACGACGATGGGGGAGAAGTCCAGCCGGTTGTGGACGCGGGTCAGCTCCTCTATCGACGGGAAGACCTTCATCGTCACCGGCAGCGCGCCTTCACGGGAGGCCATGAGGTCGTACATATGGTCCCTATCCTCCTGGCTATCGACCTCGATCCCCTCGGGTAGCTTGTACCCGCCGTGAGCGAGCACGCCGCAGGGTTGCCGGGAGAAGTTCGCGCGGGTGGTGACGTTGAGCAGGTCTGTCTGGGTGTGCTTCTCCTCCCACATGTCCCGCGAACCTGTCAGCGCCTCGCGGGTCTCGCGCCACAGCCCCGACAGCCCGTAGAGCTCCAGACCATCGACCACGACCAGCTCGGCGTCGGTGATGAACCCGTCGGTCGTGCAGCTCGGTGTCGAGTACCCACGGTCGTTCAAGTCGTTGAGCGTGGCCAACAGCACCGCACGAGAAAGGGAGGTGGTCATGGAAGCGTGCCACGGGGACGTGATCGCCGAACCACCCACCTCGTCGCGCTCCTGCGCCCAGGCATCCCAGCCACGCTGACCCATGACACCCTGGGCGAGCTTGCCGTAGGGGGAGTTGGCCATCAGTTTGAGCACGGACTGCTGGAAGGACTTCTTGCCGAACTCTTTCTTGGCCCGCGCCCGGTCGTCCAGCAGCGTCTTGTACGGGCGGCGCAGCAGACGCGACGGCGACCCGTCCTCCAGCCGCAGAGTGCGACCGAAGTGTCCGATCTGGCACGTCACCCGGGCACCCAGCTTCAGCGCCAACCAGACCTCGGGAGCCATCGCCCACACCCCACGTGCACCACCCGACGTCCGGGGGTAGACCATCGACCCCTCGACGGGCACGGGCAGGCAGGGGAAGGCCACCGACTTGTCGAACTCGAACGACACGAACCCCACAAACGGCGTCAACGGCCCACCCTCGGCGAAGTCGTCCAGCGACAGCTCAACGTTGTTCACCGTCCGCAGGATCACGCCGTCGGGATGCAGGTAGTCAACATCCCAGATGGTCGAGCTGGCCGTCGGATAGCACGACTGGAGGTCGAGGTCGTGGGTGGTCTGCCGGAACAACCCCACCTCCGCGCACATGTTGTACCCGCCCCGGAAGGACAGGGCACAGGCATGAATCCACGTCGCCGCAGCACCGTCCAGCGGTTGCAACTCGCGCTGCCGGTAGTAGGCGAGCTGGTTCTCGATGCTCACGGTCTGCTCGGTCTTCTTGGTGACCTTCTCCAGACCGCCGAACACGGAGTTGAAGTTGATCTTGGGCCCGACCCCCACCAGGGGCTTGCCCAACTGGCGCTCTGCGAGCTCGGCCGTGATGATGCCGCGGACGGCACGGGCCGCAGCCGTCGGCAGCGTGAGCGCGACCTCCTGGTCCTCGCCGTACATCTGGCTGACGTACTCCAAGGCGATCACGGCGTCGTTAGAAGCGTAGTCGAGAAACTCGGCGGGATGGGCGAACAGGTACGCGTCCATGCGCGTGATCCAGTCGTCGGGCACATCCAGCTTCCCCACGCCCACGGCGTCGCCCAGCTCAGACAGCTTCGCAGCGCCCGACTGCGCCATCGTGTCGCGGATCGAGACCACCACCGGGCGAGCCCAGCGCTTGTTCTCACCAGGCAGGACCCACTCAATGGGCTTGGGCGAGACCATCCCCGCACTGGCCGAGATCACCGCACGCAGGATGTCCGGCTCCCGGTCGTTCAGCCGACGATTCCGATACCCCGAGTAGCCGGCACTCGACCGGCGTCGCTTCCTGCCGCCAGGATAGGCGCTCTCCCAGGTGTTGTGCATCTTCACCGGGTCGACGAAGGTCGTCAGGTCGGCGTTTTGGAAGTGCGCCACGAGCGTGATCGGCAGCGCGTGCGCATGCTCGCCCTTCTGCCGGAACCACCGCCCCCGTTGACACTTGCCGTTGGCGTCCATCACGTCTTTGCAGGGCACGCCCTTGACTGTCCAACCCTCTGCCAGCGGGTGTTCGTGCAAGCCCAGCGCCGTGGTGGCCAGCTCCAGCGCCTTGCCGAACGACAGACGAGCCACGCGGCGACCAAGTGGGCCGTGGTATGGGGTCGGCAGAATGACGGCCAGCCGCAGCCGGTCGTGGTTGGTCGGGTCGATGGCAGCGAACTGGTAGGACACGATCCGGCGCGTGACCTGCTCGCTCTCGCCGATCCAGCCACGCTCGGCGTCGAACGAGTCTGCACCGACGAACTCGGTGTCGAACCCGACGACGATCGAGTTTTTGCCCGACCGCATCCCCCGCACCGACGGGTACGAACCGAAGCCGCCCGCCGCACGGGTCGCCGTCCGATAGACCGTCTTGGTCAGCACGACGAACGACGCCGGGTGCTTGCGCGAGGTCGCGGTGTCGACCACCCGGCCCACCCGCCACCCACTGGCGGCAGCGGCGGCAATGGGGCCTTCCCCATAGGGGAGTGCCGCCAGTGACCTCTGACCAGGTGTTTTGCCCTCTTCTTGCGTCCCAATAACGTCTTTTCGGGACGCAACGGGGTTGTCGACGACGACCTCTGCGAGGGCCTGCGAGGTGGAGTCCAGCACGCTCATCACGCACCTTCGAGGAGGTCGCGCAAACGCCGCGTCTGCTCGGCGGTGAGTGGTGGGGCAGCAGCGAGCAGCCTATCGATGGCAGCATCAACAGGGTCACAGTCCGCGCTGGTCAGTAGAGCATCAAGATCGCCCCGGCGCACGCGAATGCGGCGACCAAGACGGTGGTGGGGCAAGCGCCCATCGCTGATGTACTTGCGAAGGGTGGAGTATCCGCCGTAGCCAAGTTCCGAAGCTTCGTGGAGCGATAGGTATGGGGCTGCGGACTCGCGCCGATAGCTGGGCATGCCGAGTTCTCCTCAGGAACTCAGTCACCCATGCCATAACTAGCCTCTTGAACCCGACGTGCCCGTCGAGCGGCTTGCGGACCCTTAAATTTCCTGTGCGACCCGCTCCGCTGCGGTTGCCGTTCAGGCTTGAGACAACGTTCGACACTAGCTTCCCGCCCGGAGCTCATCTCGGACAGGGCTTCGCGGTCAGGTCTCCTTTCCACCGCATCGGGACCGCGACCGAATCTTGCGGGGTTGGGCTCCCAGTGGACTGCCTTGTCTGCGCGGGCCCATCTCGCGCAGGGGCATGCGACGGTGTCCCATTGTTCTTGCGGTGCGCGTCGCCGCATCCACAAGCTATCGCTGGCCACACGACAGTAACTTTCTTCTCCGAACCGGCCTAGCTCGGAGGGGTGTATCGCTGGCGTTCAGCGACATACCCATTCTAGCGTCTAAGAGTGGCAAATCAGTAAGGGTAGCGCTTGCTAGACGTTAGAACTGTCCAGAACGTGGTGGAGTTCAAGTTCAACGTGTAGCTGACCGCAGGGGCTCTGTTCGCGCAACGCTGAAGTGTGCCTCCTACCAGCTCGCCCGGAGCTCACATTTCCTCCTCCTCGCTGTGGTCGCCTTTGACACTGCGTCACCACAGGCCTTCTATCGGCGGAATGTGCCGATTGTCAGCGGGGCGGCGCCTCGGTACCATTCTGTGCGCCATGGTGCTCATGGCCGCGCCGCTCACTGCCTGCTCCTCCGATGACCCGGGAAAACACTCCGCAATAAGCCAGGCGACGGCCAGCTCAGATTCAACCTTGGCGAGCGCCCAGGGCTTTATCCTTACCCACCAACATCTCGAGAGAGTCAAAAGCGATGCTGGCGCCGTAGCAAAGATTCGGCAGGCCAGCGCAGAACTGGGCGCCTACACGCCGCACCCCGTCGCGGAGCTGAATTTGCTCGATCACTACACCTCAACGGGAACAGACGAAGAACTTGATCAGGGCTCGCAAGACCTAGCCCGCGATGCCAACGCCGCCTACGTCAAGGCCCTCAGCTACCTCGTCACAGGAAACACCGACGACGCGGGCCAGGCACAACGCATTCTCGATGCGTGGGCCACAACCCTGCAGAACGTTGGGACGGTTCAGGTTACGAA
This sequence comes from Corynebacterium heidelbergense, assembly GCF_028609845.1. Taxonomy (NCBI): domain Bacteria; kingdom Bacillati; phylum Actinomycetota; class Actinomycetes; order Mycobacteriales; family Corynebacteriaceae; genus Corynebacterium; species Corynebacterium heidelbergense. Next base: position 1,655,426 of record NZ_CP063191.1, on the reverse strand, counting down.
CGCCCCCAATTTCAATGGGCCCTACCTTCTCGCCGCGGCAACGTGGGTCCGCGGAGTCGGCGGCTAAGATGATTCGACGTTCGCAGCATTCACCCGAGACCAACTTGTACCCAACGCAGAATTAACCAACTCCAACAACCACGGGCAGTGGGGGATACTGCTGGTGGCGTCGAGTGGAATATTCCTTGACGATCAATTCCTGGTTACACGAGCGCGAACACAATGGTTGAAGGCCGTGCCGCAGGAAATCGCCCCGGATGGATCGCTGCCGAAGGAGATGATCCGGTCGTCGACCAGCGACTATCACGGCGGTCCCACTAAGGGGCAGCGGGGCATCGCGTACACCCACTACGCCCTGTTGCCGATGAGTGTTGCTGCGCAGACTTTCGACGTCGCTGGCAACCCCGTCTGGGATTCCGACGGCGGCCAGCGCATGGGCAAAGCGCTGGGAGTCGTTGCGGGGTGGGTCAATGACCCAATGAGTTTCCCGTAATTGCACGAGCAATGATGGGAAACTGCCGGACCTGCACAACGACGGATACTTTGCACTGCTACTGCGCCATCAACCCAACGCAACTGCACAGCAAGTCTTGGAAAAGTCTGCGCCGGAAGGGGATAGGTTCTGGCTGGCTACGCTCTTTCCTGTTGAGCGCTAGGGGCTGACGATAAGAAGGCACCGGATCCGCAACTGCGCGGCTAGCCCGCGCCGACCAGCTGACTGATCAGCACCCCGAGCCCGATGACGAGCGTCAGGGCGCCGAAAACGACCTTCAGCTTCGCGCCATCAACTCGGCTGGCAATCCACGTGCCGATGAACGTACCCGCCAAAGCGATCGCCACCACGGAGCCGACCGTGGCCCACGGCAGCGATTGTTCCCCCAGATAACCCAGCAATCCGCTGGCACTGTTGATCGTGATGACCAGCAGGGAAGTGGCCGATGCCGCTGCGAAGGGAAGCCCCGCCAGCGCCACCAGTGCGGGCACGATGATGAAGCCGCCGCCTGCCCCCGTGAAGCCAGTCAGCACTCCAATCCCTAAACCGAGTGCGAGGACGAGGGGAATGGATGGGCGTCGAGAAGAACGAGACGGGCGGGAACCACGCAGCATCGACACGGCGCTGAGAAGCATGACCAGCGCAAAAATAATGAGGGTCGCGCGGTCGGAGACGAAGTCGCCCAGCCACTGGCCCGCCTGAGCACCCAGCGCGCCCGCGGCCGCCATGGTTAGACCCACCATCCACCGGATCGAACCGCTGCGCAGGCGCAACAGCACACCGAACAGCGACGACGCCCCCACTACCACGAACGATGCCCCCACCGCCTGCGACGCCGGAAAGCCCGCGACGAACGTAAACACCGGCACCGCGAGGATGGCACCACCGCCGCCGAGGATGCCGACGGCGAGGCCGATGACAACAGCGAGCACGCCGAGCGCGAGGGTGTGAAGGATGGTCATGGGCTCTTCAGCCTTCAGTCGGTGGCCGGCTCGTCTGACGTGCGCTCCGACCAGCCCGCGTAGCTGCCGTCGAGCTCGATGATGTGGAAGCCCTCGCGGCGCAGAGCCGAGGCGATCACGGAGTTGCGGCGACCGGACTGGCAGTATGTCACGATGGTGCCGTCAGTAGGCAGTGTATCGGTATGCCAGAGGGCGGGCCGGCGCTGAGCTGGGAGGCGCCGGGGATGTGGCCGGCGGCGTACTCGCTCCTGTTGCGTACGTCGAGCAGTAGATCGTACTTCTTATCCCTCTTATCCTTGGTGGCTTGTTCGAGCTGCTCCGGTTCGAGAATCTCCGGGGTGGAAAGCTGGAAACCATCCAGGCTGGTGACGAACCCCTTCACCGCATCAATACCGACGCGGGCGAGGGAATCGCGCATCGCCTCGGCCTGGGACTGGTCGGTGGCGAGCAATACGAGCGGCTGGGACTCGCGCTCGGGGTCGTAGCCCCAAGCGCCGAAGGTCGCGGTCTGGTCCGGGCCGGGGATGTGCAGCGAGCCCGGCACTGTGCCCTGGTGGACCTGCTGGTGGGAGCGGGTGTCCACGAAGATCGCTTCGTTGTTCTTGAGCTGGTTGTTGACTTCGTCGGCGCTGAGTTCGTGCGGCTCCGGGCGTTCGCCGAGAACTGCGGGGCCGGACTTGTTCTGGCGCTTCATGCGGCCGAAGTAGGCGTGGGCATCGGGCTGGCCGTCAAGGAGTTCGTCCATGAAGCCCTGCTCGTCGTTGTTCTCCACGTAGGGAGCCCACCAAGCATTGGCCTTTTCGTAGCCCACGGTGGAGGTGGGCACGGCCCCCAGGGACTTGCCACATGCGCTTCCTGCGCCGTGAGCAGGCAGGACCTGCACGTAGTCGGGCAGGGAGACGAACTTGGTGCGCAGGCTGGCGAACAGATCCTTCGCTCCCTGGACGCGGGTGTTGTCGCCACCGGCGGCCTCGTCGAGTAGGTCGGGGCGGCCCAGCTCGCCGACGAAGACGAAGTCGCCCGTGAACGCGAACCCGGGTTCATTGGCGAAGGCTCCATCGGTCACGAGGAACATGAGGTGTTCCGGGGTGTGGCCTGGGGTGTGGGCGGCCTTGACGGTGATGTTGCCGAGCTCGAAGGAATCACCATCGTGCATGGGCGTGCCTTCGAAATCGTAGAGCCAGTCCGGTCCTCCCTCGGCCGAGAGGTGGATCTCCGCGCCGGTGGCGTTGGCGAGCTGCCGAGTACCGGAGAGGTAGTCGGCGTGGATGTGCGTCTCGGTGACGTGCGTGATGGTCATGCCCTGCTTTGCGGCCATGTCCAGGTAGACCGAGATATCGCGCCGGGGGTCGAGAACGAGCGCTTCACCTTTGGCCTGGCAGCCGATGAAGTAGCTGGCCGACGCAAGGTCTTCGTCATAAATGCGTTGGAGGAACATGCGAGGTCCTAACGGTGTTGTAGATAGTGTTCGGGCAGTGTTCCGTTGGGGCCGGAAGCCCGACCTTCTTCCGGGTCGATGGCACTAATTTCCGAACAACACCTGCCGCAAGGATGTTCGGGTCTTCGTCTGATTGCGTTCGCAGGCGCACCATTGTGCATCCGGGACACTTGCCTTGACAGCGTCGACATGCCGACCACAGCCGACCCAGGTGGTCTTGCCGCAGTTATTACAGGTGGTGGGTGAGCACATACTTGTTCGCCTTGACGTGCATCAAGATGCGTTGGGTAGGGGGTGCGTTGACGGGGGCGTGTGCCCTGTGCTCCAAAGCGCCAATACCC